>JBIIXZ010000022.1:0-19687 GCA_044347055.1 Bdellovibrionia bacterium | reverse complement strand
CACCCGTGCAGTCACCTCGCAAAAATGCGTGCGCGCCGGCGGCAAGCACAACGACCTCGAGAACGTCGGCTTCACCGCACGCCACCACACGTTCTTCGAAATGCTCGGAAACTTCTCCTTCGGCGATTACTTCAAGAAGGAAGCAATCCGCTTCGCCTGGCAGTTCGTCACCGAGGAGCTGAAGCTTCCGAAGGATCGCCTCTTCGTCACGGTTTTCGAAAAGGACGACGAAGCCGCCCAGATCTGGCACGAGCAGGAAAAGGTGCCGATGGACCGGATCTATCGCTTTGGTGAAAAGGACAATTTCTGGTCCATGGGCGAAACGGGCCCGTGCGGGCCTTGCAGCGAAATCTTCATCGATCGCGGCGAAAAGTACGGCTGCGGCAAGTCCACCTGTGCGATGGGCTGCGACTGCGATCGCTTCATGGAATTCTGGAACCTCGTGTTCATGCAGTTTGACCGCGACTCCAGCGGCAAGCTGACTCCGCTGCCCAAGCCTTCCGTGGATACGGGAGCCGGACTCGAGCGCATCGCCTCGATCCTCCAGGAAGTCGACACGAACTACGACACCGACTGCTTCCAGGACATCATCCAGCAGACCTCGAAGCTCGCAGGCGTCGCTTACGACGTCAGCTCGCCCACCGCCGTATCGTTCCGCGTGATCGCCGACCACGCACGCGCCACCACGTTCCTGATCAACGACGGCGTGATGCCCTCGAACGAAGGCCGCGGCTACGTTCTTCGCCGCATCATGCGCCGTGCGATCCGCCACGGCTCGAAGCTCGGCTTCAAAGGACCGTTCCTGAACCAGGTCACGGGCTTCGTCATCGACCAGATGGTTGCTGCGTACCCGGATCTTGCCGACAAGCGCGAATTCATCCGCCGTGCAGTACTTGCTGAAGAAGAGCAGTTCCTGCGCACGCTCGAGCGCGGTCTGCAGCTTCTCGATGAAGCGACCGCTCCGCTCCAAAAGGGTTCGAGCCTGCCGGGCGAAGTGGCCTTCAAGCTCTACGACACCTATGGATTTCCGCTCGACCTCACCCGAGTGATCTGCGCTGAGCGCGGACTCGGCGTGGACGAGGCCGGATTCGAAAAGGCCATGGACCACCAGCGCGCCGAGAGCCGCAAGCACTGGAAGGGTTCAGGCGAGGCCGCGCTGAATGAAATTTACCTGAAGCTTGCCGCCGAGCTGAAGTCCGCTGGCAAACTGCCCAAGTTCGTCGGCTACACGCAGCTCGAAGCCGAAAGCGAGACGCTCGCGATTCTTGTTCCGAACGAGAAAGGAATCGATCGCGTCCAGTCCTTCACTGCGCAGTCGATCGCGCAGACCGCCGACAGCGCCGAGAAGACGGCGATCATCGAAGTCGTGTTCGCTGTAACCCCGTTTTACGGCGAAAGCGGCGGACAGGCAGGCGACCACGGCCGCGTCAAGTCCGGCGACTTCGAAGCCGAAGTCATCGATGTTCAGAAGCCGGTGCCCGATCTCGTCGTCGCGCACCTGAAGCCGATCCGCGGCACGCTGAAGGTGGGCGCCCGCGCGCTCCAGGAAACCGATGCTGAAATTCGCGCCCTGACTGCACGCAACCATACGGCCACTCACCTGCTGCACTGGGCGCTTCGCGAAGTGCTCGGCAAGCATGTCAAGCAGGCGGGTTCGACCGTTGCTCCGGACCTGCTGCGCTTTGACTTCTCGCACTTCCAGGCGATGACCGAAGCCGAGGTCGAACAGGTCGAAAACCTGATCAACGAGAAAATCTGGAAGAACGAGCCCGTGGCCAAGATGGAGATGGGCAAGGACGAAGCCGTCAATGCCGGCGCGATTGCCTTCTTCGGCGAAAAGTATGGCGACCGCGTCCGCGTGGTGAAGGTCGGCGATTTCTCGACCGAACTTTGCGGTGGCACGCACGTCGACCATTCGTCGGACATTCACCTCTTCAAGATCCAGTCGGAAAGCGGCATCGCTGCCGGCGTTCGCCGCATCATCGCGGTTTCGTCCAAGGGAGCTTTCGAATTCCTGCGCAAGCGCGACAAGGAGCTCGCGGTGGTGGCCGAGAAGCTCAAAGCCTCCAGCGCGGATGAGATCCTCTCGCGTCTCGAGTCGGCCGCAGCTCGCGAGCGCGAGCTCAAGAAGACGATCGAGCAGTTCCAGGCCAAGTCGGCCGCGGCTGAGGTGGACCAGATGCTTGCCACGGCTGAAACGATGCCCGGAGCCAGGTTCGTCGCTTCGGTCTGCGCTCCGGACAAGGACGGCATGAAGCGGCTGCGCGATCTCTCGGACACGATCAAGCAGAAGGCTCCTGACTCGATCATCGTGCTCGGCATGAAGGACCCGGAGTCCGAGAAGGCGTCATTGATCGTCGCCATCGGTCCGGGAGCGCCAAAAAAGGTCAACGCCAACGAAATCCTCAAGGGCATCACCGCGCACATCGAAGGCAAGGGCGGCGGCAAGCCCGACTTTGCGCAGGCCGGTGGAACGAAGCCCTCGGGAATTCCGGAAGCACTGAAAGCCGCCTCGTCTCTCGTGCGCCAGTCGCTGGGAGGATGAGCGGTTCAGGTTTTGGCCACGCTGGCGAAGCGCGGGCGGTGCAGATACACTTCTGGCATGATCGTATCGAGACACCAATTCTGCGCACTGATCTCGAGCTCCGCCATCGTCGCGGCCTCACTGCTGACGTCGACACCGAGCTGGGGTTTTTCGTCGACAAGGCCGCGCCTCGATCTGGTGATCGCCACCTCGACGCGGCCGACCAGTCCTGATGCCCGGACCTGGTCGACGACGGCCAATCGTCCACTGCTCACGTGGATCCATGACACGCTCTTTGAGCTGACCTATCTCGACCAGTTTCCGAGGCTGAGAACCGTTCTCGCCGCCGAGCGTGGCACCTGGGATGCCTCGCGCACCACCCTGACGATTCGAATCAAATCCGGCGCGATGTTTTCCACTGGCGAGCCGATCACCACGAAGAACTTCATTGCGTCCTGGGAGACGCTCGCTTCGCTTCCAAAGGATTCCGCGCCACAACGCGCTTTCATGTCGCGAATCCGATCGTTTGAATCGCGGGATGCCGAAACGCTGGTGCTCAAGCTAGCAGCGCCGGACCCGGATTTCGAAAAGGTTCTGGCGCTGCCCTTCACTGCCCCGATCGCCCTCGGAACCGGAGTCCTGGCTCCCTCGATCGCCTCCACGGACCATTTCTCTGCAACTCAGAAGCCTCCCGCTTCGAGCGGACCCTTCGTCCTGACCGACTGGCATCCGGGATTCGGCCTCGTGCTCCGCGCGCGCGAAGGCTACAGCAACTCGTTTTATCCTACGGAGGCCGCCACCGAATATCGCGACCTCGGTTACCTCCAGCAGGCCTCGAAGCCCCTGCCACAGGTGGATGGAATTCGCGTGGACTGGGTGGCGAACGAACGCGAAGCGTGGAGCAGGTTCGTCGACGGAAGGGCCGACCTGATTGATGTGCACCCGGAATTCGCGGCAGAGGCGCTCGCACCGGAAAAGCCCTGGCTTCTGCAGGCCCGATGGGCTTCGAAAGGAATCCGGCTCGAGCGCGGCTGGCGTCCGACAATGACCGTAGCCCTGCTGAACCTCAAGACTCTTCCGCAGATCGAGGTTCGTCGACGGATCGTGATTTCTGGGCCGAAGCACCTGGCTTCTCGGAGCAATCGCTTCCCCGAACCGATCTTCCCGCGCTTCCGCAGCTCGAAGAGTGGCTGGACACGGGTCGAATTTCTCGAGGCCCCCCTCGGGCACGTCCCGCCGGAAAACCGTCAAAACCCAGGTCCGCGCCGGCACTGCCGATCCGGCTGGAGCTCGTGGGCCAGGATGCCCAGGGCCAGCGACTACTTGAGCTGGCGCAACAGCGGTTGGAACGAGGCGGCTTCGCACCGGAAGCAAGGAACAGCGACCGCGATCCGGCGGTGGAGCGATTTCGACGAGGTGAAACCGATGTGCTGATCATCGGATGGAACTGGGACTTGCCGAGCTGGCGGAGCGTTCTCGATCCGGTCCTCTGGCTTGAACCGGAGGAAGTCCGTCTTCTTCCGGGTCTTCGTGCGCTCGAAGCGGCTGTTTCCACATCAGGACGTAATCCCGGCCAGAAGGCAAAAGAGCTGAACCAGCTTCTCGAGAAGCTCGCCGTCTGGAGCCCCGGCCCGAGGCATGAGCGGCAGACGCTCGTGCAGCCCTGGGTTTTTGGCTTCCATGTCCATCCTGCAGCGGAAAATCCGGAAAAGTACCTCCGGGTCGATCGTGAGCTTCGAAAAAACTACATGGGCTTCTAGGCGGCCCGCGCCAGTAGCCGGGGCACCACGCTGCGCAGGAGCTCCACAGAGTCTCCGTCCAGGCGCCCCTGCTCCGCAGCTTTCACCAGGACATCCAACGCCTGCTGCGGGTCGAGTGCCTGACGGCCTCCCTGGCTGCTGATCAACGAACTCCAGGCGTCTACCACTGCGACGAGCATTCCTGGAGCATGCATGGCTGACCTCTGGATTCCATTCGGCCTTCCCGTGCCATTCGGCGATTCGTGGTGCTGGTAGACGATGTACCCCACTTCCTTCGGAATCGAGCGGATCTCCTGGATGATTTCCAGCCCGAACCTGCAATGAGAATCCAGCTGATCGCGCGCGGGACCATCAGCGACAGCCAGAGGATCGCAGTAGAAGTCTCCTTCGATTCGAGTCGCTCCAATGTCGTGCAGGAAGCCCCCCCACGAAATCAGCGCCACATCCTCAGTCGAGTACTTGCCGGAGGACCGCGCCAGCATCGCGCTGAACACTGCCACTGCTACCGAATGGAAGTGCAGGTACTGCTCATGCGAGATCAATCGAAGAAGTGCGGCCAGCGAATAGGGCTGTCGGATCATGAGATCCACGTACTGCAGCACGAGCCTGCGACTGTCCTCCATCGCGTCAGGCGGAATTGACGAGGACACGAAGACATCCGCAATCGTTCGTTCAGTCCAGTTCAGGACGAGCCCCGCCTTCTGCTCGGGACGCACGGAGGAATCCGCCAGCATTCGATCCAATTGATGCTCGCGGAGGTGCAGGTCGAGGATGACTCGATCCGACTCGCGGGCGAAGAGGTGGGTCACGCCTTTCTGCCGATAATTGGAAAGACGACCGTAATCCAGGCCGGTCGTCCTCGAAAAAACGTGACAATAATTTGACTCCGACAGCTGGATGAACAGGTCCAGCGGAAGTTCGCGAACGAGCCTTCTCAAATCCTCAATCGCAACCGGAATCCAGCCTTCGGCAGGCGAACGAAAAGCCACGATTTCTTCTCGGTGAACCTGGCTCACTTCTGGAGAATCCCTCGTCGGACTTGAGGAACCCGGCACTGCGTCCGATACGACTCATGAGGAAGTCATGAACATGGATCGTCCACAAACCGCCTCGCAAAATCAGAACGTCGCGATTGCCGTGAACGTGGCGCAATGGAGCGCCTGGATCACGGTATTCTTCATCGGGTCCGCAGTGCTGGTCGGGCTCCTGGTCAGCAGCCTATGGTTCCTGGTTCCTTCGGCAAAGGCCGCCGAAGCGGTGATCTACAGCGTCTACCAGGGTGTCGATCTCGGCGAGCCGCCCTCGGCTGCCGAGCAGGCCGAAGTCAAGGCACCGCCGGCTCCGAAGAAGGACTATTTCATCAACGTCGGATCATCCCAGGGCATCAAGCCCGGGACGGTGCTGGAAGTCAGCCGGAAGATGCCCACGTACGATCTTCTCGGTGAAAAGCTTTACAAGGAAATCGTGTTCCCGATCGGCACCATCAAGGTGATCCATGTCGAGCAGGGGGTGGCCATTGCCCGACTGGACAAGATGCTGCCTTCGGACAAGACCCCCGCCTTCTCACCTCGGGCGATCATGGTCGGAGATCTTGTCCGAAAGGCCGACTGATCAGTTCAAGATCGATGCTGAGGCACTCTCCATCGCCTCAGACGGCGATGACCACGCCGAAGTTCCTCCGGATGGGAGAAAGCTGACCCGATCGGCATGGACTTCCAGGTCAGTCCTCGTCTGACCCTCCTTGGTCATGTATCGATTCTGCCGAATCCTTCCCTCGACAAAAACAGGTGCCCCCTTCTTCAGGTATCGGGCACACACTTCGCCCTCCTTGCCCCATGCAACGACCCGGTGCCAAACCGTTGACTCCTTTTCCTCCTCGCGATCGATCGATCCCTCGAGCTCGCCGGTCCGCGACTCTCCCCGCTTTCGCATCGATGTCGCGACCGAAAAACGCGTGAGTGCCACCCCCGAGGGCGTCTCACGCGAAACCGGATCCGCCCCCAACCGACCAATCAGTAATACCTTGTTCACATCTCTCATGATGACCTCCTGATGGAGGCGCAAGGTTGCGCGATTCATGCCGGAAATTTGCCGCTCCTGCCATCCAGCGGCGTTTGAAACCGGACTTTCCGACGAGTTCCGGTCTTCAAACCGGAACATGGAACCGCTCGAGATATTTGCAATTTACTGGGAGTTGTCTCATCTTGAAGGAACTCGAGGTGAAAACATGATCTCTCTCCACAAATTTTTCCTTACCGCATTTCCGCTCGCCATGATCGCCCTGACGGCAACGCTGGCCACCGGCTGCGCCAAGAAGCAGAAGGCGGATGAAATCAGTCCCGGAACCGACATGAGCGACATGACCCTGGGTGATTCCGACAATGGCAAGGCCATGGGACTGGTCACGATCCAGTTTCCGTATGACTCCTTCGCCCTCGACTCGGCGGCCAAGGAAGCGCTCAAGAACAACGTCTCGATCCTGAAGGACAAGCCCAGCATCGCCGTCCAGATCGAAGGACACTGCGACAGCCGCGGCGGCGTCCAGTACAACATCGCTCTCGGAGAAAAGCGTGCGAACGCCGTGCGCAAGTACCTCGAAGGCATGGGCATTGCCGGCGATCGCGTCACCACGATCAGCTATGGCAAGGAACGCCTGCTGGATTCGGCGGAAACCGAGGCAGCACATGCCCGGAATCGTCGCGCAAATTTCGTCATCACCACCCGCTGACTTCCAGGCTTGAAACACGCGCAGAAATCCAGAACTTCCCAGGCGATCCCCGCGAATGCAGGGATCGCCTTTTTATTCCTTGTCGTCCTCGGATCCCTCTCCGGCTGCTCGGTGATCGCCCGGCGCCCGATCCAGGAAATGTCCGACGCGGCTGCAGCCCTGAAGGCAGCGCGCGAGGTCCAGGCCGACACGAATTCCACGGACTACTTCCGACTCTCGGAAGAGCTCTTTTTCAAGGCGAGGCAGGAATACCGGTACAAGAATTTTGCCCGCGCGAAGAAGTACGCAACCGAGGCCCGCGAACTTGCCGAGAAGGCGGAATTCCTGAGCATCCGCGGAGGAGCGGTCAGAAGCTCGCTCTCCGTACCCCCTGTCGATGCGGGCAATCCGCCAGCCGTGGATTCGGCCCCAGCCAATCCCCCCACCGCCCCCGCGGATCCGCCTCCTCCGAATTCTTGATGCAACTGGGCTGGAGTGAGATGATCCGATTCAATGAAACGGATCATGAACCCCGCACTTCTGGCCGCCTGTTTGACCTCGATTGCCCTTTCTCAAAGCGCCTGCCTGCGCACTCGCGCCATGATGCGCGACAACCAGGCATTCGACATCGACTCTCCGTCTGCGCAGGGCGCCCGAGGCGCACAGGCGGAATCGTACCTGGTGGATGAGCTCAAGGCCGAGATCGCGCGTCTCAGCGGCAGGATCGAGGAGCTGGAACGCTCCAAGGCCGAAGCCGAGAAAACCGCCACCGCCACGGCACCACAGCTCAAGGCGTATGAAGATCGCATCGTCGAGCTCGAAAAGGCGCAGCTTGCCATGATCGAAGCCATCAAGGGACAAAGGCCTGCTGCAGGCACCGTGGCAGCTCCCGCTACAGGAGCTGCAACCGAAGCTCCGGCTTCCGATGGACTGGAGAAGGGCAAGGCTCTGTTCCAGGCAGGAAAATTTGAAGCCGCCGCTGAAGCCTTTTCGCAATTCCTGGCCTCTCGCCCCAAGAAGGGCCCATCGATGGAGGAAGCACTCCAGCTTCTGGGCGAATCCCACTTCCTGATGAAGCAGTATCAGTCCTCGATCGTGGAGTACTCGAAGATCCAGGAGAAGTTTCCGAAGTCCAAGCGCATTCCGTCGGCACTGCTGCGCATCGCCCAGTCCTTTGAAGCGATGGGCTTCGAGGAGGATGCTCGCGGCTTCTACCAGGAGCTGACCGATCGCTTTCCAAAATCTCCTGAGGCCAAAAAGGCGGCGGAGCGCAAGTCTTCCGGCAAATCCAAGACCAGGAAGGACAAGACCTGAAATGATCCGGCACGTGCCGTTTCTCGCCGGCGCAGCTTTCGCGCTGCTGCTTGTGTCGACGGCACCTGCCGTGGCCGCTGACCGAGCCCCGATCATCGTGCACTCGAACGATGTGCTCGGAGAAATCGAGCCCTGCGGCTGCCGCACGAATCCGACCGGAGGAATGGTGCGCAAGGATCGCCTGCTTGATTCGCTCCTCTCCGGACGGACTCGCGATCAGCTGCTGCAGCTCGACGCGGGCGACCTGTTTTTCTCCACCCAGGACGTTCCTGAAACACTGAAGCGCCAGACGGAAATCCAATCCCTGGCACTGGCGCGAGCACTGAAGCTGACCGGACTGAAGGCATTCGTTCCGGGAGAAAAGGACTTTGCACTCGGTACGGCATTCTTCGACAAGCTCGTGTCCGAAAGCGGCGCCATCGCGCTCGGAGCCAATCTCGAGAAGAAGACCGGCACCCGATGGAAGCGCTGGCTCCGCTCCGATCATGTGTTCGAACTCCGCTCCACCGATGGCGCCCGCCACCGCGTTGCCGTGATCGGAATCGTCGGCAGGAATGTCGGCCTGCCCGCGGACCTGCGTGCCACCGATCCCGCACCGCTCTTGAAAAAATGGATCCGTGACTCCAGAAAAAAAGCCGACTGGCTGGTGGCACTCACGCACCAGGGGTTCGACGAGGACCTCAAGCTGGCGGAGTCCATTCCGGGAATCGACTTCGTGATCGGCGCTCATTCACAGAGCTACCTGCAGCAGCCGCGCATCGTCGAGCACGGACCCCGAAAAACCAGCATCCACCAGTGCGCGTTTCGGAATCAATCCATCGGCACGATCGAGCTGAAATCGCCGCCCGAAACGCAGATGCTGGCGCTCGAAGCGGCCCTGGATCCCCCGGCCGACCAGGCCCCCTCCGAGCTCCAGATGCTCGTCCTTCGCACCAAGGAGCAGATCGCCGAAGCCAATCGTGAGGAAGAGAAGAAGATTTCCGCTCTTGTTCAAGCGGCACAAAAAGAAGGCACTCCGAAGTTTCAGACCTTTGCACGGTGTGCGGACTGCCATTTCAAGCAGTTCGATTTCTGGCGCAAGACCCCCCACGCTCAAGCCTACGAGGTTCTCGTCAAGGCCGGGCAGCACCAGAATCTCGAGTGCCTTGCGTGCCATACGGTGGGCCTGAATGATCCCGAAGGATTTTCAAAGCTCCACCAGCTCGTCGAATGGAACCAGGATCAAGCCGCCGATCCGGCAAAAGCCCCGAAAAGGTCGGCGCTCGAAACCTGGATCGCGGAGCTGCGCAAATCGAAGCCGGCGCCGGCTCGTGAGCTGCTTCGCCAGGCGTCCCGCGTCCACGCCACTGTCCAGTGCGAGAATTGCCATGGCGCGGGTCGCGACCATCCTTTTGGGCTGGAAAGCATGCCCCGGGTCGTGGCAACGGAGAGCTGCCTGAAGTGCCATACACCGGAGCGCGCTCCAGGCTGGTACTCGACGGGCAACGGCACCCCGAAGCTCGATGATGCCAAGGTGTCCGCCAACCTCAAGAAGATGGCCTGCCCGGCAGGCGACGAATAATAACGCGAAGAATAGAACCGCCATGAGCACGTCCACCGAAAAGCTGGTCTTCGGAATCGAATCTTCCTGCGATGAGTGCAGCGCTTCCGTCGTCAGGCTTTCCTCCGATCGTCGGCGCGTGGACGTCCTGAGCGTGGCTACGTTTTCGCAGGTCCAGATCCATGCCCCGTATGGAGGAGTGGTTCCGGAAATTGCTTCGCGAAACCACCTCGAGACCATCAACGCGATGATCGAGGAGTCGCTGAAACAGGCCGGAATCAGCGCTCCTGCCGTGGACGCCATCGCCGTCACCCAGCGTCCGGGGCTTGTGGGCGCGCTTCTCGTGGGAGTGACGGCTGCCAAGGCCATGGCCTTTGCACTCCAAAAGCCGCTCGTGCCGGTGCATCACCTCGAAGGCCATCTTTCGAGCCTGTTCCTCGACCGTGATGAGCCCGCCATCCACCATCTGCCAATGCTGGCTGCCGTCATCTCGGGCGGCCACACGAATCTTTACGTCGTTCACGAAGAGCCATCGAAGTGGCCCCTGCCCTTTCTTTCCAGCGCGCTCGTCGGACGCTCGCGTGACGATGCTGCCGGCGAGGCCTTCGACAAGACGGCCAAGCTCATGGGCTTTCCGTATCCCGGAGGAGTATGGATCGATCGCACGGCACAGCAGGGAGGAAACATCGCAGCGTATGACCTTCCGCGCGCGCTTCCACAAAAAGACGTGCTCGATTTCTCGTTCAGTGGACTCAAGACCGCGGTCGCGCTCGAGCTGAAAAAGATTCCGCAACCGGAACTCCAGGCAAAGCTTCCGGATCTCTGCGCCTCGACCCAGGAAGCGATCGTTGATGCAATCCTGCGCAAGATGAAGCTCGCAGCACGCCGCTTCGGCTGCAGGTCCGCAGCCATCGTCGGAGGCGTTGCCGCCAACTCACGGCTGCGCTCGCGTCTTGCCGCCGAGTGGAAATCCTGGGGACTCGACATCGAACCGAGCTTTCCTTTCAAAGAGTACTGCACCGACAACGCCGCGATGATCGCGGGCGCCGGCGCGTTTCGTTTTGCCCAGGGACACTTCCTCACCGGAAAGGACATGCTGGCTGTTGCTGCGAAAGCATCGGCCGCGGACTAGACCATGCCTGCACACCCGAGACGAAAAGCATTCGGACAACACTTCCTGAAGGACACGGCGCTCTGCGAACGCCTGACCGATCTTTGCATCGAGAAGCTCCAGGAATCGGGCTGCAAGACCCTGCTGGAAGTGGGCCCGGGCGGCGGTGCGCTGACCGAGCCGATGATCCGAAAGCTCGCCGATCTTCCGCAGGTTCGTTTCGGCGTCGCCGAAATGGACCGCAAGTGGGCGGACCACTGGAAGGGCGTCGTTCGAGTGTGGGATGCCGACTTTCTTGAGGTTCCTGAAAGCGAATGGCTCGCCTCTCCTCCGCTGGGAGTGCTGTCGAATCTTCCTTATTCCTCTGGCACGGCCATTCTCCTCCGACTCGCGGAGCACCCCGATCGCATTCCCTTCATGATCCTCATGTTCCAGGCTGAAGTGGCGCAGCGCCTGCGCGCGGAAACCGGAAGCAAGGCGTGGGGAAGCCTGTCGCTCTGGATCCAGAACTTCTGGGACGTCTCGAAGGTCGCTTCCGTTCCGCCGGGAGCATTCCAGCCCCCGCCGGATGTCGACTCGGAAGTCGTGCTATTGGTTCCGCGAAAGACTCCGCGTCTTTCCTCCATGCCCGCGGGCAACGCTGAAGCGATGAAACTTTGGGACAAGCTCCTTCGAGCCTCGTTCGCACATCGACGCAAGATGCTTCGCGCCGGACTTGCCGCCGCTCCGCAGTTCAAGCAGGCGCTCGAGCCGGCGGGAATCGACCCGACCCTCCGCGCCGAGGCGCTGAGCTGGGAGCAGTGGGATCGCTTCTTTGCGGCAGTCTGGACAGCCCGTCAGTAATTGAACTGCGCCTGGATCCTCACCAGATTTCCACTCTGGTCGTTGTTCGGCTTTGCCGCGTCGCGAGTCAGCCGATCCGAGATCGTGTACTCGGCGGTGAGCTCAAACGCCGGAAAGGGCTGCCACTCTACTCCGAACTCCCAATCCCGAAGCTGGTAATAGCGCGCGTCCTGCTCCTGTTTTTTTCCGCCATCAAATTTCTGGTAGCGAACGAACGGAGTGATGCTGGAACCTTCGGCGGCATGGCGCCACATCGCGGAGACATATCCTCCGGAGAGGTGCTGGTTGGTGATGGCGTTGGCGAGCCGATCGTAGGCCGGCCCGACACCGCTCGTCCACTCCGCCTGCAGTCCGAAGGGCTGCGGATACCAGATGGCACTGACCGCGGCTCGGGCGTCGCGCTGGTTTCGTGCGCCTGAAACTCCTGAGCTGACACTGCTGACGACGAACTCCTGGCCGTACGCCTGCGCACCCACTTCGAAGAACTGTCCTGAGTCCAAAAGAAACGGATAAGTGACTCGGCCCACCATCATGCGGTTGTTATTGGCCTCGGGCTTGTTGGCGGCCTGGCCATTGAAAGCGCCGATGCCGAAGACTCCATAATCGCCGGAGCCCTTGAGCCCGCTATCGACGAGCATCTTGAACCGTTTACGAACTTCAGCAGGCGCCCAGTAAAATGCCAGGCCAAGATCACGCTCGTTGGGCGCGGCGCTGTTGATGGCATCACCTCGATCGAGCATCAGCCGATTGGAGCTCGACTGGAGGTTCTCCCAGCCGAACGGAACCTTGCTCTGGCCAAATCGAAGGCGGTACTCGCGATTGGCCGTCAGGAACAAATCGAAGTACAGGTCGCGGACCTGAAGAAGGTGCAGATTTTCCGAAGCGAGATCCGGCTGGATGTAGACAAAGACCCGGTCGTGCACGTCGCCGGAGAGGATCAGGCGGGCCCGGCGCACAAAAAATGAACCGTTGTCACCCCAGCTCTTGTCGCACTGCTCGCACTTGAGCTGTGGATTGGTCTCCAGAAGGCGGTTGTACCGAATCTGGGTGTACCCTCTCAGCGAGAGCTTCTCGTACCACTGCTTCGCGGCGGGAGGCGGAGTCGAGGCCGGGTCCTTGACCTCCGAGGCACGGACGGTCGCTCCCATGAACAGCAACAGCAGAAGCAAGGCGTTGGGTCGAAATTTCATAGGCTCGGGCTAACACGGCCCCCCGGGGCGTATTGTCAGGATTTGATTGGTTTCGGTTGCAAGGCTCGACCCATGGCGGGAAGCTCGACCCCATGTCCGCCCTCGTCATCTCGCCCTTTTTTCGAATTCCTCTCCACGAGCTCGAGCTGAGCTACGTCCGAAGCTCGGGGCCCGGCGGCCAGAACGTCAACAAGGTCAACAGCAAGTGCCAGCTTCGCTGGAACGCCCTCAACAGTCCGAGCATTCCGTCACATTTTCGCGAACGCGTGCTGCAGAAGATCGGCCCGCGCCTCACGACCGAAGGCGACCTCATGGTCTCGAGTGATCTGCATCGCGATCAGGGACGCAACCGCGAGGACTGCCTGGAGAAACTTCGAGCGCTTCTGGCTGAGGCCATCGTCGTGCCGAAAAAGCGCAAGGCCACGAAGCCGACGCACGGAAGCCAGAAGAGGCGTGAAGGGGCCAAGCGGGTCCACTCTCAAAAAAAGAGCCTGCGCGGAAAAGTGCGCTCCGACTGAGCGTCGAAATGTTCGACACTGGTCGCGGATCATCGACGACTCTTCCGGCTCATCTCGAACTCCGGGCACGCTGAGCCCGGCCCATCGCTTGCACAGGGTGCCAGCGTGGAACGTCAGCGCCCTTATCCCTGGAAAGCTCTGTTCGCCGGCGCCGTCATCGGCGCAGTGGTCGGGATCCATTGGAACACATCTCTTCGAAGGGCAGGTTCGACGAGAGTCGAACGCGAGTCCACTCGGCAGGACGACGCTCTCCAGATCACCATGGCACACGCTCAAAACCTGTCTTCACTCGAAAAAGCGAGGCCTGAACCCCAGCAGAGAATCGCCAGCGTGCTGCGCGCTTCGCCTTCGCGCCAGACCTCGCTTTCGAGCCTCGAAGAACGACAGCGGTGCGCCGAAGGAGCGGAGTTCCTGGGCCTGAAAGCCCTTGTTTCGAGCTGCAACCAGGCGGAAACGGCGCGAACCATAGAATCGATCCATGGACTCTGCTCGAACTCGGAAACACCCACCCCGCTCTGCCGCGAGCGCAGAAATGGCCTTCGGGCCGCAATCAAAATGGAACAGGCGTATGAACAACCTGAACTCGTGGGAGACCCCGGATTTCCGGTGGAAAAATACTTCCAGGGGCTCGATGAGAAGATCTCGCTCGTGTCCTATGAGCAGTTGAATGCCTTCATCACCCAGCAGCTCGATGCCCTGCCCGCGCTTCTCGGAAAGGCCCGGGGTGAGACCGAGAAATCTGCGAATCTCGCGGCCGCAAGGTTTCTTGGCCGGCTCGAATCGATCGCCGAGGATGCGGAGACTTTACAGCGTCATGGTATTTCCTCGCTGAAAGCCCAGATCCTCGCATCCGTCGGTGACCAGGTCTCCGAGGACACGGAAGCGTTTCGAGTACTCGCACCCGAGTTGATCCGCGCTGGTGGGCTCGCTCGCGCAGGCGATGCCGCGCAGGGCTCCGGAGTGGGACTTCTGCATCTTGCTGATCTCCTCGTCCAGTCCGGCGACGAGGACGCCGCAGACCAGGCCCGGCAGATTGCTGGAGAACTGTCGCAAAAATCGTCAGGCGACTAGAGCTTGAACAGGGCTCACTGCCTGAAGCATAGGTAACCTATTGCGTTCAATCGAACTTCCTCAAGGGCACGCCAATTGCTCTTGAGTAGCCCTGCAGCAAACGGAGGAACCATGAGAACACGACT
This sequence comes from Bdellovibrionia bacterium, assembly GCA_044347055.1. GTDB lineage: Bacteria > Bdellovibrionota > UBA1018 > UBA1018 > UBA1018 > CAIOHW01. The sequence goes on along the minus strand of JBIIXZ010000022.1, from coordinate 4,984 downwards.
TTTGAGAACACGACTTTTCCAGCTCTTCGGCGGCGGTATTTCTATCGCGCTGTTCCTCGGAGCAGCGGACGCTGCAGCTCAGACCTGTACTTCAAGCACGATCAGGAACGCGCTCAATTCCAAAGGGAGGTTCGACTACACCCAAGAGGGCTGCACGAACACCAGGATTTCCGTTCCTTCTCCCATCGAAGTGGGAGCGAACAAGACCATTGATGGCTCCGGAAAAATGGTCCTGGTCTGGTCAGGAGCGCAAAAGTGCAACGAGAAACCCACGAGTAATACCATCTTTACTGTCCGGGGATCGAACAGCACCCTCCGGAACTTCACCATCGACTGGAGCCCGGAGGGCATCCATCTTCTGGGCAACAACAACGTCGTCGATGGCGTGAAGTACAACAAGATCTGCGAAGATGGCCTGACCAACTACGGCAGGAACAACCTGATCAGGAACTCGCTCTTCCAGAACGCACCCGACAAATGCATCCAGACGAATGGCGGATCGGCCACGTTCGAGAACAACACTTTCCGGAACTGTCCCCGTGCGATCGGTGCCTGCTCCGACAAGGCGGATCCGGGAAACCACGGCATGGCCAACTGTAGGGTCGCCTCATTCAACACCGTTCGCAGGAACACCGTGGAAGGCTGCTCGGGCGGCTACGGATTTCGTGCTGCCGGAAAAAAATCCAAGAATGCTGACGGCTGGCTGAAGGCTTACGACAACACCTTCAGGAATTGCCGTTGGTCACTCCAGAGCGAAGAAGATGGCATCGTGTACGCGAGAGGCAATCGCTTCAATGGCGGTGGCGCTTTCAGGACGCTGGCCAAAGGAAAGATCTATGACTGCAAAAACGACGTGCGCGGTTCGTACTCGAGCGGCCCCGCACCGATCAAAAGCTGCACCTGGCCCCAATAGCAGCGAGAACTCGAAACGGACTTGATCCCATTCTTACGGGCTCTGCCGACGGGCAGGGCCCGGTTCCTTTTGGACGAACTTACCTCCCGATCTTCAGGCCGAAAGTGGTTTCAATATCGTTCTGGCGCCAGTCGGACGTATTGCGGAAAACGACTGTCGCGGCGCCGGTCAATCGAAACATCCCGCCCCCGAGCTCCGCACCGATACCGGCATACGGGTCCATCGAAAGCGGATCCTGGACTCGCGACGAAATCGAGGACAAGGTCTGCGTCCGAGTGAGGCGCTGAGCCTGCCCTCCAACGCGGAGAAAAGCGGAACCGAAGGAGCGATCGATGGAGCTTCTCACGCCGAGCTTCACCTTCTCGGAGCTTTCTTCGATGGTCTTGGATTCCGCCGGATAGGCCTCGCTGTCGCTGGCGCGCGTTGCCTCCAGCTCAGCGGAGAGGATCGAATATCCAGCTATGGCGCGGATGCCGTAAAGAAATCGAAGATTCGTATGGGGTGAAGGAATGGCCTTGAACGCCTTCTCGTAACCGACCACGGGCTCGATCTGAAGCTGGACATCCCTCGCCGAAAACGCCGCACTCGCGGGTACCGATGCCAGCAGGCCCAGGGCCATCCACGCTCTTCTCATGTCTCCGTCTCCCTTCGGCTAGTCTCTCATCCCCCGATTCCGACGAGAAGCTCGCTCGACAGCTCGCCGGGTCTATGGCTACAACCAAGCTGTGAAACTCAAAAAATTGACGCTCTCGCTGGGGATGACGGCCCTGGCCCTCGCCTCGGCATGCCCGGCTCGCGCGGACATCGGCGGTTTTGGTTTCGGCTCGCGCACGGCAGGACTCGCCGGAGCCGGAGCCGCCTGGGGCTTCGACGCCTACTCCGCCTACTCCAATCCGGCAGGCCTGACCGAAGCTGCCGGAAAAAAACTCCGGCTCAGCTACGGCTGGATTTTCATGGATCCAAAATTCACGCCGATCGAGGGCGTGACGATCGAGAATAAGTTCACCTCGGACCAGGAGCGAACTGGAAACGTAGTCGATGATTACCGCTCCGTACTCGGTCAGACGATCGGCGCAGCTGCGCTCATTGCTCCTGACTGGTACCACCTGAGCGCAGGCCTCACGATTTTCACGCCCTTCGATCCGCTGGGTGCGATTGACACCGGCGAGGCTTACATTCCCGAATACGTGCTCTACCGGTCGCGCACTCAGCGCCCCCTTCTGGAGGCCGGACTCGCCGCCAAACTCACCCCGCGGCTCTCCCTCGGCCTCGGACTCCATATCGGGTACGCCATCACGGCAAACGGAACCGCTTTTCTGCAGACGAAGACCGGCACGACGAGCTCGATGCGCGTTTCAGCCAGCCTGAAGCCCAAGACCTCGCCCAATCTCGCGTGGCTTCTCGTTTCGGAAACCCCGCAGGAAGAGGCCGGAGCCTGGAGTTTTGGCCAGGTGCTGCGGACCACGCATGATGCAAAGGCAACGCTGAACTTTAATTCGAGCGCCCGCGCGTTCGGCGAGCTTGCCGCGCTCGATATCCGGTTCGGAGCCAACTCGGCACTTTTTTACGATCCGCTCGCGCTCGAAACGGGTTTCAGCTGGAAGCACTCGCCTCACGGCAGACTTTACCTTCAGGCCGATTTCCAAAACTGGGGAAGCTTTCAGCGACCAGCTCTCGCGATTACGGACCCCACGCAGACTTGCGAAGGTGAAGACGACGACGATACAAAATGCGAGAACAACAACGATCCCCTCATCGTCAATCCGAGCATCCTTCCGGGACTTTCCCTTCGAAACATCGTGACGCCGAGAATCGCCGAGGAGATTTCGTTCGAATCCTCCACGCTGCGAGTGGGCTATTCCTATCGGCCGTCCATGTTCCGAGGCCTGCCCTCCGAATCAGGAAACTACCTCGATCCGAGCAGACACAGTGTTTCCGCAGGATGGGGTCGAAGGTTTTCGAAGTTCCTGGGTTGGAACACTCCGGCGCAGCTCGACGTCCATGGCTCGTACCAGCATCTGGTGACGGCAAAAGTCACCAAAACTGCCGGCGATGAATCCGGGACGAATGCGGCTGGAAACAAGATCGGTGCTCCAGGCTACGCCATCGGCGGACGCCTCTGGGGCGGCGGTGCAACGCTGACGTTGGAGCTTTGAGATGGAAAGACTCAGACTGAAGGTCCCGCGACTTCCTGATTTTCGAACGCTCTTTCGGGCGCACTTCGTCTCGGGCCTGCTCATCCTCATTCCACTGGCCGTGATTCTCTGGATGCTCTCCGGTTTCGCGCAGTTCCTGTGGTCGCTCCAGGAGCTGCTGCCAGAAAGCATTCGTGACAGTCTTTTGGGCGACGACCACCCCTGGTCCGCGGCCCTGAAGCTGGCTTTCACTGCCGCACTTTCGATCGGGCTGGCCTTCCTCATCTCGCTCCTCGGCTGGATCTCTCAGCAGTACCTCGGTCAAAAACTCCTCGACCTGCTCTCGGAGCTCATCCAGCGAATACCGGTCGTTCGCAGCGTCTACAGCGCGCTCGACCAGATGCTCCGGGCTTTCGGCTCGGGTGGAGGCCAGCAGTTCAATCGCGTGGTGTACCTCGAGTATCCGCGTCAAGGAGTCTGGACGCTCGGTTTCGTGACGGGTAGCGCGCGAAACCCCCAGCTTCCGGAGGGATGCCTCAACGTGTTCGTGCCGACCACGCCGAACCCCACGGGCGGTTTTTATCTGATCGTTCCGGAGTCTCAGGTGCGTGACGCTAAAATGGGCGTGGAGGATGCATTCCGAACGATCCTGTCGCTGGGCGTGGCGCAGCCCGTGAACTCCGAAAAGAGGAAGAGCTGATGGCCGAGGCGGAGAAGCTCATCGCCACGAACTCGACGGCTCGAGCGGATTACTTCATCCAAGAGACCCTCGAGGCCGGCATCATGCTCACGGGCACCGAGGTCAAGAGCCTGCGGACACAGAGTTCGAGCCTGAAGGATGCGTACATCGACATCTTTCCGACACACGGAACCAATGTCCTGGAAGCGTGGCTTCTCCAGATGCACATCGCGCCGTACAGCCATGGCAACATCTACAATCATGAGCCCCTCCGGAAGCGAAAGCTCCTGATCTCGCGCAAGGACATCGACCGGCTTTTCGGTGCCATCACGCAGGAAGGGCTGACACTCATCCCCCTTCGGATGTACTTTAAGAAGGGACGCGCCAAGGTCGAAATCGGCCTGGCCAAGGGCAAGAAGCGCCATGACAAGCGGCAGGACCTGAAGGAGCGGTCGGCCAAGCGCGAAATGGACGTCGCCCTGAAACGCAAGATGACTCGAAAGTAGACGGCATGCCTCTCATCCTGGAATCGACACTCACCCGCTCCCTGCTTTCCCGACGCGATGCCACACCCGACGCGATCGCTTTCAGCGAGCGCATCGACTCGCGGTGGATCGACCATGGCTATTCGAAGATCGTGGACGACATCCTGAGCCTCGCACTCGTGCTCGGAGACCGCGGAGTCGCAGCAGGCGAGCGTGTCGCCATCGTGGGCAATACGTCGGTCGATTTCGTGAGGCTTCAGTGGGCGGTCATCGCCTGCGGAGCGGTCCCGGTGCCGCTCTCGCCCGTTCAGTCGGATGAGGAGCTCGCGGCAATCTTCCGAGATTCAGGCGCCACCCTCATCTGCCTCGAAACGCCTGCCCTGCGAGATCGACTCACCAAACATCGCCCGGAATCCCTGGCAGAAAATTCGGCGATCATTTTCGCGGAGCTTCCAGAGCTCCTCGAGCGCGGGCGAGGAATGCTGGCCACCGGTGGCCGAGAGCCCGTCGAGAAGCGTCTCTGGGATGCCGACCCGCAGGCTCTCTTTCTTCTGGTCTACACCTCGGGAACCACCGGTGAGCCCAAGGGCTCGATGATTTCCCAGGCCCAGTTCATGTGCGGCCTCCATGACTGCGCCGAGCTCTTCCGCTCGCATCTGCAGACCGAGCAGGAGACCACCTACACGGTGCTTCCGCTCGCCAATATCTTCGGACAGTTCGAGCTCGCGATCGGATTCGTTTTCGGCTGGAAGACCTGCTTTTCCTCGCGGGT
>JBIIXZ010000189.1:0-5091 GCA_044347055.1 Bdellovibrionia bacterium | reverse complement strand
CACTGCTTTTCGGCGTGCCGAAGCTCTTTGAGAAAATCCTCTCGGGAATCCAGGAAAACATCGAGTCGAAGCCTGCCGCCGAGCGCGTCATCATTGAAAGACTCATTGATGCCACGCGCCGAGTAGCCGCCTCGCGCGAAGCCCATGAGCGCCCCAGCCTGACGGATACCGCTGAATCGCTCCTGGCCCAGCAAACCGTGATCAAGGGAATCCAAAAGCGCCTCGGCGGACGCCTGAAGTTCGCGATCAGCGGAGGCGCTCCTCTACCCCCGGACCTCGCTCGAGAGCTGGATCTTCTCGGAGTCCGTGTCCTGGAGGGCTATGGGCTGACCGAAACCTGCGGACCGATCGCGATCAACGACCCGGTGCAGCCGGCTTTCGGAAGCGTGGGGCGTCCGCTGTCCAGCATGGAAATCCAGATCCTCTCCGACCGCGAGATCGTGGTGCGCTCGAAAGAGCCGTTTCTGGGCTACTGGAATCGATCCGAAACGACCACCGAGATTGTTCGCGACGGCTGGCTCCATACGGGCGACCTGGGCTATCTCGATACCGAAGGACGCCTCCACATCACGGACCGCAAGAAGGACATGATCATCCTCTCGAGCGGTCGTACGATCGCGCCGCAGAAGATCGAGAACCGCGCACGCTCCAGCAGGTACCTCGAGGATTTCGTGGTCGTGGGAGACCGCCGAAGCCATCTGGCGGCCCTCGTCACCCTTCGGCGCGATGAAATCATCAAATTCTGCACCGAACGCCAGATTCTATTCAGCCGCTTTCCGGAGCTCGTGAACCATCCCAAGATTCGAGCCCTGGTCCAGAGCGAGGTCGAAGAGCTGAATACGGGCCTTGCTCCTTATGAGCGAATTCGGCGCTTTGTGATCCTGCCCGAGTCGCTGTCGGTCCGGTCCGGAGAAATCACCCACACCCAGAAGCTTCGCCGCAGGCAGATCGAGGACCTCCATCCTGATGCCATTCAGGCGCTGTTTCAGGCCTCGGATGGCCCGGCGGGCGACCCCGCCCTTGACCGGGATGAATCCTTGGGGTAACCCACGGAATTCGATAACCTTTTAAGGAGTGAGTCTATGGCACGCGTCACGATCGAAGATTGCCTCGAAAAAGTCGGCAACATGTATGAGCTGGTCCACGTCGCGACCCGCCGTGCCCGCCAACTGTACAAGGGCTCCGAGCCGCTCGTGAAGAGCAAGAACCGCGTCATCGTGACGTCGTTGCGCGAAATCGCCGCAGGCAAGGTTTCGGTGAAGAGTGCCGCCGGCGAGGCCAATCCGCTCGACGAGCTCTCGGAACTGTCGAACTAAGTTCATTCCAGCAAGACCTCGAAAACCCCGGTCACTCACGTGGCCGGGGTTTTTTCATGGGATTTTGGCCGAAGTGAATACTGAGAGCCTCGCGGCCAGGAACAGGCGGGACCGGCTCAGTGCAAAATAGTTGCATTAAGCAATTCTCCCCGCTAATTTTCGGAGCATGAAAAAGACGCTCGCCCTCGTGGTGTCCTCTGTCCTCGCCAGCTCGCCACTTCTCGCCACGGAATCCGAAGAACTCGAGATTCCAGAAATCACCGTGCTTGGAGTTGCAGGTGCGGATAAAAAATCCGTTCAGGACTTTGTTCCGACCATCAGCGAGATCTCCGGCCGAAAGCTGGACAAGAAGCGCGCCCAGACTCTCGGTGAGACGCTCTCACGCGAAACCGGCGTGACCTCCACCCAGTTCGGCCCGGGCTCCAGCCGCCCCGTCATTCGCGCGCTGGATGGCGACCGGATCCGCGTGCTCCAGGGCGGTCTCGGCACGCTTGATGCGTCTGGAACCAGCGCGGACCATGCCGTCGCGGGCGACCCCCTGCTCATCGACCGGGTCGAGATCATTCGCGGCTCAGGAGCCCTGCTGTATGGCTCAAGCGCGATTGGCGGCGTCGTCAACACGGTCAGCTCGCGCATTCCCACACGCCTTCAATACGACTCGAAGATCAAATTCGACTCTCGTTTTTCGACAGTGGACGCGGGCCGCACGCTCGGGCTTCTCGTCAATCACAGCGCCGGCGACTGGGCCTATCACTTCGACGGAATCCTTCGCGCTTCCGGCGATTACCGCACGCCCATCAAAACGGTCGCCAACAGCGAGGCCGAGACCCTCGAAGGAGCACTCGGAGTCAGCCGGATCACCGACAACGGCTACTGGGGCGCATCGTTCTCGAGCTTCGGGACGCACTATGGTGTGGTGAAGGAAGAAGAAACGGTCATCGACCTCAATCGCCAGCGCCTCGACTTCGCCGGCGAATTCAAGACAGGCGGCTGGATTGAGTCGGGCCGGGTTGCCGGGGCTCTCTCGACCTACAAGCACACCGAGAGCGGACATGATCATCATGCTCTGGTCGCCCTGGGAGGCGGGGACGACGAAGAGGGCACAGTCTTCAAGAATACGGGCGGCGAGTTTCGCGCCGACCTCAGGCATCGCCCGTGGGGCGCAATTCAAGGCATCGTGGGCCTTCAAACTCAGGCCTTTCGCCTGAGCGCCCGGGGTGAAGAGGCCTTCTTGCCCACCACCAACAATGTTCAGGGTGCGCTCTTTGCCTTCGAAGAGTTGTCGACCGGCAACTGGACCCACAATTTCGGCCTCAGAGGCGAATACTCGCGCGTGAATTCACTCGGGGGAGGCGCCTTCGGTGCCGAGGCCTCGCGAAGCTTCCTGACTCCGAGCGTCTCGCTCGGAACCCTCTACCGACTCAGCGACGTCTACAGCCTCGGACTCAATACGTCATTTACCGAGCGCGCTCCGAACTACCAGGAGCTTTTTGCGTTGGGCCAGCACATGGCCACGAGCACCTACGAAATCGGTAATTCCAACCTCGAGCGTGAAATCGGCAGATCCGCGGAGCTTTCGCTTCGCCGCAAGCAGGGTAAGAGCGAGGCGCGAGCCACGCTCTTTGTGCAGGACTTCACGCGCTTCATCGGCCTGATTCCGAACGGCGCCACCGACGTCGACAGCGGGTTTGCCGAATACGAATTCCGCCCCATTTCTGCCGTGTTGTACGGCGCCGAGTTTGAGCTCCGCGAGCAGCTTCCATGGACCTTGTTTGACGGCATCTGGGAGCTGGAAACGAGGCTCGACGTGGTCCGCGGCTTCAACCGCACCGATCGCACCTTCCTGCCGCGCGTGACGCCGGTTCGCGAAACGGTCGGCCTGAGCTACCGAGGAAATGCCGTCGCCGCGGAAATCGAAATCCAGCGCTCCGAGGCGCAGACGCAGCTTGCTGCCAACGAGCAGAAGACGCCGGCCTTCACGATGCTGAATCTCGGAGCCGAGATGCCCGTGACGACGAGCTTCGGCGCCCTGCGACTGACGGCGCGGCTCAACAACGCGCTCAACGTCGAGGCAAGAAACCACGTGTCATTCGTGAAGGACGTCGCGCCGCTTCCGGGCCGCAACTTCATCGTGGGCCTCCAGGCGAGGCTCTGATCAGAGCTCAAGCCGCACGACAGGTCTTGCACACCCCAAAGAATTCGAGGGTGTGCGAGACGTCGTCGTACCCGAGCTTGCGAACGCGCTGGATGATCGCTTCGGGAATGCACTCGTCGACGTTTTCCGTTTTGCGGCATTTTTTGCAGATGACGTGATGGTGGTGGTGGCCGCCACCCGCGAACTCGTAGCGTGAAGTGCCGTCGCCGAACTCACACCGGCGCACCAGGCCCAGCTCTTCAAATGCCGTCAGAACCCGGTAGACGGTCACGCGGTCAATGCCGTCAAGAAGAGTGAACTCACGAAGCTCATCGACACTGAAAGGTCCGTGCTCGGCAATCAGGGCCTTCAGGATTGCAATTCGGGGCTGGGTGCGGCGCAGGCCGGCCCGCTCGATGGCCTCGAGGGCGGAAGCCAGCTCAAGCTCGTGCCAACCATGCGCTGATGTCCCAGTATTTTTGCGCCCTTGCGTGCGACGCCCCGCGCGAGACTGTCCTTCCTTGCTCATGGAATGACCCTACAGCAGATGCCCTCGGGAGGGAACGGGGCTGTCACCCGCCGGAAGAATTTGACAAATGCATCAGAGTTGCACTAATAAACGCAACAAAATTGCAAATGATCGGAGAACACCATGAAGCATGCCACCCACCCCGAATACCGCGAAGTCATCTATAAGGATGTGTCTTCCGATTTTGCCTTCCTGACCCGTTCGACCGCCCAACCCAAGGAAACCATGATCTGGGAAGACGGCAATGAGTATCCCGTCGTGAAGGTCGAAATCTCGAGCGCGTCGCACCCGTTCTTCACTGGAAAAGAAAAGCTGCTCGACACTCAGGGCCGCATTGAGCGCTTCCGCAAGAAGTACACGAAGTAACGAGGAACCCATGAAAAGCACGCAAATCAAGAGTCTGCTCCGCAAGGGCGACCTCGTCGAGGTCATCGCCGGAAAAGAAAAAGGCAAGCAGGCACGAATCACGGCGATGCGACTCAAACAGGCGTCGGTCATTCTGGAGGGCTTGAACCAGGTCAAGCGCCACATCCGCGCATCGCAGGCCAACCCCCAGGGTGGCATCGTCGCCAAGGAGGCGCCGATCCATATTTCCAACGTCATGGCGGTCGACCCGAAATCCGGAAAGCCGACTCGGCTCGGCAAGAAGATCGTCGACGGCAAGAAAGTGCGCATCGCCAAGAAAAGCGGAGAAATCTATGTCTAACTTCTGCGAACTCACCGGCAAGGGCCCGACGACCGGAAACCTCGTCAGCCACTCAAATATCAAGACCCGCACGCGGTGGCTGCCGAACCTCGTGAGCAAGCGTTACAGCATTCCTGAGCTCGGCCAGATCCTCTCGCTTCGCCTGTCGACCCGCGCCATCCGCACGATCGACAAGCAGGGAGGCATCTCACAGGCCATCAAGCTTGCCAAAGACGCCCAGCTTTCCAATCGGCTGCGCACGATCAAGGCAAAGCTGATTGCACAGAGCCGAAAAACTGCAGCCCACGCCGACAAGCCTGCGACCAAGAACTGATCTCTCTCGAAAAGGAAGTCCTCGATGCAGTACGCCCAGCTTCCAGTCACCGTTCTTTCGGGGTTCCTTGGAGCCGGAAAAACCACGCTCTTG
>JBIIXZ010000128.1:0-7755 GCA_044347055.1 Bdellovibrionia bacterium | reverse complement strand
CGATGGGCTATCCGGGCGGGTTTGCCGGCATGGCGATGGGCTATCCGGGTGGTCTCGCCATGGGCGTGGCTGGCGGGCCGTGGGTTAATCCAGGGTTTGGCTACCCTGTCTATGCGGGAGGATTCCCCGGCGGATTCGCTGGTGGGCTCGCAGTAAGTTTCGCGGGCGGCATGGCGATGGGCTATCCAGGCGGAATCGCTGGTGGAATGGCGATGGGTTACCCGGGCGGCTTCGGCATGGCGATGGGTTATCCCGGCGGAATCGCCGGTGGGCTTGCCGCAGGTTTTGCTGGTGGAATGGCGATGGGTTACCCGGGCGGCTTCGGCATGGCGATGGGTTATCCCGGCGGAATCGCCGGTGGGCTTGCCGCAGGTTTTGCTGGTGGAATGGCGATGGGTTACCCGGGCGGCTTCGGCATGGCGATGGGTTATCCCGGCGGAATCGCCGGTGGGCTTGCCGCAGGTTTTGCTGGTGGAATGGCGATGGGTTACCCGGGCGGCTTCGGCATGGCGATGGGCTATCCCGGCGGAATCGCCGGTGGGCTTGCCGCAGGTTTTGCTGGTGGAATGGCGATGGGTTACCCGGGCGGCTTCGGCATGGCGATGGGTTATCCTGGCGGAATCGCGGGAGGACTAGCCGTGAGTTTCGCCGGTGGCCTTGCTGCCGGTTACCCGGCCGGCGGCTTTGCTGGTGGGATGGCGATGGGCTATCCAGGGGGTTACGCGGGAATGGGACCAGGGGGGTTCGGCATGGCGATGGGCTACCCTGGAGGAATCGCCGGAGGAATCGCTGGTGGGATGGCGATGGGCTACCCTGGAGGAATCGCTGGTGGAATGGCGATGGGCTACCCCGGAGGTTTCGGCATGGCAATGGGCTATCCGGGCGGCTTTGCAGGCGGAGTAGCTCCCGCGGGTGGATTCGCCATGGGATATCCTGGCGGGATCGCCGGGGGATATCCTGTCGTCGCTGGCGGCTTTCCTGGAGGTCTTGCCGGTTCAACCGTGGCGGGAGGATTCCCACCGGGAGTTGCTGGTGGCTTTGCGGCGGGTTATCCCGGCGTGATTGGTCCGGCCGGAGCATACGGTCCTGGAATCATGCCCGCTGGAGGTTTCGGACCGGGCATGGTGGCACCGGCAGGGGGATTCGCGGGCGGTTACCCCGGAGGAATCGCAGGCGGATTTGCTGGTGGCATCGATGGCCAGTATCAACAGTGGCTGCAGCAGTCGATGCAGCAGCAGCTCTATCGTCAGCAGCGCGCTGCTCAGACTCAGGCCGATTTCATGATCGCCCAGCAACAAATTGCTGAGGCGCAGATGCGAGCCAATCAGATCGTCAACGCTGGTGGTTTTGCCGGAGGTTATTACGGTGGCGCTGGTGGAGTTGCCGGATCGTTTGCAGGAAGTTTTGCCGGCGGTTTTCGTTAATCCGGACAGAATGCCCTAGGTGTTGAGCTTTTTTGACCCGAGGCGCGCAGGTGCCTCGGGTTTTCCTTTTATGGACGCTGGTTTATACTAAAAAATCGGCGTTAAATGATGTTCAAGAAGTGGGGAGCGCACGGATGCGGACACCGAAAAAAACGACCATTCTGATTCAAGCGCTGCTAAGCCTCTGGGCGGTCTTTCATGTTCTTGCGGTGCTGATCACTCCCAACCGGAATACGTACCTGGGTACAAAGGTTTCGGCAGTGATGGAACCCTACGCCAACTTTCTGGAGCTGTCGGCCAACTGGAACTTTTTTGCTCCACAGCCCGGGCCTCCGATGCGACTCGAGTTCGAAGCTGTGGATCGCGAGGGAATGCAGATTGCCCACGACTTCTGGCCGGCGCTCGATAGTCCCTGGCGGCAGTCCGCGTTGTCCCATTTCGTGCTGAAGGACCAGAATGGAGGAGATCGCCTCGTTGGCAATTTTCTTTGTCACCGGAACCCACGGTCTCACGCCGTCCGGGTCTGGAGAAATACCTACGGCATTCCATCACTCGAAGAAGTGGCTTCCGGACAAAGACGGATTGGCGATGAGACGCGAGTGGTTCGGCAGTTTATCGGAGAGTGGACCTGTTCTCATAAGGGCCCTCCTGCCGGGACGACTTCCATGAGTGCGGAGGTGAAATCATGAGTCGGATCAAGCAGGCGCTGGGCGATGCCTGGTCTGGTTGGACCGGATATTGGTTTGAATCCTTTTCCTCTGAGCGCTGGCGCCTCTTCCGAGCAGTGATCTGTTCGATCATGTTCTTTGCCTACCTCGTCCGCCATTTCAGTCTTGAAGACTTCTACTCGTCGACTACCGGCATCTACATTTCGGATCCTTCACAGTATGTCAGCATGGCCTATCGCTGGAATCTGTTCACCAATCTGCTTCCTTCGCCCGCCGCAGCTTGGGCGATCCCGGCGCTTCATTCGCTTTATCTGGTCACTCTCGTCATGTTGATCGTGGGATTCCTGCCTCGAATGGCGGCAATCCTGGCCTTCGTGCTCCATGTGTCGTTCATTCACGCCAACATTGGGGCCGTATACGGCGTCGACCTGATCTTCACGTTTTACCTGTTTTTCATGTGCCTGGCCTCTGATCGGGTACAGCAGGGTGATCATGGCCCCCGAGCGTGGGTGAGCAGCATGGCCTTTCGGTTTGCCCAGATTCAGCTCTGCATCATCTACGCGTTCTCGGGATGGGAGAAGCTCAAGGGAGCGGCCTGGTGGAACGGCGAGGCGATGTGGAGTGTCATTGCCAATCCCCAGATGGCGCGCTTCGATTTTTCCTGGCTGTCGCACCTGCCGCTGATGCTGGTCTTCGTCGCGTATTTGACGCTCATCTGGGAGATCTACTTTCCGGTACTGGTCTGGTTGCCTCGCTGGCGGATTCCGACGCTATTGGTCGGCCTGATGTTCCACTTGTCCATCGTGGCAATGATGAAGATCGGCTTCTTCGGCTTCCTGATGATCAGCACCTATGTCTTGTTTTTGACGGATGGCGAGGTGAGGGCCGTCTGGAGCGCGTTGAAACGCATCCCGGTGTTTCGGCGCCTGGTTCCGAATTTTTTGTAAAGTTCATGGCCGGTCTCCCGATAGGTACAGTGTCTGGCTTGGGGGACTTTGGTGGGTACTCGAGGCTAAGACAACTTGACTGAGGACCGCTATCAACTGCCGAAGTCGCCCATTGCGGAAGTACAGCCTCCGCAAAATCGAGGAGAGGGGGCGATGAAGGGTACAGCAACAGGGGGTAGTGGTCCTCGTCCCTTTTCTGGGATATTTCTTTCCCAATGATCCATTTGAATCACATTGGAATTGCGGTGAAAGATCCGGAAGCTCTGGCGCGCGTCATGGCGCTGCTCGGCTTCTCCAAGACGCATGTCGAGGATGTGCCGGATCAGGGCGTTCGAACCCATTTCATTCCGCTCCGGCAATCGGTTCAGCCGGAAGCCGCGCAGGTGGAAATCCTCGAGGTGCTGGATCCTGCGGGAACGGTCGCTCGGTTTTTGGAGACCCGTGGGCCGGGAGTCCATCACCTGTCCTTCGAGGTGACGCGCGGAGAGCTCGATCCGCTCTGCGCTCGGCTTCGCGCAGCCGGACTGCAGCTGACCTACGAAAACCCGAGAAACGGGGCACATGGCATGCGGGTGAATTTCATCCATCCGAAGAGCTCCGGAGGAATCCTTCTTGAAGTAATGGAGAGGGGGGAAGAATGATCATGCCCATTCGCATTTCTCGCACCATTTGGGGCCTGATCATTGCCTGCCTGGCGACCTTCATCATCCAGAAAGGCTCTGCTCAGTTTGCTGGTGCCGATCTCGTCGGTCTGCTGGGACTGGTGCCCCAGGCGGTGGCCCAGGGGGCCTTGTGGCAGCTCTTCACGTACATGTTTCTTCACGGAGACGTGGGCCACCTGATCCTGAATCTTCTGATGCTTGCCTTCATTGGCTCCGAGCTGGAGTCCGTGTGGGGGCGTCGACGGTTTCTTCTTTTTTATTTTTTCTGCGGCCTGGTGGCCGCGCTGACCTATTTGGTGCTCCAGCTGGTCGTCTGGCAGGCCAACGTTCCCATGGTCGGGGCTTCCGGGGGAATTTACGGACTGCTCCTGGCCTACGGGCTGCTTTTCGGGGAGCGTGTGCTCTTGTTCATGATGCTCTTTCCGATGAAAGCCCGACATTTCATCTGGGTGCTCGTTGCAGTCGAGTTCCTGACCGGGCTTTTCTCGGGGAGTCGGGGAGCTGCCCTGAGCAGCGTGGCGCATCTCGGGGGGATGCTCGGCGGCTTCGGATACCTTTATGGCCGTGGCGCCTGGCTCGTCTGGAGGCGGAAGAGGGAGTCCGGGGCCTCGTCGACTCGATCCCGGAAGGCCGGCAAGTCGCACCTGAAGCTCGTCGTGAATCAGGACGACCGGGAAAAAGAGGGATCCAAAAAACCCAAGGACCAGGACCCTCGGACCTGGCATTGACATGCCCGCGCTCCGGGGTTTAGAACGTCGACCATGGCCCTCCTTCATGAAGCAATGGCAGACAAGAAGTTCGATACCCGCATGGCTGAACGCAACATTCAGCGTGGTCAGCTGACCCAGGCAGAGCTGGACAAGGTCCTGAAGGACCTTCCAGATGATGCTGCAAACGTGATCGTGGTCACCTCGGACGACCTCGACTTCCAGGAAAGAATTTCGCGCCGTTCCTGATCGCCTGCCGGCGAGCGGACAAAGCCCAATTTAGAAAAAGGTGCGACGTGCTGCCCTGCCGGCCCGATCGCACCTTTTTTGTTTGGATCGATTCACGGGGGATACATGAGCCAGAATTCCGTAGAAAACGTCACCATCATCGGAACGGGGCCTGCCGGTCTGACCGCAGCGATTTACGCCGCTCGCGCCAATCTGAATCCCGTTTGCGTCGAGGGCGAACAGCCGGGTGGACAGTTGACGATCACGAGCGACGTGGAGAATTTTCCCGGCTTCGAAGACGGCGTCATGGGGCCGGAACTCATGAACAAGTTTCGAAAGCAGGCGGAGCGGTTCGGCACGCGCTTCGTGCATGGAAACGTCAAGACCGCCGATCTCTCTCGGCGTCCGTTCACCCTTGAATTTGCTGATGGTTCGAAGCTCCAGACCCAGACCCTGGTCATTGCGACGGGAGCATCAGCGAAGTGGCTCGGCATTCCGAGTGAAAAGCAGTTCATGGGCAAGGGGGTTTCCTCCTGCGCTACCTGTGATGGGTTTTTCTTCCGGAACATGGATATCGCCGTTGTCGGTGGCGGAGACACTGCGATGGAGGAGGCGACATTCCTCACTCGTTTCGCAAAATCCGTGCTGGTCATCCATCGCCGCGAGTCGCTTCGTGCGAGCAAGATCATGCAGGACAAGGCCTTCAAGAATCCGAAGATCAAGTTCCTTTGGAACTCTGCGATCGAGGAGATCGTTGGTTCGGAGGCCGTCTCGGGAATAAAGATTCGTAATCTCGTGACGAACGAGCTGCAGGAGGTTCCGGTCCAAGGTGTTTTCGTGGCTATCGGGCACCAGCCGAACACCAAGCTTTTTTCAGGACAGCTGGACACTGATGAAGCCGGTTACCTGAAAGTGGCTCCAGGGACTACCCGCACGAATATCCCAGGAGTGTTTGCCGCAGGCGATGTGGCAGATCATGTCTATCGACAGGCGGTCACGGCAGCAGGAACGGGCTGCATGGCGGCAATTGATGCTGAACGGTTTCTCGAAGGTCACTGATCGAGGTTTTTCATGAGCGAGCAGAAGAATAACGCCAGCCAGGAACAGAAGCAGTCGGGGGGCGTGGAGCTCCAGGATCTTGCCGAGCAGGTCAGGGTCCGGTTTGAAAAGCTGCATCGACTTCGCGAGCGGGAGAAGGTGCCGTTCAAGAATGGATTCGAGCCCAAGAACCTGGCTTCGGAGCTTCATCGGGGTTTCGATGAAAAGTCCAAGGAGGAGCTGGAGTCTCTTCTCGTTCAGGCCAGTGTTGCCGGCCGAATCATGGCGATCCGGAATTTCGGCAAGGCCGCATTCCTCCAGCTTCAGGATCGAACCGGGAAGATCCAGGTTTTCGTGCAGAAGAACAAGCTGGGCGAAGACGAGTTTGCCAAGTACCGCGACATGGACGTGGGCGACATCGTGTTTGCCTCGGGTGTCCTGTTCAAGACGAAGACGAATGAGCTCTCGATCGACCTCGACCAGCTGACTTTGCTGACCAAGTCTCTTCAGCCGCTGCCCGAGAAGTTTCACGGTCTTACCGATGTCGAGATCCGCTATCGGCAACGATATGTCGACCTCATCATGAACGAGTCGACCCGGGACACGTTCCGCAAGCGCTCCAAGATCATCGAAGAGATGCGGAAGTTCTTCGTCGAGCACGACTTCCTGGAGGTCGAGACGCCGATGATGCATCCGATTGCAGGTGGAGCAACGGCGCGCCCGTTCATCACGCATCACAATACGCTCGACATGCAGCTTTTTCTCCGTATTGCTCCGGAGCTGTACCTCAAGCGCCTTGTGGTCGGAGGCCTCGATCGGGTGTTCGAGATCAACCGCAACTTCCGAAACGAAGGCATCTCGATCAAGCACAATCCTGAGTTCACGATGCTCGAATTCTACCAGGCGTACGCCACGTACGAGGACCTGATGGATTTCACGGAGGCGCTGTTTCAGCGTGTCGCTGAACGCGTGATCGGCGGCACCACGCTCCAGTACCAGGGGGCGAGCATTGAACTCGGTGGCAAGTGGCAGCGTATCGCGGTCGAGGACGCGATCGTGAAGTACTCAGCCTTCAAGGACCGCGCGAAGCTGCGTGACCGTGAATCTCTCCTTGCCTATGGCAAGGCACAGGGGCTGCCGATGAATCCGAAGGATTCGACGGGCGGCCTCATGATGGTGATCTTCGATGAGCAGGTGGAAAAGCACCTGGTGCAGCCGACTTTTGTCACTCACTATCCGCTCGATGTATCCCCGCTTTCACGGCAGAGCGATCAGGACCCGTTCGTGGTCGACCGCTTCGAGCTCTATATTTACGGGCGTGAAATGGCGAATGCCTTTTCGGAGCTGAACGATCCCGAAGACCAGCGGGCGCGGTTCCTGGACCAGGTCAATGCCAAGAACGCCGGAAACGAAGAAGCCTGCGACATGGACGAGGACTATGTGAGGGCTCTCGAGTACGGGCTCCCTCCGACGGCAGGTCAGGGAATTGGCATCGACCGCATGGTCATGCTGTTCACGGATTCGCCCAGCATTCGTGACGTCATCCTTTTCCCGCAGATGCGTCCCGTGGCAAGATAGGGGGCATGTCCCGAAACCCCGTGGTGCTCCGGCTGCTGGCCGGCAAGTTCCTGCTCTCCAAGAGCTCCGACGCGTTCATTTCACTGATCGCGTGGGTGTCCGTGGTCGGAGTTGCGCTCGGGGTTCTGGCGCTTACTGTCGTGACGAGCGTCATTAATGGCTTCGAAGGCGAACTCCAGCGCGTGATCACCGGCATGAATGGCGACCTGGTTCTGTATTCGCGTGCCGAGCCCTTTTCTGACCTGGAGCGCGTGGAGCGAAAGATCCGTCAGGTTGTCCCGGATGTTGAAGCGATCTCGCCATCGTTGATCATGGAGCTCATGGTGGCAGGGCCGGAATCGGTCGCCGGCGCGGTCGTGGAAGGACTCGATTGGCAGCGAGCGGCTAAGGTCACGGAGATTCCGAGGCGCTTCATTGCCGGAAAGCCGCCGTCTGAAAAGGCCGGTGTGAAGGCTGGCGAGGGCGGCGCTGAAGTCGAGGTGGCGCTCGGTGATTCATTGGCC
>JBIIXZ010000127.1:0-7791 GCA_044347055.1 Bdellovibrionia bacterium | reverse complement strand
CTGATTGAAGGAAAGGCCATTCAGCTTCATCCGCTCGTTTGCGCTGCCTTTAACGCAGACTTCGACGGTGACCAGATGGCCGTTCACGTGCCGCTCTCGATCGAAGCTCAGATCGAAGCACGCGTGCTGATGATGTCGACGAACAACATCCTGTCTCCTGCACACGGAAAGCCGATCATTGTGCCGTCCCAGGATATCGTTCTGGGTCTATACTACATGACTCGTGAGCGTCCGTTTGCGAAGGGAGAAGGAAAGGTCTTCTCCAGTCCGACGGAAGTGCATTTTGCCTATGATGCAGGAATTGTGGCGCTTCAGGCCAAGATCAAGTGCCGCGTCCAAGACAAGCTGGTCGAAACGACTGTGGGCCGAGTATTGCTTTCGGAAGCAGTTCCGGCTGAGATTCCTTTCCAGCTTTACAACAAGGTTCTCGGCAAGAAGGATCTCGCTGAGCTGATCGACCAGTGCTACCGTCTGACGGGTAATAAGAAGACCGTTCTTCTGGCGGACGCACTGATGCAGACGGGCTTCCGTCAAGCCATGCGTGCCGGGATTTCGATCTCGGTTCACGACATGCAGATGCCTCCTGAAAAGAAGGAGTTCTTGGACAAGGCGTATGCGCAGGTCCATGAAATCGAGAACCAGTATGTGGAAGGCCTCATCACCGACGGCGAGCGCTACAACAAGGTGATCGACATCTGGGCTCAGACCTCTGAGCAGATTGCTGGCGCCATGATGAAGCGGCTCTCGGTTCAGAACTTCAAGGCTCCTGTGGGCTGGAAGGGCAAGGATTCGGAAATCACCGCACCCTCGTTCAACTCCGTGTTCATGATGGCTGATTCGGGCGCTCGTGGTAGCAACGCCCAGATCCGTCAGCTTGCCGGTATGCGTGGGTTGATGGCCAAGCCATCAGGTGAAATCATCGAGACTCCGATCGTCGCGAACTTCCGTGAAGGCCTCTCCGTTCTTCAGTACTTCGTCTCGACGCACGGCGCCCGTAAGGGTCTAGCGGACACGGCCCTGAAGACGGCCAACTCGGGTTACCTGACCCGCCGTCTGGTCGATGTGTCACAGGATGTAATCGTCACTGAGATTGATTGCGGCACTCTCGATGGTCTCTATATTTCGGCGCTGGTTGAAGGCGGCGAAGTGATTGAGAAGATGGGTGATCGTATTCTCGGTCGAGTCGCCCTGGAAGAGGTGATCGATCCAGTAACGAATGACATCTTGGTCAATGCTGGCGCGGAAATCACCGAAGATGATGTTAAAAAGATCGACGAAGCCGGCATTGATCGTATTCGCATCCGTTCGGTGCTCACCTGCCAGAGCAAGAAGGGCATTTGTTCTTTGTGCTACGGTCGTGACTTGTCCCGCGGACGAATGGTCAGCATCGGTGAAGCAGTTGGCGTGATCGCAGCCCAGTCCATCGGTGAGCCGGGAACGCAGCTCACGATGCGTACGTTCCACATCGGTGGTGCTGCTTCTCGTCGTGCAGAGCAGTCGAGCCTCGAGGCGAAGACCAAGGGTACTATCAAGCTGATCAACGTGGTGGCTGTCGCAAACAAGGAAGGCCACCTCACCGTCATGAATCGTAACGGTGAAGTTGCGGTGATCGATGCTAATGGTCGTGAACGCGAGAAGTACTCTATCGTTTACGGTGCCAAGCTCCTTTTCAAAGACGGCGCAGCGGTCGAGAAGGGCCAGCTGATCGCCGAGTGGGATCCTTACTCGACTCCGATCGTCACGGAAGTGTCCGGAACGGTCCGCTTTGAGGACGTCGAAGAAGGCGTCACCATGCAGGAGCAGTTCGACAGCGTCACTGGTCTCTCGCATAAGGTGATCGTGGAGTCCAAGGCCACGGACAAGCGTCCGAAGGTCTTGATTTGCGATGCCAACGGCGAGCCGCTTCGTATCGCCGGCACCAACCGTGTTGCTCGATACATGCTTCCAGTCGGGGCCAACCTTGTTGTTGCTGACGGTGACTCGGTCTCCGCTGGTGATACGATCGTCAAGATCCACCGCGAAACCTCGAAGACCAAGGACATCACGGGTGGTCTCCCGCGCGTTGCCGAGCTCTTCGAAGCACGCAAGCCGAAGGATTCCGCTGTCATCAGTGACATCGACGGCGTGGTCTCGTTTGGCAAGGACACCAAGGGGAAGCGCAAGGTTCTGGTGACTCCAGAGTCCGGCGAGCCGAAGGAGTTCTTGATTGGCAAGGGACGTCACCTTGCTGTCAACGAGGGCGATTACGTCAAGGCGGGCGAGCCGCTCATGGACGGTCCAATCAATCCGCATGATATTCTCCGCGTGCTCGGCGAGAAGGCCCTTGCCAAGTATCTCGTGGATGAAGTGCAGGAAGTGTATCGTCTTCAGGGCGTCAAGATTAACGACAAGCACATCGAAGTGATCGTTCGTCAGATGCTCCGCAAGGTGAAAATCAAGGACGCCGGAGATTCGGTGTTCCTGGCGGGCGAACAGGCCGACAAGGCAACGCTTGAGGCCGAGAACCAGAGGGTCCTGCAGTCGGGTGGAGTACCTGCCACGATGGAGCCGCTGCTTCTGGGTATTACCAAGGCATCACTGAGTACCGAGAGCTTCATTTCTGCCGCATCCTTCCAGGAGACGACCAAGGTGCTGACGGAAGCCTCCATCTCCGGACGAGTCGACCTCCTCCGCGGGTTGAAGGAAAACGTCATCATGGGTCGACTGATCCCGGCTGGAACCGGATTGGCCAAGTACAAGGGCCTTTCGATTCAGGCTCACGCCGAAGAGGCGGTGGGTGCCTTGGCTCAGAGCGGTGACATGGCCTCGGCAAGCTTGGGTACCGCCTAATTCCATAAGGAATTCGGGCGATTAGCTCAGCGGTAGAGCAGGGTCTTTACACGGCCAAGGTCGTAGGTTCAATCCCTACATCGCCCACCATGAATTTGCGGCGGAGTGAAGCGAAGGCTCACTTCGCCGCTTTTCTTTGTAGAGGGGTGGACCTCAAGGAGGCAGCACGATGTCGATACCGAGCCTGCAGGAAAAGTATGCTCCGCACAGCACGTGCTTTGGGTGCGGACCTTCCAATGATCGAGGTTTGAGAGTTCGGACGATTCCCAAGCCCGAATCGAAGGTCGTTCCGTTTCGCGCGGAAACGGTCGCGGAGTGGACTTCCTCCCCTCACCATGAGGCGTTTCCTGGAATGTTGAATGGGGGAATCATTGGAGCCCTTTTGGATTGCCATTCCAACTGGACCGCAGCTTATCAACTCATGCGCGAGAGAGACGAGAGTCATCCGCCCTGCACCGTGACCGCAGACTTTCACGTGAAGCTGCTGCGACCGACTCCCTCTTCAGGGCACGTCTCGCTTGAAGCCCGCGTGCTAGATTCGGATGGAGTCAGGGTGCTGGTGGAAGCCACATTGTCCGCTGGCGGCAAGATCTGCGCGACCTGCAAGGGCACGTTTGTTGCCGTCAAGCCGGGACATCCGGCTTATCATCGATGGTGAGCATCCCTCGTTTTCAGGGTTCAGGAGAGCTCATCTGCAAGGGCCTGATGCGGAGGGAACTTTTCCGAGAATGCCATGGCCAGCGAAAGCACGGCCAGTGCCAGGGCATTTTCCAGTGCTGTCATGTGCAAGTCCTCCTGAAGGCCTTGTAGCCATGCTCTGACTTCTCCACGATCAAGGATTCCCTGGATCTCCGGGGTGAGGCCTAGGGCGACGTGCCGATTCACCGGATCGGCGCCAATGATGGCCTGTCCAGGACGGAGGAGGCCTTTTCTGGCCAATGCGTTCAGCCGTGCAACGAGGACGTCGTGTCGCGTGTCGGAGAGAATAAACACTTCGATCGGAATGCTGGTCAGCTTTTCAGATTTTTGAAGTGCTTTCTTGAGGCGGCTGGCCGCTTTTCCAGACGTCAGCATGTCGATGCCACCTGATTCATAAGACTCACATGCCACCCCCGAGGCTCTCAATTTGAAGCTCGGTATCGCTCTCGTTTCGAGAGGAGCGTCGGAGTTTGCCGAGGATCTTGAGAGAGTGATCCACCAGTGTGAAACGAATTACCCGGTGAGCTCCGAGCAGTACTTCCGGTTTGATGCCGCGCCGAATGGCTTCGACGACCAGCCCCATTGCGATGGCAAGTAGTCCTGTCAATCCCAGACCCGCCAACGGTAGCCACCCAGTTCCGGGTTTTTTAGGGGCGCTGGAAGGAGCCGGTTGCGGCCGGGCCCATTCCTCAGCTCTCGTCGGAAACGCCAGCACTTCGGGTCTTTCCAATAACGGACTGGCGAGGCGTTGAAGCATCCACGTGCTCGTCGCCTCTGCAAGAGAATCCCAAGACCCCGCCGTACTGGATTCATTCACTTTTTCCTGAAGCTTCTCCAAATCATCCTCGGAGGCTACCTGTGGTTTGGCTAGGCCCACCCCAGAGCGATAACCGATGTCGAGCTTGCCCGGAGTCGTCTCCTGCAGAGTCAGTAGCGCAGCGGCACCGCGACGAGTGGTATCTAACCTCCATCTGTCCGAAAGCGTCTCGACGAGCTGTTGCGCGCCGGAAGCCGGCTGGACCCCGGACCATGGGTGGATGACCAGCATGATTCGCTCTCCGGTCAGGTGCTCGTGCTGAACGATCAAGCCTTCCACATGGCGGGCGACACCCAGACTGAACACGGGACGGGTCTGAAGCAGTCCCAAAGCGGGCGGCTGGTCGGGCCAGAGGATAGGCTCACCTGCGCCCTCTTGCGGTGCGGCGCCCAGCGCGCATGCTGCAGCGACGAGCCTGAGCCCGATTGTTTTTAAAGTCTTGAATCTCATGTGCAATTGAGAATTCCTTCTCTCTCCTAATGAGTCAACGAAATGCCGAAAAACGTCCAAAAGTCAGGTTGCCAAATCCCTCTCCAGGCGATATCCCACCGACATCACACACACTCGGCGTCACGTGGTGTCCTTTCTCTGGAGAGAGGATTGGCTGGGTGGAGGGGAGCAGGCGTTCGGCTGGATGGTTCAGCGGAAAGAGCAGTTCCAATAACCGCGGTGGATAGGTTCCCTTCGTTGCTTCCGCTCGGACGGCAGCGTTTTCCTCATCTCCCGCAAATTTGAATCAGGAGTCCTCAATGCCACAAGTCACGATGCGTGAACTGTTGGAAGCAGGCGTTCATTTTGGTCACCAGACCCAGCGCTGGAACCCGAAGATGAAGCCGTATGTTTTCGGAGCCCGTAACGGAATTTATATCATCGACCTTCAGAAGACGGTCGAGCAGGCTCGCGCCGCCTGCGTATTCGCCACCCAAGTTGCCGCAGAAGGCAAGAAGGTCCTCTTCGTCGGAACGAAGAAGCAGGCCAAGGAAGTGGTTGAAGAAGAAGCCAAGCGCGCCAACATGCATTACGTCACCAACCGCTGGCTGGGCGGGATGCTGACGAACTACCAGACGGTCAAGGCATCCATCGACCGCCTGAAGAAGATTGAAGCGCTCATGGGCTCGCCCGAGTGGAACGAAGTTCCGAAAAAGGAACAGGCCCGCTATGGCCGTGATCTCGAAAAGCTGAAGAAGTCCCTGGGCGGCATCGAAGACATGAAGAAGCTCCCGGGCGCCATCTTCGTGATCGACACGATGAAGGAGCACATTGCCGTTCAAGAGGCAAAGAAGCTCGGCATCCCGACTATCGCTGTGGTCGACACCAATTGCGATCCTTCAAACATCACCCATGTCATTCCGGGCAACGACGATGCCATCCGCAGCGTCCGGCTTTTTGCCAAGCTGATCGCAGACAGCTGCCTCGAAGGCGCGAAGGTCCATCAGGAAAAGCTCCGCGCCCAGGAAAGCGCTGATCAGGCGAAGGACGACGAAGCCAATGTGAAGAAGGTTTCGCGCTTTGAAGGCGACATCGACCTTCGCGGTCCGGATGAAGCCGACCTGGAAGCACAGGCCGAAGAAACTCCTGCTGAAGAAGCTCAGCAGTAAGACGGAGGAAGCATGGAAATTTCTGCAAGCCTCGTAAAAGATCTTCGCGAGAAGACCGGCGCTGGAATGATGGACTGCAAGAAGGCCCTCGTGGAAACTCAGGGCAATTTCGACGCAGCCGTCGACTACCTCCGCAAGAAGGGCATCGCTTCGGCCGCCAAGAAGGCCGGACGCGCGACGAAGGAAGGCCTCGTGGCCTCTTTCCTTCACCCTGAAGGCAAGGCCGGCGTGGTCCTCGAGATCAACTGCGAAACTGACTTCGTGAGCCGCACGGAGCAGTTCAAGCAGTTCATCGCGATGGTCGGAAACCACATCCTTCAGAACAAGACCGCATCCGTGGAAGAGCTCGCAAACCAGTCCATTGCCGCCGCTGGTGGCAAGACTGCTTCGCTCCTGCTCCAGGAAACGATCGCAACGCTCGGTGAAAACATGAGCATTCGTCGTTTTGCACGCTTCGAGGCTCCTGCCGATGGCAAGGGTCTCGTTGCTTCCTACATCCACGGTGAAGGCAAGGTCGGCGTGCTCGTCGACCTCGCTGTTGGCAACGCTTCTGCAGCCCACGGCGAAGCGATGAAGACCTTCGCCAAGGACCTTACGATGCACATCGCAGCAGCTGCTCCGCAGTGGCTGAATGCATCGGATGTTCCGGGTGAAGTCACCAACAAGGAAAAGGAAATCGCGCTCGCCCAGATTCAGAACTCTGGCAAGCCGATGAAGCCTGAATTCATGGAGAAGGCCGTCGAAGGTCGCGTGCGCAAGATTCTCGAAGAGACCTGCCTCATGACCCAGCCCTTCGTGAAGGATCCGAACAAGACGATCGCCCAGCTCATTAAGGAAACTGATGTAGCTGTTGGCGGTGGTCTGGTGGTCCGCAACTTTGCCCGCTTCATGCTCGGCGAAGGAGTGAAGGAATCCACCGAAGAAGCCGCGAACTGATCGCAGAAGAGGGGTGGAGTGGCCTGACCGGTCACTCCACCTCGCTTTGTCCCCGCTTCAGCCCTTGTTTTTTGAACCGCACAGGAATCATCGACGATGACCCCCAGCACTCCCGTAGTCCGAAACAAGCCGTACAAGAGAATCCTCCTGAAGCTTTCGGGTGAAGCCCTTGCCGGTGATGTTGGATATGGGATCGACACCCAGGTGCTGAAGGACCTTGCGGCGGAGATCAAGGCCGTCCACGAAAGCGGCGTCCAGATCGGAATCGTCGTCGGCGGTGGAAATATTTTCCGCGGAATCAAAGGTGCGACCGAGGGCATGGATCGCGCGTCCGCGGATTACATGGGCATGCTTGCCACTGTCATGAACTGCATTGCGCTCCAGGACATCCTTGAACATGAGGGCGTCCATACCCGCGTGCAGTCCGCGATCGAAATGCGCGAGCTTGCCGAGCCGTACATCCGTCGCAGGGCCGTGCGACACCTCGAGAAAAATCGGGTCGTGATCTTCGGCGCCGGGACCGGAAATCCGTATTTCACCACTGATACTACTGCTGCGCTCCGTGCGATGGAGACCGGTGCAGAGGTTGTCCTGAAGGCAACCAAGGTCGATGGCATCTATGATGCCGACCCCAAGAAGAATCCGAACGCGAAGAAGTTCGCGGAACTCAGCTACATTGACGTTTTGAACCGCGGGCTCCAGGTGATGGACTCGACCGCGATCTCGTTGTGCATGGACAATCGTCTTCCGATTGTCGTGTTCGATTTGCATGAAAAGGGCAGCCTGAGGCGCGTGATCGCCGGCGAAGCTGTCGGAACGCTCGTAAAATAAGAGAGGAAATGACCATGGCAAACGCAATTGTCGATCAGATGTCACAAGGAATGGACAAGCACATCACGTCGCTCAAGGGTG
>JBIIXZ010000126.1:0-7816 GCA_044347055.1 Bdellovibrionia bacterium | reverse complement strand
CAACAGGAGATTGTACTGACCGAGTCGCGCCTCGGCGTGCCACACCGGCGAGAGGACCATCAGCGCAAATCCGAGGGCCCAGAGAGGAGCGGCGCTGCGTCCGGAGAAGAGGCGCCTCCAAAGAAACCACACGACAAAGGGCAGGGCACCGTTGAAGAGATCCACGGTTGATCGTACGAGGCTCTCTGGAAGCTGGGCGAGGGCGACGAGCAGCGGAGTGAGCAGAGGTGGCTTGGTGTGCTCCGCTGCGTCCGACAGGTCGTAGATCGGCTGTTCCGTCGAGAACCTGCGCGCCGCAGCCAGCAGAATGTCGAGATCCAGCCGAGGACCCGGGTGCAGGATCCAGAACTGGATGTACTTCAGCAGGAATACTGCTCCTAGAAAAAGCCCGATCAGCCTCAGCCAGCCGGATCTTGCTTCGACTCTGCTGCTCATGGTTTGCCCCCTGGAGCCAGCAGGTTCGCTTTCTGGCTCGGCACGACAAGGATTGCGACTGCGCTGATCAGCAGCGGGAATACGCCTGGCATTTTCCAATCCAGATGCACGCCGAACACCGCCAGCAACGTCAGAGTTCCGAATCGGGCGCGCCAGGATTCGTTTCGGCTGGTTTCCTCGGGCGTGGCCAGGGAGGCGTGGATCAGATCGAAGGCGAGAGGAGTCAGCATCACGAAGTTCTGCCTCCAATTCATGGGTGAAAGGGCCAGGCTCAGCCAGGTGCACCAGTGGAAGCTGGTCGACGGCCGATCCCGAAGCCGGGCTACGATGACGACTGCAAAGGACGCTCCCAAAAGCGTCAGGATCGGCGAAGAGGCCCAGGGTATCCCTGAATGATGGAGGAACGAGGGAAGGCTGTAGTTGTCCCAGCGTCCAATGTGCTTCGCAGAACTTTGCGGGAGAAAGTGCAGCCATTCCAAATGGTCTGACAGGAGCTGGTCAGGAGAGCGGAAAGCGAGATACCAGCCCGAGAGTGAGGCGAGTGCGATCGCGGCACCTGCCGCGAAGCGGAGCGCGCGTTTGCGGGAGGACGCCAGAGGTGCCGCAATAGCCGGAAGAAAAAAGATCTGCGTGGGCTTCAGGAGCACGGCAAGCAGGGATAAAGCTCCCGCGGCCATTTCGTGCTGCTTTCGAACCCATGTGAGTGATACCAGGGTCATTCCCAGCAGGAGCAGGTTGTACTGACCGAGTTCGATCTCGGCGCGCCAGCTCCACGAAATGAGCAGGCACGAGCCGAAGGCCGCCGCAAAATATCTTGTGTCCCGCTCCAATGTCCTGAGCCTGCCCCAGCCCAGCGCCACGGCCAATGGAAGCAAAAGCGTCATGGCGCTCCAGAAGAATTTTACCGATTCAGGGGGCAGCCGTCCGATCGCCTCGAAGAGGGGGGACAGCAGCGGGGGCTTCGTGTGCTCGGCCGCGTCCTGCAGCCGGTACGGTGAGAATCCGGCTCGGAATCTTTCGCCTGCCTCGAGGAGAATCTCCAGATCGAGTCGTTCACGAAGATCGCCGAGAAATCGCACGCAGTACCTTCCCAGCTGGATCGACCCTAGTGCGATCAGGACGACGCTCCACAGCCGTTTCATCTGCGATCACCCCGAGTGTTTCGGACGAACCAGAGCAGCGTCAGGCCGAAAATCATCGGTGGCTCAAGCCAGTTTCTGGTCCACGCCGAGAAGATGACATGGAAGGGAATCCACGCGAGGAGAAAAATTCCTGCAAATCTGCGAGGGTTTCTTTCGATCTTATCCGAATAGCTTGCCAGAAGCTGGAAGAGCTGCGGCGCAAGAAAGAGCATCCAGTAGTTCCACGTGAGCGGGTTCAGGATGAGGATCGAGGCCAGATTCCAGGAGATCTGAGCCTCGGATTTGAGGTGACGAATGCGGAACTGGCCAACGAGAAATACGAGGACGAGCAGAGCCCAGCTGGCCTTTGCGGCAATGGGCATGCCCGTGGCCTTTCCGACGCTTCCGATCCACGAAATGTTGTGTTCGGAGTACATCAGCTGGTCGGAGGACTTGGTGAGTGAGGTCGCCCAGGCCACGAACTCGGAAGCGGCGTGGCTCCATCCATGCGGCACGCCCAGGCCGAGCAGGTTGCATCCCGCGATGGCCAGCGCGCTTCCGAAGATCCAGGACCAACGCCCACGAAACGCCAGCAGTGGAAAAACGATGAAGGAGAAGAGCTTGAACTGAACCGCGAGCGCCAGCCCGATGCTGCACGCCACCACCTGAGCCATCGATCGCGTGTTGCGATCCAGCTCGCGCAGGACGAGCACCATGCAGATGACGGGAATAAAGTTTACCTGCCCAAGGTTGAGCTCTTCCGAGAGGCTCTGCAGAAGCAGGATCAGGACCAGCGCGAGATGCTTCCAGCGCAACCGGGCCGGGCTGATCCTGCGCGAGAGATCGACCATCCAGAACATCCAGGCAGAGAGGAAAAACCAGTACAGGACGTTGGCCACTCCACGCGAGGCCTCGGAAACGAGCATTCCGCCCACTGAGCCATGCGGACGAAAGCCTTCCTGTGTCCAGCCCATCAGCGAGAGCGCTCGTAGCAGCAGGTCGTGAATCCAGCCCAGCGACAGCGCCGTGAACGGGGCGTATTTGAATTGATAGTGGCCGGGCTCGGTATAAACCGAGACGCCCTGAAGGGCCTCCTTGCCGGCACGCCAATAAACGGCAAAGTCATCGAAGCTCGCTGATCGGATTCGGAACAGGGCCAGTCCAAAGAAAAGAAACAGAATGACCCAGCGCCAGATCGCGGAACGGGTATTTTCGGTTGATGAGGGAGATCCGATCATCGCGATGCCTCCCGGGGCACGGCGAGCAGGGTCAGCACTGGAGCAAGAGCACGAAAGGGCAGAGGCAGGATTGTCCAGAGGAGCGCGCCGACCACGGCCCAGTCCTTCCAGGATTGAAAGCGACGTTCAGCCGCGCTCGCCATTCGAAGCGCAAACCAGGGAAAAGCAAGGCCAAGGGCGTACGTGTAGGCAAGCGGGGTCACGCAGATGCTCAGCGCCAACGCGAGCATGGCGCGTTCGAGGCGCGTCTCCAGTCGGCGATGCACGAGCATCCAGCCTAGAAAGACCAGTCCGAGCGAGGCCAGGGCAAACGCGGACTGATGGACCATCTGATCACGGGGTATCGCGAAGATGATGCTGATGAGCGCAGGAAGGCCGTTCATCGAGCCACCGAGGACCGAGCCGGTATTGGAGGCGCTGATCAGGAAATCCTGGAGGAGTCGAGCCACCGAATATCCCGGAGTTGCGATCAGTGCCGGCACGCTGAGTGCTCCCGCCAAAAGCAGCGTTCGCCACCAGATCGACGTTCGACGGAGATCATTTCCGAGAGCGGCCGCGGTCAGGAGCGGAAAAATCTTGGTCGAAAGCCCAAGAAGCATCGCCATTGTCCGATTCAGGGACAGCGGCGGCTCCGCGATCCAGGGAAGCATCGCTACTGCACACAGGGCCGTTGTCAGCTGTCCCGCCTGAATGTTGGAATTCCAGATGCCGATCATGGCGATCAGCGTTGCGAGCACGCCGCATTTTTCGCGCTCGGTCCTTCCACGTACCAGCTGCAGCAAAGTCCAGCCCAGGGCGGCCACCAGCAGGAGTCTCCAGACCATTCCCCCAGTCGCTTGGGTGAACAGAGCCAGGGGAGTAAAGAACGGCGCGATCCACGGGGGGTATTTGAAGCACCTTCCTCCGTCTACTTCTGGAACGTAGATGGGTTCGAGACGGACCAGCCGCAGGCCCGTCTTCCAGAAGATTTCAAAATCCGAGCCTTCCGACAGGATCGCCGTGCGAACCAGCACGAGAAAAACGAGGCAAGCGAGGGCAACGAGCGCTCGAGGCAGGGTTCGGGAACGGTTGAACGGCATGACGCTTATCAATCGCACCCGCATCAGGCCGTCAAGCAGCGAGCCTGCCCCATTGCCCTGAAATTTCCGTGTGATAGGGTCGGGGCACCATGTCCCAGCCCAACGAAAAAGCCATCGAACGCAAGAGTCCCGCATCGCTGACCAAATCCTTCGAGCCGCAGGCTTTTGAAAACTCCACCTACCAGTTTTGGACCGAAGCGGGATGCTTCGATGCCTCGGATACGAATGCTCCAGGGCAGCAGTCCTTCTGTATCGTGATTCCTCCCCCCAACGTGACGGGCGTCCTGCATATGGGGCACGCCCTGACGAACACGATCCAGGATACGTTGGTCCGCTGGCGCCGCATGAGCGGGGACAATACGCTCTGGCTGCCCGGCACCGACCACGCCGGCATCGCCACCCAGACCCAGGTCGAGAAGGCCATTGCCAAAGAAGGAAAGGGCCCGACGGGTCGACCTCTGACTCGCCACGACCTTGGTCGAGAAAAATTCCTGGAGCGTACGTGGAAGTGGAAGGACGAGCACGCAGGAGAGATCACGAATCAGCTCAAGCGCCTCGGCTCGTCTCTCGACTGGAAGCGCGAGCGGTTTACCATGGACGAAGGCTGCTCGGCTGCCGTCCGCGAAGTCTTTGTCCGTCTTTATGAGGAAAAGCTCATCTACCGCGGCGAACGCATCATCAACTGGTGCTGCCGCTGTCAGACGGCTCTCTCCGATCTGGAAGTCATCCCGACCGATCGCAAGGGCAACTTCTGGCACCTCCGCTACAGTATCGTCGAGAAGGACGGCACCCCGGTCAAAAACCCGGACGGCTCTTCGGCCGAACTCATTATTGCGACGACCCGCCCGGAAACTCTCCTCGGAGATACGGCGGTTGCCGTCCATCCGGAAGATGAGCGCTATACCCACATTCAGGGCAAGTTTGCCGTGCTTCCGCTTCTCGGTCGGATCATTCCGGTCATTACGGATTCGTATGTGGACCGTGAGTTTGGCACAGGCGCGCTCAAGATCACGCCGGCGCACGATTTTAATGATGCCGACCTCGGCCAGAAACACGCACTGCCGATCATTTCGGTCATGGGCAAGGACGGAAAGATCACTGCTGAAGGCGGTCCTTACGTCGGGCTGAAGTTCGCGGAAGCCCGCGAGAGGGTGCTGGCGGATCTCGAAGCCCAGGGGCTTCTGGTCAAGAAGGAAGACCACGCCCAGAAGGTGGGTCTCTGTCAGCGCTGCGACTCCGTTGCCGAGCCGATGATCTCGAAGCAGTGGTTCGTCAAGATCGAGCCTCTGGCCAAGCCCGCCGTCGAAGCGGTCGAGACGGGAAAAATCGAGTTCTCGCCGAAGAATTGGGAAAAAACGTATTTCGAGTGGATGCGCAACATCCGCGACTGGTGCATTTCGCGCCAGCTCTGGTGGGGACACCAGATTCCGGCATGGTACTGCTCCAGCTGCGAAGGCGTGACCGTGTCTCGCTCTGCTCCCGAAAAATGCACTGCATGCGGAGCCGGCAAGGACCGGCTGAATCAGGACGAGGACGTCCTCGATACCTGGTTCAGCTCGGCGCTCTGGCCGTTTGCCACGCTCGGCTGGCCACAAAAGACCCGCGCGCTCCAGACGTTCTATCCGACCTCGATCCTCGAGACGGGCTTTGACATCATCTTCTTCTGGGTCGCCCGCATGATCATGATGGGCATCCATTTCATGGGCGAGGTTCCCTTCAAGAAGGTCTACCTTCACGCCATGGTTCGCGACGAAAAGGGCGAGAAGATGTCGAAGTCCAAGGGCAACGTCATCGATCCGCTCGTCCTGATCAACGAGCACGGAGCCGATCCGCTGCGCTTCACTCTGACGGCGATGGCAGGACAGGGTCGAGACATCAAGCTGTCGGTAGATCGCGTCGAAGGCTATCGTGCGTTCGCGAACAAGATCTGGAACGCGACCAAGTTCTTCCACCTGCAGTTCGAGGAGCCTCAGGGAGGTCCGATTGCGGAGCCCAAGGACGGCACCGCCTCGTGGCTGCACGAGCATCGCGGCAATTTGAGCCCGGCGAATCGCTGGATCCTTTCGCGGCTGCAGCACTGCACGGCGACGGTCGAGAGGGGGTTTGCCCAGTTCGAGCTCAATGAGAGCGCGAATGCGCTTTATGAGTTTGTCTGGAGAGAGCTCTGCGACTGGTACATTGAGTTCTCAAAGATTCCGCTCCGGCAGGGGGGAGCAGCACGCGAGCAGACGCTCATCACGCTGGCCCATGTCCTGGAACAGACGTTCCGGCTGATGCATCCGATCATGCCTTTTGTCACCGAGGAACTCTGGCAGTCACTTCCATGGAAAAAGCCGGCGAACACGGCGGCACGCATTCGTGACGGCAAGCCTGCCGTGACGACGCTCATGTTTCAGGCGTTTCCAAAGGCTCAGGATTCCTGGGTCGACATCCAGTCTGAATCGACCATTCGCCAGCTGCAGAATATCGTGGAGTCGATCCGTAACTTCCGAGGCGAAAACAACATCTCGCCCAAGGTGGAGTTTCCGATCCGTTACACGACTTCGTCTGCTGCCGTACCGGGATTCCTTGCGGAACACCACGCCGAGATCCTCGCGTTGTGCCGGATCCAATCGCTCGAGGCCGGATCGGGTTCCCCCGATGGCCAGGAGTTCCAAGCCGTGATTCCGCTCTCCGAACCGCAACTCGAATTCCGGATCTCGCTTGCCGGTCTCGTGAATGTGGATGAGGAAAAGAAGCGCGTGAAGAAGGAGATGGAGCGCATTGGCGCGGACCTCGAGTTTGTCCGTGCGAAGCTTTCGAAGGAATCCTTCACTGCGAAGGCGCCGCCGGCGCTGGTGGAGAAGGAGCGTGCTCGAGAGAAGGAGCTGGCTGACAAGCTGGCCGAGCTTTCCGTGGGCCTCGGCAAACTTCAGAAGCTTTCGGGCGGACAGTCATGAATCGCAAGGCCATCCTCGTCGGTGCAGCCCCGTTCAAGAGCCGTGAAGCTCGCGCGCGCCTGAAAGCGTCACTCGCCCGGAAAAACGTGCTTCGTGTTGCCGTGGATGGGGGGCTGGAGATTTTTCGTGCGCTCAAGATCCAGCCGGATCTTTACATCGGCGATCTGGACAGTGTTCGCGGGATTTCGCCGCAGATTCCTGCCGTATTCCTTCCGCACGAAAAGGATTACAGCGATCTCCGCGCGGCGATCGAGATCTGCTCCGAGATGGGATTCATCCACTTGGAGGCTTGGGCCGTTACTGGAGGTCGCGCGGACCACCATTGGGCGTCCATTGACGAGCTCTCGGGGGCCCTATCCTCGGGAGGGGTTCATCAGATCGAAGCTCATGGAGATGATGCCACTTTCATCTGGGTGACTCCCGACTGTCCGCTCAAGCTCAAGACCGGCTCAGGGAACGTCATTTCCATGTTCAATCTTCGAGGCGCATCGGGAGTGACCACCCGCGGGCTGGCCTACAACCTGGCATCCGCCGACCTCGGCTCTGGATCGCACGGACTGAGCAACTTCGCTCGCGCGAAGACCGTTCAGGTCAGCGTGCAAAAAGGAACGGTTCTGGTCATCGTTCCATCGGCCGGTTGAGGTTTTGATACGCGTTGACCGAGCCGGGCGACAACGATCTGACGATGGCAAAAGGCACCTGAAGTCGGTACACTTCCGTCAATGTCCGAGAGCACTGAATCGCCAGAGGCGCTGTCCACGGTCGGCTCGCCCATGAGCTATCATCCCAGGCCCATGGGCCGGGCACTGATCTCGACTCCTCTCGAGAATTTTTCGAAAATCCGCCCATCGGTTCTGGAGCGAGTGGTTGCTCGCACAGCCCAGGATCTCTCGTCGCAGTCCGTCGATCTGCTGCTCGGCGAAGCCCTCTATCAGGAACGGGTTCGCATCAAGAGGGGGGGAGACAACATCTTCACTCAAGGGCGGACCAAGCGCGACCGGATC
>JBIIXZ010000011.1:0-25179 GCA_044347055.1 Bdellovibrionia bacterium | reverse complement strand
AGATCAGCAGCGAGACTAGCAGCGAGACTAGCAGCGAGATCGGCAGCGAGATCGGCAGCGAGATCGAGAGAGCGAGCGTCAGTGCGGCACTCCGAATCGCCGGGGTCATCGCATCAATACCTCGCGCGGCCGCGACCCTTCGGCAGGCCCGACGATGCCGCGAGCCTCCATGAGTTCGATCAGGCGCGCTGCACGGTTGTAGCCCACCTTGAGGCGGCGCTGCAGGTAGCTTGCCGAGGCGTGGCCGGTTTCGCGGACGATTTCGAGGGCCTGGTTGTAGACCGGATCGTCGCCCGATTCTCCGTCCTCGCCGTTTTCAGCTGACGCTTCCTCGTCGACGAGAATCTCGTCGCGATAGACGGGCTTGCCCTGCGACTTGAGGAAGGACGTGATCTTCTCGATTTCTCCATCCGAGAGGTACGCGCCGTGGAGGCGGAGCAGCGACGAAACGCCCGGGGGAATGAAGAGCATGTCGCCCTGTCCGAGCAGTCGGTCGGCTCCCGGCTTGTCGAGAATCGTCCTCGAGTCGATGTAGCTGGCGAGCTGAAACGACGCGCGCGAAGGAAGGTTGGCCTTGATCAGTCCCGTGACCACGTCCGTCGATGGACGCTGGGTTGCGACGACCAGATGAATGCCAGCGGCACGCGCCTTCTGGGCGATGCGGGCGATCGAGTGCTCGACCTCCTTTTTTGCGGTCATCATCAGGTCGGCAAGCTCGTCGATGATCACGACGATGTACGGAAGCTTGCCGATTCGCGGCTGCTCCTCTTCGTCGAGCTCGAACGCTTCCATCCAGTCGCCGCCGCTGATGAAAGTCTGCTGGCCGTTTTCCTCTTCGCCCTGTCCCTGCTCTTCGAGGAGCAGGTCGCGGACGACGTCGGCGCCCATCTCATCGACCTTCTGGTTGTAGCCGGCGAGGTTCTTGGCTCCGAGAAGCTGGAGGATGCGGTAACGGCGCTCCATTTCTCGAACCGCCCACTTGAGCGCGGTGCTGGCGTTCTTCGGATCATCCACGACCGGCAGGAGCAGGTGCGGGATGTCCTGGTACGAGTTGAACTCGATGAACTTCGGATCGATCAGGATCAGTCGCAGCTCATCCGGCGTGAAGCGATAGAGCAGCGAGCAGATCAGGCCGTTCATGAATACGGACTTGCCCGAGCCGGTCTGTCCGGCGACGAGCAGATGCGGCATGCGAGCGAGATCGCTGAGCACCGTCTGGCCGCCGATGTCCTTGCCCATGACGACCGGAATCTGGTGCCGGTTGCCCGAGAAGTCGTCGTTCGACAGGAATTCGCGGAGGAAGACCGGCTCGCGGTGGTCGGAAGGAATCTCGATTCCGACGACGGACTTTCCAGGAATCGGCGCGAGAATACGCACGCTCTGGGCCGAGAGCGCCATGGACAGGTCATCGGCCATCGAGGCGATTCGCGAGAGCTTTACGCCGGGGCCGGGCTTGAATTCATACAGCGTGATGACGGGACCGGGCCTGACCGCGGTGATTTCTCCTTCGATTCCGAAATCGAGGAACTTCTGCTTCAAAAGCTCGGTGTTCTTGAGCAGGCGCTCCTTGTCGATGTTCGATTCGATCTTCGGCGGCTTCTTCAGGAACTCGATCGACGGCAGCCTCCAGTTGCCCTGCTTGCGCGCGCGTCCCGCGCGGATGCGCTTCAGCGCAGACTCCGCGGCCTTGGGCAGGTTTGTCGTCGCCGGCTTGTTGGTCAAGACCTGCGCCTGCGCGGCACCCGTCGTCGTTTCGTCGTGCGGCAGGATTTCGGGTGCAGTGCCGGAGAGCGCTGCGTCGGTGAGCTGTGCGAGCGCGGCGGCGCCGGTTTGCGAGGCGCTTGCGGCATTTCCCTGCTCGAGTTCCGGAAGTGCATTCGGAGCGTCCGAGTGCGTGATCGGATTCGGAAGCGCGAGCTGGATTCCGGGATTCTTCGGCGGCTCGACCTGGAGCGATTTCTTTTCCGGTCCGATCTCGATGACGGTCTCGTCGGTATCGTGCTCGGCCTCCGACTGGTCTCGGGATTCGGAATCAGGATCATCCGCATTCCTGCCGGACGAGGCCTTCTTGCCGAGGCCCGCAGCAAGGGCGGCCTGAGCTTCGCGACGAGCTTCCTTTCGGGCTTCGCGCGCTTCACGCATGGATTCACAGCGATCGCGGGCGCTGTCAGCAGCGGTTTCCATGAAGCGCATGGTCCATGCGGCCAGAGCCTGCATCACGCGCATGGCGAACATTCCCGCAAGATAGGCGAACGTCGTTGCAACAATCTTCGTCAGGCGCCACAGGTGCTTGAGGAGCACGGCTCCGACGCGGGCGACGCTCACCGGAGTGCTCCACGCAAGGGCGAGGCAGAAGATCAGGAGCGAGACCAGCGACGATCCGAGGCTGTTGAACTGCTGGAGAAGGATCTCGGCAACCCAGACGCCAAACGCTCCGCCGGTGAGGAGGAGTGATCCGGAGTAGGGCCAGTACTTCCATTGGATGCTCAGGAAGACGGTGAGTGACACGACGGCGATCGTCATGCCGCCGAGTGTTCCGATGATTCGCACCCAGCCCTCGCGCTTGTAGACGCTGGCGGAGACGAAGCCGATTGCTGCCGGAAGCAGGAACGATCCGAGTCCGAAGCATTGCAGCATCAGCGACGCGAGGTAGGCGCCGACTTTGCCGCAGGCGTTCTGGATGGCCGCGTTCGAGGAGCTGAAGAATCCGGGATCGGAAGGCGAGTAGGTCAGGATGGCAAAGAGGCTGAAGACGGCCAGTGCGAACAATGCCACACTTCCGAACTCGGCTTTCAGGTCTTTTTCTGGTGAACGGTTCGGGACTGCGCGGGCCGGGGCGACTCGAGATGAGCGAAGTTCCATATAGGACTATGCTACACGCGAAAAGATTGGGATAACACCAACATGCCGAAGAAATCTTCTCGTCGCGCGGGCGCGGCACGTGGTCGAAAATCGGGTGGTGTGAAGGTCGCGAAGAAATCCCGACCGAATCGAGTGCGTGGAGCTGCCAAGAGTTTGGCGAAACGCGTGGCGAGATCGGGCGTGGCGAGATCGGGCGTGGCGAGATCGGGCGTGGCGAGATCGGGCGTGGCGAGATCGGGCGTGGCGAGATCGAGCGTGGCGAAGTCGAGTGTGGCGAAATCGAGCGTGAAGAGATCGCGCCCGGCGAGATCGGGCGTGGCGAAACTCGAAAAGGTACTCGCCTATGACATCGGCGGAACGAAGGTGCACACGGCAATCATCGATTCCCGCGGCCGCGTGCTCGACGAAGTTCGAGTGGCGGTGGATTTCTCGCGCGGACGCAGCGAAGTGTTTCGTCAGTGGATTGACGCCGGCAAGCGATTGCTTGCCGCTCATCCGGAGGTGAAGCGGGTGGGAGTGGCTTCGGCGGGACCATTGGACCCCGCGAAGGGCCTGCTTCTGGATCCGACCAATTTTGCGAGCGCCGCGGGTGAGACCTGGGGCGTGGTGCCGATTTCGAAGCTGCTCTCGAGCGGTCTCGGTGGACGACCCGTCCTGCTCGAGAATGATGCTGCTGCCGCGGTGCTTGCGGAGCACTGGTGTGGTGCCGCGAAGGGAGTGGATGATTGCATGATCATCACCCTCGGAACGGGTGTGGGCACCGGAATGATCGTGGACGGCAAGCTCGTGCGCGCCGGTCGCGGCCTGCATACCGAAGGGGGGCATGTGATCATTCGGGCGGGTGATGAATCTGCGGTTTGCGGATGCGGCAATCTCGGCTGCGTGGAGGCGTTTCTATCGGGACGGAATTTCGAGAAGCGTGCGCGACGTGCGCTGCTGGGGGGCGGAGTGAGCGGGGGCGTGGGAGGTACGATGAGCGCTGCAGTTGGCCGCGTCGAGTACGCATCGGGGCACGCGGAACCCGGCTTCTCGGGTGCTGAGCTTGCCGCGCGAGCGCGCGGTGGCGAAGCCGCGGTGGTCGCGCTTTTCGAGGAATACGCCGAGCTTCTTGCGGTGGCGATTCACAATTTTGTCGTGCTGTACGCGCCTCGTGTCGTCGTGCTCGCCGGAAGTTTTGCGCAGGCCGCGGATCTTTTCCTGGATCGCGCACGCGAGCGCCTTGAGGAGTTGCTCATCCGCCGGCGGCATGGCGTGGACTTCATGCCCCGGCTCGTGGTGTCTCCGCTGCAGAATCGCGCCGGCGTCCTCGGCGGAGCGGTGGTCGCGTTTCGAAGCGAGTGAGCGGACTCAGGGCGCGGAGCGCGCGATCTTGTCCATTTCCGCGCGTGGAGTGTGCGGCGCGCGACTCCGGCGTAGAAGCTGCCGCGCTGCTATTCCCCGGGCAGCCGATCCGACTTCCACTGGTTGTGCGTCGCGCAGAGCAGCTGCAGGTTGTCCGGCTCGCGGCCGCCACCCCATGCTACCGGAATACGGTGGTCCAGCTGGAGAAGGTGGGTGCGCACGCAGCGCGTGCCGTCAGGGTGGCGGAACTCGCACCGTGCGCCCGCGCGATTCCAGATTTTTCGTCGAACTGCCTGAGAAATGCCTCTGGCGGAGGGGCGAGGCCTGGCGTTCGAGCGAGCAGTTGAGCCGTTGGGTCGAGCTTTAGGGTCAGGATGTCGAGGCGGGCCGGGTGTTGCTCCGGTGTCGGAGCTGATGGATCTCGAGCCGTGACGGGAGAGGCCGAACGATGGCGCCGCCGGAGTGGAATCAGGTTCCACCTTTTGCTGCTTGGTCTCAGCCGGAACTCTGGTCTCTGTTTTCGTGCGTGCAGAGGCATCTTTCTGCCCTTCGAGCCTTTTTAGTGCAAAATCTGCGAGCATTTCGAGCTGTTCAGCAAGCGACGGGTTGGCGTTTTGGTGCGCCATGCGATCTCGAAGTAGTCGCAGCTTCCTCTGGAGCTCTGGCGTCAGCGTGATGGTGATTTGAACGTTCTGTCCGTCGATGGACCTCGGACGCTCTTGAAGCAGGGCCGCGACTCGGGGAGATCGTGCGGCGAGCAGGGCTTCAGTTTCGCGCGCCGATTTTCCGGAGACCTGCTGAACGAGTTCTCGTGCGCATTCCTGAGGGATGGATTTTCCGGTGATGCGCTTCTCTGCTGCGATGAAATTCTGGACCTGGCTTGCCGTCGATAGATTTACGGAACCATCTCGGAGCCTCGGTTCGAGCTCCGGCACGACTCGAAGCAGTCGCATCGCACTGATTCGGCGGTGGGCGGCACCATCGGAGTAGCCCAGCTCGCGGACGACATACTCATGAAGCGATGAGAATTGCGGAGTGAAGAGTCGGCGTCGATCGATTTCCTGCAGATAATGGAGAAGCTCGATCCCGACCTGACGCTCTTCGAGTGCAAGTTGCTTCGTGCGCTGAAGGACATCGGAGTGGGCGAGTTTGCGGAGGTTGTCGAGGTTCGTTTTAGGGGAAAGCATGGCTTAGATGTGTGTAGCATTTTTTTATTCAAAATAAGCCATTTTTGGCTTCTTTTTGGATTTTTTATTGTCCAAAATCCGGATCTTTCCATGGTCTGGATTTCGGTCGATTGTGATTGAGTTTCGGAGCTGCTTCTACGTCGGAGCTACTTCTACGTCGGAGCTACTTCTACGTCGGAGCTACTTCTACGTCGGAGCTCTCGCGATGACGCGCGTGCTCACGTATCGGTCCACCGTGTCAGATTATTTGTTGACACTAGGCAATGGTTGCCTCACCCTCAACTCATTGCAGTACAGAAGTAGTACCAACAAGTGGAACGGCAGAACGGACTCTGTCGCTCTCTTTGAGTGAGAACACTGTTTGGTTTTTGAAGTACTGTTCCCACCCGAGGAGAATGATCGACCCGTCTGTCACTAAACGGAGGTCATTTTTAATGACTAAGAAGATCGTAGCAGTACTCGCTCTGTCTCTTGTTTCTTCCAGTGCATTCGCATCTCAGGCCAAGAACATTGTCACCGGCGGTGGCGATGCGGGGAACATCCTCTGTGGAAACGGGATGTGCGGTTCGTTCTATACGAACGACGAATATAACATCTTCTGGAACCCGGCCTTCATCAACGGCCAGAAGAACTGGGCAATCGTTGAAAACGGCCTCGACTCCGGTACCTCGGCTGGTTTCGTGACCAGCATGGGTTCCTTCAACGTCGGTGCGTTCCTCAATCGTCCTACTGTCAACGGCAACGGCGGACAGGCCCTCGACCTCATCGTCGGTGGCGACATGGGCGTGAAGTGGGGTATCGGCCTCACCCAGACGCTGAGCCAGGATGCTTCCAATACTGCTTCGACCACCAACCTCAAGGCCGGTGTGATCGTTGCTGACTTCGAACCCTTCGCGGCCTTCTCGCTGAAGGACACCGCTGATGGCACGAACAGCAACTCTGACTTCACCGTCGGTACCCGCTACCACTACGGTGAGTGGACTCCGTACGCTGCTTTCCGCAGCCAGAAGGCTGCTGGCGCAACGGATTCCTCGAGCCTCTGGGGTCTCGGCCTCGGTCGCAACGCCAAGATGGGCGACGTGACCATGGACTACTCCCTCAGCTACTGGAACACCGACGCAGGCTATAACCTGCCGCTGGCCCTGACCTTCACGGCTGACGCAGCTTCGTGGCTGGCAGTTCGCGCAGGTTTCCAGCACGCTCTCCGCGGCCAGGGTGGGACGACCACGACCCTCGGCAGCACCTTCAAGCTGGGCAAGGCTGACCTCGACATGGTTGTCGGTCAGAACAACGGCACCACTGGACCGGATTCGTTCGGCTTCACCGACGATCTGTTCGCCAACGCCGGCCTGACCTACCGCTGGTAATTAGTACTTTCGAACAGACGCTCTGCGTTTGAACGAACTTTGGAGAAGGGAGACTCATGGATGAGTCTCCCTTTTTCTTTGGTGCGCCCAATCCAATTGAGCATTTCAGCCGCGCTCGCTACAACGTTGCCCTCATGAGCTGGCCGAATTTCGCACGATCGCCGAACCCAAATAACCCACCTGCGAAACCAAAAGGTGGGTCCGACCTTTTGGCCCTCGTACTCTTCTTGCTCCTCGCCGTCGCGCTTCGACTCACGTATCCACTCGATTTCGAATACAAGTACGACCAGATCTACCTCTTTCAAAAATCACAAACTGTCGGCCACACTGAACACTGGCCCACTCTCGGCATGAGTTCGGGCGTGGGAACGAAAAACCCGCCGCTCAGTATCTGGATTTTCCCCGCTCTTGCGAAGCTCACCCATGCCACGACGCCCGAGGCGCTCACCCAGGCGCAGATCGCGCTGAATCTCCTCGCGCTCGCGGCACTCGCTGCGCTCATTCTTGTCGCGATTCCCGCCCACAAGCGCGAGCCGTGGATCTGGGCCTTCGGCATCGCCTGCGTGAACTGGCACCAGGTGTTCTATGATCGCGTGCTCTGGTCGCAGAGCGCGCTCCCGCTCTTCTGCGTCGCCCACCTTGCTGCATTCCTGCACCGACGCTCGCGCGCAGGAAGCCTGGCTCTCGGCCTGACGGGCCCGCTTCTGGGGCAGATCCATATGCCCGGATTTTATTTTGTAGCGGGAATCAAGGCAACGCTTCTCCTCCTGGACCGTCGCTCTGTTCATTGGCGCTACTGGGCACTGGGCGTCGCCCTCGCGGCAATTCCGCTACTGCCGTGGCTGATCTACCTCATGACCGAATCGGTGCCGCGGGGAGGGGTCCAACCGTCCGCACTGCTCGATGGAGCATTCTGGGTGAACGCTTTCCATCAGGCAACCGGAACGGATTTTTCGTTCCGCTTTGGAAAGACCCTCGAGGAGTTCCTCCTCGGTCCCTGGATCCAGGGAAGGGCCACTCGGTTCGTCATGACTCTTCAGGCGATCTGCGCCCTGATTGGCATCACGGCCATCGTCAGCGCAGCAGGAAAGGCCGCGGCGCGCTGGCAATTTGCGGTCGAATCCGGAAAAAGGCGACTCCAAGCGGCGCTTGTTCCAGAGTCATTTCGAGACGAGGCGCTTCTTCTCACGGGAGGCGTTGCCGGCTTTGGCCTCCTGCTCACGCTGTCGGGCTTTCGCATCTATCCGCATTATCTGCTCACGGCATTCCCGCTCGTCCCACTCTCGCTCACGCTCGCACTCTGGAAGATCGAGAAGGTTCGCCGCAGCCGGATGATCCTCGCCGCGCTGGTTTTCGCGCAGCTGCTCACCACCGCGCTCCTTCGCGAGCATCTTCATGAAACCGGCGGATCGTCGCAGTCCGATCATGGTGTGATCTTCAGTCGGCAGGCTCGTGGATCAGGCTGAAGCTTCCGAGATCAGGCTGAAGCCTCCGAAGCGGAAAGTTCGAGCGAGGACTCGGAGGTGGCGCCCGTTCCGGGCAACGCTCCACGAATCCGTTTCGATTCGAGCTTCTCCACCGGCGCACGCTTGAGGTGCGAGGTGATTCCGACCCAGCTCATGGCGCGCAGGACGTAGTACGAGACGTCGATTTCCCACCAGAAAAAGCCCTGATTCGTGCTGCTCTGATAGCAGTGGTGGTTGTTGTGCCAGCCTTCTCCCAAAGTGATCAGCGCCAGCCAGAAATTATTTCGGCTCGTGTCGGTCGTCTGGTAGCGGCGCGAGCCGAAGACGTGCGAGAGCGAATTGATCGTGAAGGTGCCGTGCCAGAGCAGCGTCGTGCTCAGGGCGAAGCCCCAGAAGAATGCCGCCCAGCCACCGAGTGCGAGGCAGGCAATGGCAAGCAGCACGCCCGGCACGAAGTGAAAGCGATTCAAAAGCCGAAGCTCGGGGTACTTTGCCAGGTCTGGAATGAGCTCCATCCGCGTGCGGTCGTTCTCGCCGTTCAGGAACCAGAACATGTGCGAGTACCAGAATCCACGCTGCTTCGGAGAGTGCAGGTCCTCGGGCATGTCCGAGTAGCGATGGTGATGGCGATGGTGAGCCGCCCACCAGAGAGGCCCCTGCTGGACCGACGTCGCACCCAGAAAGCCCATCATGAACTGCCAGAAGCGGTTCAGGCGGTAAGTGCGATGCGAAAAGTAGCGATGATAT
This sequence comes from Bdellovibrionia bacterium, assembly GCA_044347055.1. Classification (GTDB taxonomy): domain Bacteria; phylum Bdellovibrionota; class UBA1018; order UBA1018; family UBA1018; genus CAIOHW01. The sequence goes on along the minus strand of JBIIXZ010000011.1, from coordinate 16,209 downwards.
CCCGCGGTGATTCCAAACATTCGCACGACGTAGAGTGACACGCAGAGCACGACCCACTTCCACTCAAACGCATGGAAAAAAACGCCCACCGAGGCCAGCTGGATGGCCCAGAAGGGAAGGGATTCAAGGCGACGCAGGAGCGGAAGACGCGGGTTTTCCATCCCGTTATCCTATCCATTCCTCGAGGAAGCGGCTGTAAAAGCTCTGTAAGCGCCCAGCCTCTGGCCAAAACGCGGAGCTCCGGCGGCTCTAGCCGGAGATGACGCGCGTCTGAACCAAAAGGTGGGCCCGACCTTTTTTAAACCGCGCCGCTCTGCTGGCCGCCGCCGCCCGTCTGGCCGCCTTCTTCGCCGCTTTGCGATCCGCCGCCGCCTTCGCGCTTTTTGGTCAGCCCCGGCTTCTCGCCGCTCGGGCCCATGGCCGCTGCGCCGGCCTCGCCGCGAGTCCGACGAGAGGCCTCGCCGCCCTTGCGTCCGATTCGTGCCATGTGCTCGCGATTCTTGGAGACCGCCTGGCCGCCCTTGCGCCCGATTTCAGCCATGTGCTGCTTGTTCCGAGACACAGCCAGGCCACCCTTGCGGGCAACCTCGTGGCGAGTTTCCGGATCCATGGCAGCGGTGCCGCGAGCGCGTGCCTTCTGCTCCTCGCCACCTTCTTCGCCGCCTTCTCCGGGATGTTGCGGGGAATGCTTCTTTTCGTTCTCTTCTGGAAAGCTCATGCCCATCGCTTTTTGCAACGGACAGACCGCAATCATTCGGGCCGTTCGCAATGACGGACGGCGTTTCCGCGCGGCGCAGCTGCGCCGCGAAGATCGGGCGCGAAAATTGATTGGGCTGTGCGTGGAGGAGTGTCCGATGAGGAACTTCAAGGCGGTCTCCACGGAGAATCCCGAACTGCAGGAGCGATTCGACCGCGTCCTGCAGGCGGTCATGGACTCGCTCGAGTCTGCGGGCATCACCTACCTGTTCATCGGCGGGGTGGCGTCAGCCGGCCTCGGCCGTCCGCGCTCGACCACGGATATCGACATCTTCATTCGTCCCGAGGATCGAGAGAGAACGCTTCGTGCCCTGGATGCGGGCGGCTTTTCGACGCAGAGGACGGATCCCGCCTGGCTTTACAAGGCCTTCAGGGAGAACATTTTGGTCGACATCATCTTCAAGTCCAAGGGCGAGATCTATCTGGACCATCAGATGATGCATCGACGGAGAATGACCGAGTATCACGGCATGAAGCTCTGGCTGGTGTCGCCCGAGGATCTCGTGATCATCAAGGCGCTCGCCCATAGCGAGGCCACTCCCGGGCATTGGCATGATGCGCTGGCGCTCCTGTCTTACGCGGAGATCGACTGGGATTACCTGCTCCAGCGCGCGAGGAAGGCTCCACGACGGGTGCTGAGCCTGCTGCTCTACGCGCAGTCGAATGACCTGTGGGTTCCGGATGCGGTCGTCAACCACCTCTTTGAGGACATCTTTGGCGCGGGCCATGGCGTGACGATCAAGGGGCGCGAAACCACTTCGGGGGCACGACTCGAGAGGCGCTTCGCGCATGGCGAAGAAAAGCGCCGCTCCGATTCTCATTTGAAATACGATGTGGAACGCCTTCGCGAGGAATTCGCCGCCGACGAGCGGCTGGGAGAGCTCGACGTCGAGGTCATCGGAGAGTCCGGAGATCACGGCCCCCGAATCGTCATCCGAGGCGAAACGATGAGCGCGGGACATCGCCAGCTACTGACCCAGGTGGCCCAGAAAAGATTTCCCGACTGCCAGATCGACAACCAGGTGCGCATCATCGAGCCGCCCTCCAATGGAACGGAGGCCGCATGATTCGAGTCGCCGCCGTCGGTGACGTGCATTACGGGGTTCATCCCCTGCCACATTTTCGAGAAGCCTTTTCACGCGTGGCGGGCGAGGCGGATGTCTTCCTCATTGCAGGAGACCTGACTCGAACGGGCAAGATCGAGGAGATCTCGGCCTTCGTCGAGGACCTTTCCGAGTGCCGGATTCCGAAGGTGGCGGTGCTCGGAAACCACGAGTACCAGTCCGGACTCGAGCGCAGGATCGTCGAAGTCCTCGAGGAGGCTGGCGTGCAGGTGCTGGAGGGTGGCGGTGTCGAGATGGATGTTCGGGGGGTGAAGCTGGGCATCGCGGGGCTCAAGGGATTTGGCGGCGGATTCATCGGTGCCTGCGGAGCCGAATTCGGCGAGCCCGAAATGAAGCTCTTTGCGCGTCATTCGAGAGAGCAGGGGCTTCTCCTGCACGAGGCGCTCGAGCAGCTGGATGCAACTTATCGAATCGCCCTGACGCACTTCAGTCCGATCGAGCAGACGCTCACGGGCGAGAAGCGCGAGATCTTTCCCTTCCTCGGCAGTTACCACCTCGCCGAGCCGATCGATGCATTCGGCGTCGACCTCGCCATTCACGGCCACGCCCATCGAGGCATGGAGCAGGGAATGACGGCCGGAGGAGTTCCGGTCCGCAATGTCGCCTATCCCGTCATTCGGGTTCCCTATCGGGTCTATTCACTTGAGCCGAGAGCCACACCGGTGGTTAAAGGGAAGGCATGGGAGACCACCCCAAGAAGTATGTCGAGCTGAGCTCGAGCCACACCGATCCTGCCCGCGTGAAGCGTGAGCGCGAAAAGGCGCGCGAGCTCCGCAAGACCCGCTGGTGGCTCGACCAGGTCAATCGCGGGATCTGCCATTACTGCCAGAAGAAGTTTCCTGCGCCGGAGCTGACGATGGATCATCTCGTCCCGATCGCGCGCGGCGGAACCAGCACCAAGGGCAATATCGTGTGCGCCTGCCGCTCGTGCAATCGCGACAAGAAGCTCGAGATGCCGGTCGACTCGCTCTTCGAGCAGCTCGAGCGCGAGCGACGTGAAAGGGAAGGGAAAGGCGATGTCTGAGGAGTTCTTTTTTTCACTCACCCCCGACGTCGTCCTCCGCTCCGTCGAGGAATCGGGGCTCGTCTGCACCGGACGCTGCATGGCGCTCAACAGCTACGAAAACCGCGTCTATGACGTCGAAATCGAGGACGATGACGGAAAACGCGAGCGGCGCATCGCCAAGTTCTATCGCCCGGGGCGCTGGACCCGGGAGCAGCTGCTCGAGGAGCACGGGTTCATCGCGGACCTGGTGGAGTCGGAGATTCCGGCTGTTGCGCCGATGCTCTTCGCCGATGGATCGACGCTGAGGCAAACCCCTGAAGGCATCTTCTACACGATCTTTCCTCGCGTCGGTGGCCGCTCGCCGGAAGAGCTCTCGAGCGAGCAGCTCATCAGGCTTGGCCGCCTGCTCGGTCGCATGCACGCCGTCGGCGCCTCCCGGCCCGCTCCACACCGCATCAGCCTGACCCCCGCGACCTACGGGCTCAAGAATCTCGAATTCCTGCTGGAGGGAGGCTGGCTTCCGCTCGAGATCCGCTCGCGCTACGAAAAGGCCGTCCATGCGCTTTGTTCCTGGCTCGAGCCGCGCTACGCGGGTCTCAAGCTCCATCGGCTCCACGGTGACTGCCATCTCGGCAATCTGCTCTGGAATGATCGCGGGCCGTTCTTCCTCGATTTCGATGACATGGTGAACGGTCCTGCGGTGCAGGACCTCTGGTTGATCCTGCCCGGACGCCCGAATCATGACGACGACGCGCGCGCGCAGCTCGAGGATCTGCTCGAAGGCTACGAGGATTTCCGGGTTTTTGATCGCAGCCAGATTTCATTGATCGAAGGCCTGCGTGGGCTGCGTTTTGTGCACTATGCGGCATGGATTGCGCGTCGGTGGAAGGATCCAGCGTTTCCTGCGGCATTTCCGCAATTCAATAGCTCGCGTTACTGGGATGAGCAGCTCCGCGATCTGGAAAAACAAGTCGAAATCTTGACCGAATCACGTGCCGCTTCTATCTTGGAGTGATGGCACTTCGTGTTTTCACACGGCTGGGTAAGGTCATGCGGATCACGGCTGCTTTTGCGCCCGCGGCCTCGTTCGCCTCGTTTGTTTCGATCGTCTCCATTGCCTCCATTGCCTCACTTTGCTCGGGTCCGGCCCACGCCCAGCAGGCGCTGGAGTTCGGGTTCCTGCCGGAGCAGCCCCATTCCGAGTACGTTCCGGTTTCCGAGAACGGCCCCGACCATGGGTTTTGCGCCAAGTGGGATCCCGAGTACGGCTATCGTGGCAAGGCGTGCTGCGAGCGCTTGCCGATTTTTCGAAAGGCTTCTGCTGCGAGGTGCTCTCCCCAGCGCATCAAGTGGACCTTCTGTGATGAGATGACCCCGCAGCAGCGCGAGTACCTCGAGCTTGCTCAAAGCGGCCGGCTCGGCAACTGGTGGGAGTCTCGCTCGAGCTTCCAGCAATCGCGCGCCTACTGCGCCGTGAACCACGGCTTTCTGGTCCACGGACGTCCTCTGGTCGGCACTGCAGAGAACCGCATCCTGATTCGCAACCCGAACCGCTGCACCAACTTCGGCACCGATGGTCTCGTGGGGGCCATGGAGTGGCTCGGTCGTGAAATCCATCAGCAGTACTCCGATCCCACGACCTCGGGCGTGCGTCTCAACGTGGGAGATCTTTCCGCTCCCCGGGGTGGCTGCATTTCCGGTCGAAGGGGCCGACGCGGACATGCTTCCCACACCACCGGGCAGGATGCAGACATCGGTTTTCTGAACGTCAAGGTCGGCACGCGCGAGGTCAATGCGTTCACCTCGCAGTTTGATGCGTCCGCCAACTGGTGGCTCCTGAAGCGGCTCTTCGCCAATCCCCACGCCTGCGTGAAAGCGGTATTCGTAGACAGGCGCATGATCCAGAAGATGGGCAAGATCGCCGCCCGAGATCCGGAGTGGGAAACCCTGCGTCGTCACATCAAGCATATCCGCGGACACCGCTCGCATTTCCACATCCGAGTGGGCGACCAGCCGGGTGCGCCGGGATGCCCGAATCTGCGTGATCCGAGCCTCGATCTCGAGCCCGGTGACGAAGAGGAAGAATCGGAGTCCACGGGGTCTGCGCCCCGGATGGAAGTGGATGCCGGAAAGCGCCCGACCACTTCCGCTTCCGCGGGTACGTGGTCCGCACCGAAGATGTCGGCGGACCAGATCAGCGTTTCGTCTTCCGCGCCCGCGCGCGCGCCTGCGCCCGCCCGCGGACCGACGAGCTCCGATGGCGAGCCTGATCCGGCGGAGTGATTTCGATTCCCTGGTTTTTCTGCACCCATTCGAGAAAGGGCTCTCCCGCCTCGCGGGATTGCCGCACCCATTCCGCCACGCGATCATAGCCCCACTCCGGCGACAGCAGGGTGGCCCATTGTTCGGTTGATCTCCAGTGGCGTTCCACGCGGGCGACATTCGCCGTCATCGGAACGATCACGCGCTCGGAGATGAATTCCAGCGCGCGCGTCAACGAGCCCGTCGACTCCACGAGCGCGGGAGCGATCGCAGGCAGCATGACATTCAGCTCGAATTGTCCCAGCGAAGCGGCCCAGGAGCTCATCGTCTGCACCCCGAGCGCCTCGATGAGCACCTGGTGCAGCAGCTCGAGCCCGGAGGGGTTGGTTTTTCCGGGCATGATGCTGCTTCCGGGAACGAGCTTCGGAAAGTCGAGCTCATGGATTCCGGTGAAGGGTCCGGAGGCCTGGAGCCGCAGGTCGGAGGCGATGCGCTGCAGCTCGACCGCCATCGAGCCCAGTGCGTGCGCGAAGGTCAGAAAATCCAGCGCCGAGGCCTGGGCCTCGAAGGGGTTGCGAGGCGACTGGAGGTCGTCGATTCCGGTTTCGCGGCGCAGGTGCTTCAGCGCTGCTCCGCGAAACCCTTCCGGAGCGGCAAGCCCGTTTCCTACCGCCGTGCCGCCGAGGGGCATTTCGAGCAGGCAGGAGCGCGCATCGACGAGCCGTCCTTCGAGCTTCTCCAGCGTGCGGACGTAGGATCCGAACTGCTCTCCCAGCTTCATCGGCACCGCGTCCTGCAGGTGCGTTCGTCCTGCTTTCGGAATGTCGGCGAATTCCTCGGCTTTCCGTTCCAGCGAAGAGCGCAGCTCCTCGAGAGCTGCTGCCAGCCCAGGAATCAGCGTGAGCAGTGCAACCCGCAACATCGTCGGATACGTGTCATTCGTGGATTGTGAACGATTCACGACATCGTTCGGGTGGAGCGAGGCCTGGAACTTTCGCCTGGCGATGCGCGAAATGGCTTCGTTCACGTTCATGTTGAGCGTGGTTCCGGCTCCGGACTGGAACCGGTCGATCGGAAAGAGCTCCGGCCAGAGGCCTTCGTGTTCGTGGATCCACTTGATGGCCTTGAGCAGCGCGTTTCGGTTGCCGGTGCTCAGGACGCCGCGATCCCAGTTGGCGCGCGCGCACGCCGCCTTCAGATGGAGGTAGGCTCGGATCAGCGGATCCGGAACGCGCCGCCCCGAAATTCGGAAGAGCTCGGTTGCAACGGAGGTGGTGGACTTTTGGGGATATCGCAGGGTCGCCATGGGTGGCTTGGTTTCTGCAAACCTCGCGCGAGCCATGCATATCCTGGTCGTTGAAGATGACCGCTCCATTCGAGAAACCATTGGCATCGTGCTCGAGGCCTACCACCACCACGCCGAGCTCGTGGCCGACTCGCACGAAACGCTTGCCGCGCTCGAACGTTCCGTCGGGCGCTGGCCCGACGTGCTGATTCTCGATCTGAAGCTCGCTGCTGAAAGCGGCGAAGAGGTGCATGAGCGGATCCGGGCGCGGTTCGGCAGGGTTCCTCCGACCGTGGTGATTTCCGCCGCGCAGGAAGGGGCCCGGCGCGCCAGCCGGATTCCTGGCGCAAAATTCCTCTCCAAGCCCTACACGATCGATCAGCTCCTCGAGTGCATCGAGGAGGCCGCATCTGCGGCGCTCCTGAAATCCAGTTCGGCATAAAGCGCAGCGTGATCCGACAGGCTGTTCCAAGGAGCGCCCGTTAGCACCCGGACGTCTCTGACGGCGAGGCCCCGCGTATAAATCCGATCCAGGCGGAGTGAAGGCATCCAGATCGGAAACGTTCGCGCATGGTCGCCGCGGAGCTCCTGGTGCGCTTCAATGACGCTCAGGCGTTTTTCGAGGATCGGGCTCGCCCGTTCTCGCCAGTCATTGAAATCTCCACCCATCACCAGGGGCTCCTGTCGATGCACCATGCGGTAGATGCGGTGGCAGACGCGCCTGACCTGACTTCTTCGTTCTGCCTCGAGGAGCCCGAGATGGATCGACAGGGCGTGCAGGTCTTCCGAAGCCCCCGGTATTCGAATTTTTGCATGCAGGATTCCGCGTCGTTCGAGCTGGTTGGTCGAGATGTCGATGTTCTCGAAAAAAGTGATCGGGTACTTGCTCATCAACGCGTTGCCGTGATGCCCGAGCGAAGTGATGGCGTTCTTTCCGTAGGCGTGGTGGTGCCAGATCTCATCCGCCAGATACTCGAGCTGCGAGGCGTCTTCCTCGCGGTCGAACCCCAGCACTTCCTGGAGGAAGACGAGATCAGCGTGCACTTCTCGAATCGCTTCGCGCATCAGGGACAGCACCCGCTTCCGGCGAAGGTGATGAAAACCCTTGTGGATGTTGTAGGTCAGGACTCGCAGCTTCATGGCGCCAGCAGCTCCGAAACCCAGCGGACCATCCAGGCCAGCGTGCTGCCGAGGATCAGCCCGTTCACCAGCAGGACCCAGGAAAACGGCACCCAGTAGCGGCTCTGCCAGAGGAGTTTGTCGTGGATGGTGAAGCGAGGGTCCGCCCAGGCGCGCACAAGATCCGCGAATCTCCGTCGACCGAACGCGATGATCGGGCGCGGGCTGAATCGATCCGTCCAGTGCCTCAGGATCGTCGGAAAGGATCTTCCCCAGAGCTGCGTGAGCAGTGCAGCCATCCAGAGGGCGAGGATCACGATCTGCGCGGCAAGTTCCGAGTCGAACTTCAGTCCGGCCACGATCGCCAGCGCAAGAAACGGAACCGGAAGGATCCAGACCGAGAAGAGCAGCCCCGCAAGAATCCAGGCGGACGCGCCGTATTCCGACGCACGTTTGGCCAGCAGCATGCCCAGAGGGGCGAAGCCCACCGCCCAGGAGAGCGAGACCAGAACGGCTTTCGTGGCGGCACGAGCGGCGCGCCGCTCGAGTCGGGCAAAGAGTCGCCGCTTCCAGCGATGAAAGTAGGGTAGTTCCGGATCGACGAGCCTCTGCCAGGCAAAACGGCTCAGGATGGGGCTTCGCCGCGAGATGAGCTTTTCTTCGGTGACGGAGTCGACCCTGGACAGCACCACCTGCTTCCAGTGTGCTTCGAGCTCGCGACGAAAGCGCCTGATCCTCGAGAAGTCGCTCGAGTGCACGGCTTCAAGCGTGAGCATGATCTCGGAGTCCATTCGAAGGGCGCGACCCGAGAAGTTGGCCGATCCGATGCTGAGCCAGCGATCATCGATCAGCACCAGCTTCGAGTGCACATAGATGGGATGGCCGTCCGCAGAGGGTCGAAACACTCGAAGTTCGACGATTCCCGGTTTGGAATTCGCGGCACGTTCCAGATTGGCCAGCAGGTGAGCCTGGTACCAGGCCATGCGCGCCGGCAGAAATTTCAGGTGCGAGAGGTCGGCGAGGATGATCGTGATCCGAAGTCTCTCGGTTGCCGAATGGATCCGAGCGATGAGGTGGTCATGGACGTGGCGTGACCAGAAGTACTGTCCCTCGAGCCAGATGTCATGGCGTGCCCCGCGAATCAGCTCGGCAAACAGAAACTCCACCTCGCGAGTGATCGGGTGGTGGGCCTCTCCGGCGTCGATGGCCGAGCTGGTTCGGCTGATCCAGACCCGGCGGCCGCTGGTGCCCGGTTCATGACGCGCGTCTGAACCAAAAGGTGGGCCCGACCATTCAGGAAAGGGAATGGTGCTGAGGCGGCGCCACCGGCGCCGGAGGTGCTGGTGGACGAGTCGGCAGACCGGCCCCGTCACCTGGACGCCCAGCTCGTGGTACGGACCGTAGTCGTCGGTCAGGCGTTTCAGCGACCGGCGAATGTCATGAGGCGCATGGGCGGTACTGTCCCACCGATCGGCGCAAAGATCGACGCTTCCAGTCAGCAGGACTCGGCCATCCACCTCGACGAACTTCTCGTGATGAGAGGCGCCAAACGGATGGCGGTTGTCGAACACGAGGTGGACGCGTGGATGAAGCTCTTCCCAGACGCGCGTCTGCAGCCACTCGCGCTGAGGAACGTAAAAGCTCGGATGACCCCAGAGCAGCAGGTAAAAGCGCAGGCGCGGCCGCTCCTCGCAAAGTCGGAGCACCTTGTCGCGCAAGGTTTCCCACTCGGGAGATTCGGGGGAGCGGGATCGCCCGGGGCGTTCCGGACGCAGCAGAAGCAGGCGCGAATCGAGCTGCCAGCCGACGATCAGCACCCAGCTTCGAGCGTCCTCGAGGAGCTCGGCTGCCCGGTCGAAATACTGGGACGCATCCCAGAGTTCCTCCCAGCTCGCAGCGAGCCCGGGTTTCCAGAAGGCCCTTCGGGAAAGCGACACAAATCGTGGAAATTACAAGGCTCATGCCGCATGATGGGGGTATGCAACGGACAGTCAGATCGCATACCTGTGGAGAGCTCCGCGCACCTCATGACGGAAAAGAAGTGACCCTCTGCGGCTGGGTCGGCAAGCGGCGCGATCACGGCGGCCTGGTCTTCATTGACCTGCGCGACCGCCATGGCATCACGCAGATCACGTTTGATCCCGCCGAGAAGGGTGGAGCGGACGGCCTGCACGAGTTGGCCGGCCGGCTTCGCGGCGAGTACGTCATCTGGGTCAAAGGACGAGTGCGCGTGCGTCCGGGTGCGATGGCCAACAAGACGATGGCCACGGGCGCGATCGAAGTGCTCGCCTCCGACCTGAAGATTCTCTCTGAAGCGAAGACTCCTCCGTTCGTCATCGACGATGAAGCGGAAGTGGCCGAGACGCTGCGACTCAAGTACCGCTACCTCGATCTGCGTCGTCCTTCGCTGCAGCGGAATCTGCTCATCCGGCATCGCATGCTCTCGATCGTGCGCAACCACCTCGATGCGCATGGCTTCTGCGAGATCGAAACGCCGATCCTGTACAAGTCGACGCCCGAGGGTGCTCGCGACTTCATCGTGCCGTCGCGCCTGAATCCCGGCACGTTCTACGCTCTTCCTCAGTCGCCGCAGACACTCAAGCAGCTGCTGATGATCAGCGGAATGGACCGCTACTATCAGATCGCCCGCTGCTTCCGAGACGAAGACCTGCGTGCCGATCGCCAGCCCGAATTCTCGCAGATCGATATCGAGACCTCCTTCCTCGACGAAGAGGCGCTCTTTCCGATCTTCGAAGAGATGATGAAGAAGCTCTGGAAGGACGTCCTCGGACAGGACATCCAGACTCCTTTTCCGCGCATGCCGTATCGCGAGGCCATGAGCCGCTTCGGCAGCGACAAGCCCGACGTGCGCTTCGGGCTCGAGCTCCAGGACCTCTCGCCGATCTTCGAGAAGAGCTCGTTCCAGGTGTTCACGAACGCGCTCAAAGTCAACCCGCGCGGCATGCGTGGCTCGATCCGCGGCATCGTCGTGAAGGGCGTTGCCGAAAAGTACTCGCGCAAGGACCTCGATGAGCTTCAGGCTCTCGCAGGCACGCATGGGGCGAAGGGCCTGCTCTGGATCAAGGTCCAGGCCGGTGGCGAGCTGCAGAGTCCGGCTGCCAAGTTCTTCTCGGATGACGAAAAGAAGGCGCTTGCCGCGAAGCTGGGGCTCGAAGCCGGAGACCTCGTGCTCGTCGTTGCCGATGGCAAGGACAAGCTCGTCTGCGAAGCCATGGGCGCGATTCGTCTCGCCGTGGGCGCGCGCGAAGGCCTGATTCCGAAGCTCGGCGAAGGCAAGCCGGCCTTCCTGTGGGTGGTGAACTTTCCGCTGCTCGAGTTCGATGATCGCGACGGTCGCTTCTACGCGTGCCATCATCCGTTCACTTCGCCGAAGCCCGAGCATTTCGAGGATTTCGTCCACAGCCGCAACCTGGAGAAGGTCGAGGCGAGTGCGTACGACATGGTTCTGAACGGCGTGGAAGTCGGTGGCGGAAGCCTGCGTATCTATCGCCCGGACGTCCAGGGCGCGATGTTCAAGATTCTCGGCCTCACGCCCGAGGAAGCACAGCACAAGTTCGGCTTCTTCCTCGAGGCGCTCCAGTATGGCACGCCCCCGCACGGAGGCATGGCCTTCGGTGTCGATCGTCTCGCGGCACTGCTCTGCGGTGTCGGACCGATTCGTGATGTCATGGCCTTTCCGAAAACCCAGCGCGGCACCTGCCTCATGTCGGAATCTCCGTCCGAGGTCAGCGCCGAGCAGCTGGCGGAGCTTGGGGTTTCCGTGACCGTGCAGAAGACCTGAACGAGGCGCATCCAGAGAGGACCGCATGAACCAGGAATTTTCTCCCCGGACCCGAAGCCAGTCGATCGAGAGATTCTCGCGCGAACGCTTTGATGTCCTGGTCGTCGGGGGCGGAATCACCGGTGCAGCGGTTGCTCGCGATTGCGTGAGTCGCGGTCTTTCCGTGGCGCTGCTCGAGCGCCGAGACTACAGCTACGGCACGTCCTCCAGAAGCTCGAAGCTGATTCATGGGGGCTTGCGCTACCTCGAGAACCTCGAGTTCGGCCTCGTGTTCGAGGCGCTGGCGGAACGCTCGCTGCTGCTCAAGACCACGCCCACCATGGTGCGTCCGCTGCCGTTTTACTTTCCGGTTTATGAAGGCGACCGAACCGGTAGAGCCGTGCTCGGGCTCGGCATGTGGCTGTACGATCTGCTCGCGCTCTTTCGTTCGCCGGGCTACCACAAGTCGCTCTCGCGCAGCCGGATGCTCGAGGACCTGCCCGGACTTCGCGCTGATGGCCTCAAGGGCGGGTTTCGCTACTTCGACGCGAGCATGTGGGATGACGTGCTCGGCATCGAGATCCTGCGCGATGCCACGCGGTTCGGCGCGGCCTGCGCGAATTATGTCGAAGCGACGAAGCCCGTCTGGACCGGTGACCGGATCACCGGCTTCGGATTCCGCGATCTCGAGACGGGCCGCGAAGGGCAGATTTCTGCCGATCAGGTCATCATCTGCGCGGGTCCGTGGACGGATCAGGTCGGCGAGACGCTGGCTTCCGGCTCGCCGGAGTCCAAGCCCTGGCGAAACTGGCTCGCCCCGAGCAAGGGCGTGCACCTGATCCTCGACCTGAAGCGGCTGCCGATTCCGGGCGCGATGGTCATGAGCGAGCCGAAGGATGGCCGAATTTCGTTCGTCATTCCACGGCCGGATTTCGGCTCCGGAGTGGTGATTGTCGGCACCACTGATGGTGCGTCACCGAAGGATCCGGATCGCGCCGAGATTTCGCGCGACGATATCGAGTACCTGCTCGGGCTCCTGAATCGCTACTTTCCGTCGCATCAGTTCACGACGAAAGACATTCTTAGCGCCTACATCGGCGTGCGTCCGCTCGCGGTGCCGCCTTCCGGTGGAGATGGCCTTTCCGATTCGAAGTCGCTCCAAAAGGTCAGCCGCGAGCACCATATCGACTCTGGCCCGGGTGGCACGGTGCTCGTTGCCGGAGGCAAGTACACCACGCATCGCACGATGGCCGACGAGATCGTCCGGTTTGCGCTCTCTCGAAACCGCGAACTGGCGTCGCGAGAACGCCGGAAGTTTTCCACTCAGCTCGCTCCGAACGCGCGCACGACGCCCGAGGCGCTGAAGCAGGCGAAGGCCGATCCGCGTGCAGGCGAGATCGAGAAGGAGCTTTGGGAGCGTTACGGTTCGGAAGCTCTCGAAGTGCTTTCCATCGACGACGAGCTTCGCCGATCCGGAAGGGCGTCGATGTCGGATCCGGAAGGGTTTCCGCGCCTCGAGGCGCAGCTTCGATTCAATATCCGACAGGGAAGCGTGCTGCATCTCGAGGACTTTTACCTGCGCCGGCTGCCGCTGTTTTTCGCGCGAGCGGACCATGGGTTGCCGTGGCTCGACCTGCTTGCGAGCGCGTGGGCGCAGGAGCTGGGTAAGTCATCCTCGGAAGTCGAGTCGGAGAAACAGGCGCTGCGCCAGGAGCTGGACCGCCGCGATGCATGGAGAAGGAGCTTCTGATGGACGCCGTAACCACCCAGGTTCGATTTTTTTCGAAGCTCTCGCAGGCTAAACCCGATTCAGCGCTCGTGAATGTCGCGTTCATCGATGAGTCGCTCCTGAAGCGCGTGCCCGGAATTCGCCAGTGGCTCTCGAGCTTTGATCTTCAGATTCCGCTGAAAGCCGGTGAGGAGCTCAAGTCGGCATCGAAGATCGAATCCGTCGTCGAGACGCTCGTTTCGGCGCCCGTCGGTTATGCGCGAGGAAAGACCCGATTCTACGCCATCGGCGGCGGAAGCATCGGTGATTTTACCGGCTTCCTGGCGTCGACGTTTCTGCGCGGCGTGGAGCTCGTGCAGGTGCCGACCACCTGGATTTCAGCAATGGACTCCGCCCACGGCGGCAAGACCGCGCTCAATGCCGCTGGCGTGAAGAACATTCTTGGCACCTTCCACCCGGCGGCGGAAGCCTGGATCGTCCAGGATTTTTTCCGCAAGCAGGGGGGCGAACGCCTCGACGAGGCCCTCGGCGAAGCGGCGAAGATGGCGCTTCTCGATGAGAAGGTCTGGGCTGCCTCCAAGTCCGGAGCGAAGTCTCCTTCGCGCTGGAATGCCGCGCGGATGTGGAAGCTCCTGCCCGAGATCATCCACGCCAAGCTTCGCGTGGTTGCGAAGGATCCGATGGAGACGAAGGGCGCCCGACGAACCCTCAATCTCGGGCATACGCTCGGGCATGCACTCGAAGCGCACCACGGAATTCCGCACGGCAAGGCGGTTGGAATCGGTTTGTATTTCGCGCTCTGGGTCAGCTGGTGCGAGGGCGTGCTGTCGACCGAGGATTTCTTCGCGCTCGATCGGGCGCTGACGATGAACTGGGGACTGTCGCTCGCGAATATCCGCAAACTCCAGATGGAGCGCGACCGTGTCGCCCGGCTGATGTTGCGTGATAAAAAGTCGATTGCCTCCGGCGAAATTCGCTTCATCGGACTCAAGGCTCCCTGCAAGCCCGTGCAGCTCGTCGTCCAGATCGATGATCTGCTCGATCATCTGGATGGCTTCTGGGATGAAACCTGATCGCCAGCCATCGACCTTTTGCTTCACGATCCCGGCGTCGAAATCCGAGCTGATTCGCGCACTGCTCCTGCGTTCGTTCGAGCCGAAGTTGGAGATTGTGGGCGATTCCCGCTGCGAGGATGTCGAGCACGTTCGGTGCGCGCTTCGCGGTCTCGAGCAGGAGCGAAAGGCCGATCGCCGTGCCCAGGGCGTCGATCAAGCGGACGCCCACGCCGCCTTGAATCTGGGGGATTCGGGTTTTGGATTTCGCTGCCTCGCGCTTCGGGTGTCGCGCCTCGCGCACTCAGAGCCGGTTTTCCTGTCCGGTTCGCAGCGGCTGTTCTCACGACCTCACGACGAGCTCTGGTCTGCACTGCGACAGCTCGGATGCACGGTGTCGCCGCAGGAGTCGCAGGGCGTGTCGCAGTCTTTGCTCCCGCAAGGAGCCGGAGACCAGGACTCGAGGGCTGCTTCAGGATCTTGCGGGGTCTGGATCACTCCTGCACCCGGAGGAAATTGGGGGACGGATCGCCTGCGCATTTCAGGCGCGCGATCGAGCCAGTTCGCATCTGCCATCCTGCTCTCGGCCATGGGCCTCGAGCAAGAATTCACGCTCGTCATCGAAGAGCCGGTGCGCTCGCGGGGCTACCTCGATCTGACGCTACGATTCCTCGAGCATGCAGGAATTTCCTCGACGGTTTCTGTGCATCCCGACCGGCTCGAAGTCGTGATTCCTGCCAGGTCAAGCCCACGTGCTGATGCGGTCTTGCGATGTGAAGGAGACTGGAGCACGGCCGCGGGGCTTCTAGCCGTTGCTGCCGCACAATCGGGCACAAGAGTGGAGCTCGAGGGTCTCTCGCCTGAGTCGCAACAACCCGATCGCGCCATTTTGGAGTGGCTGACTCGTATGGGCGCGGCTCCAGAGTGGAGGGACGGCCGCCTGATTCTCGAGCGCGGGCCGGCCAGGCTCCACGGAATCTCGGTTTCAGGCGTGGGCTCTCCCGATCTCGTGCCGGTCTTTGCCGCGCTGGCGTCTTGTGCATCAGGACGCTCCGAAGTGCATTCGGCTCCGCAGCTTCGGCACAAGGAGTCGGATCGGATTCGGCTGGCCGTGAGGATGGCTCAGTTTCTCGGCGCTCGTGCCGGCGAGACCCATGACGGATTCTGGATCGAGCCGGGCGAGGCGCCGCATCCGTTTCGTGGAACGTGGTCCTCCGATCGCGATCATCGGCAGGTGATGGCGGCTTTCGTGGCACTGGCCGCAGGAGCGCAGTTCTCGATCGATGATGCTTCGGTCGTGGCTAAGAGCGCTCCGGAGTTTCTCGAGTGGATGCAGCAGATGGACATCCAGCCGAAGATTCCGGCCTGGATCTTCATCGGACATCGCGGCACCGGAAAATCGGCGCTCGCGCGGCGACTGTCGCGGCGACTGGGCCTGGAGTGCATCGATCTCGACGAAGAGATCGAGAAGACCACGGGCCGCACGATTCCGGAGATTTTTGAGCAGGAAGGCGAAGCCGATTTTCGACAGCTCGAGCGTGAGCAGCTTCGAAAATGGGTCACGCGCGAGCTTCGCCCGCAGGGTCGGATCATCGTTGCCGGAGCCGGGTTGGATCCGCAGCAGGATCTGCGCGAGTGGCGTGACTGGCTTTCGGGTACCGGCTTCGAGGTGGCCTGGATCTCGCGCGAGACGGACGGGCAGGGGCGAGTCTTTCTGGATCGTCCTCGGCTGGATCGCGGAATTTCTCCGCTCGAGGAGTACCGCGCTCGCGCCGCTGCGCGCGAAAGCCGCTACCGTGAGCTGTCGTCGCGGAGAGTGCTCCTTCGTGAAGGATCCGATCGCCTGGAATGCGCTTCCGACGACGAGCTTTCGCTCGTGGCAGGAATTCCCGAAGTGGAGGGCGCCTCGATCACGATCCCGCAGTGGGCGCTTGCGGATCACTCGAGGCTCGGCGACTGGCTCTCGCTCCGGCGCGGCTGGCCTTTTCGATTCTTCGAAATTCGCGAGGATTTACTGCCACCCGGACTGACCGCCGGGCAGTCCTCGAAGCTGCTTCGCGAGTTCGAGTTTATTCAGCCCGAGCGCCTGCTTTTC
>JBIIXZ010000010.1:0-25423 GCA_044347055.1 Bdellovibrionia bacterium | reverse complement strand
GACAACGTGGATGGCCTGTTTTCGGATTACGTCTCGCGAGCCATTCGCGACTACTTCGAGACGCAGCCCCGCTTCATCCTCCAGGACCTGGCGAGCGCCCAGCGCCTGATCGACGACTCGAAGGTACCGTACTCGAAGGTCATCGAAGACCAGAAGGTTCTTGAAAAGCTGGCTCGCGGCACAAGAAGCGAGACGCTCCTTCGCACCAGGATCTTCAAGGAAGGTCCTCGGTATCGTTTCACGATCGACTGGCTACACGCGCCGCGAATGGACGTGCTCTCCACCGAGGTGTTTTACCTCGATGAACCGAGCC
Organism: Bdellovibrionia bacterium; assembly: GCA_044347055.1. GTDB lineage: Bacteria > Bdellovibrionota > UBA1018 > UBA1018 > UBA1018 > CAIOHW01. The sequence goes on along the minus strand of JBIIXZ010000010.1, from coordinate 25,110 downwards.
AAGGAAACACGCTGGGAGCGGAAACCATCCGTGCCCAGTTCCAGTCGGCACTGGATCGGTTGATTGCCAAGATTCCGTTCTATGCCCAGCTCAATGGCCGCGACGGAGAAACCGTGACCGTCAACAGCGGTGAAAATCTCGGCCTCAAGAAGGGCGATGTACTGTGGGTGGGAACGATCGAGGACGTCAAGAAGCATCCTCTTCTTGGCGTGATCGCCGAGTGGAAGATCAGCCGCACCGGATCGCTCGTCGTCGAGAGCGTCGACCAGGCGCTGGCCTTCTGTCGAATCACGGAAGAAGACCCCGCCCGACCGATCGCTCGTGGCCAGAAGATCATCCAGGTCGTCAAGGCAGCTGACCCGGTCGTGACGCCGATCAATGACAATCCTGCCGAAAAGGCCCCCATCCTCGATCGAACGGATGCTCCACGAGTGGGCTGGGTCTCGGCTGCTCCGCTCTTGGGCGAATTCTCGCGTCAGTTCAGCACGCAAAGCGGAAGCTCCGGGAGAGCCGGATCAGGAATGCTTTTTGGAGCCCGGGCCGATACCCTGCTGTGGCTCGATCGAGAGTGGTTCACGGAAGCCACGATCGGTTACGGCTATTTTCCTTACTCTCAAAGAACGATCGTGGACGGCTCGGACACGACGATCTCGGCAACCGGCTCGATGACGCAGTTCAAGCTGGCGGTCGGCTATAGCTATCTGCCCGGATTGAACTTCTTTGGCGCCAAGGGTTGGATCAAGGCAGGCTACCACTCCTACGCATACACGCTGCCCAAGCGCACTGCCGAAAACCTCAATCCAGTCACCTGGAGCGGCCTGCTCCTCGGAATTGGCGGCGACCTCCCGCTTCGCGGAGACTGGGCCGCCCAGCTCAACCTCGATTTCGGTCTTTTGAGATCCGTGCAGGAGACGGGAACCGCTCGTGGCGCGCCGATCGGTAGCACGCTCGTGGATTTCTATTTCGGCACGGTCTATCGCCTTCGCCCCAGGCTGCTTTTTCGGCTCGGGGTGAACTTCCAGGCACAGGGCGCGGATTTCGAAGGGGGCTCTTCGATGAGCCACCGGGCGATCACCCTGATGCCGTCCTTCGTCGTACCGTTTTAATCATGAGCAAGAGCAGCAGCCAGGCCCGCATCGAGCAGCTGACCCGCGAGATCCTGCACCACGACCACTGCTACTACGTCCTGGACCAGCCCGAAATTTCGGATGCCGAGTACGACAGGCTTTTCCGCGAGCTTCAAAGGCTGGAAGAAGCCCACCCGGAGCTTCGACTTCCCTACTCGCCCACTTCGCGCGTCGGCGGGAAGCCGCTCGATGAATTCCAAAAGCTCCGGCATGGGATGCCGATGCTGTCGCTGGCCAATGCCCTGAGCGAGGATGAGTTCCTGGCGTTCGATGAGCGAGTCCATCGATTTCTCGACCTGCCTCAGGACGAGAACCTCGAGTATTTCTGCGAGCTCAAGTTCGATGGTCTCTCGATCAACCTGACCTATCGCGAAGGACAACTTGCCACTGCGGCCACACGTGGAGACGGAGAAATCGGCGAGGATGTGACCCAGAACATCCGTACCATTCGCTCCATCCCGCTCCGGCTCGAGGGATCCACCCCTCCCCCGATGATTGAGATTCGTGGCGAGATCCTGCTGCCCATTCGCGATTTCGAACGACTGAACGAAGAGCAGCTTGCGCGCGAACAAAAGGTCTTCGCGAATCCAAGAAATGCGGCGGCTGGATCCGTCCGGCAGCTCGACCCATCGATTGCAGCATCGCGTCCATTGACCGGATTCTTCTACGGAATGGGCGCACTGGCGGGCGCACGTTTCGAGCGCATGAGCCAGTTCGAGGACCAGCTCGAGAGTTGGGGATTCCGAGTCGGAGCTCACCGCAAGATCTGCAAGGGTGCCGAGGCCGTGCTGAAGTTCTACCGCGAGATCCTCGAAAAGCGTGACTCGCTTCCGTATGAAATCGACGGCATCGTCGTGAAGCTCAACCGCCTCGACCACCTCGATCGCGCCGGCACGGTCTCTCGAAGTCCTCGAGGAATGATTGCCTTCAAGTATCCGCCTCGCCAGGAGAGCACCACGATCGAGGACATCATCGTGCAGGTGGGCCGAACGGGCGCACTCACCCCGGTGGCTATGGTTGCGCCGGTCCGCCTGGGTGGCGCCACGATCCGACGCGCAACTCTCCACAACCAGGACGAAATCGACCGCAAGGACATCCGAATCGGCGACCGGGTGCTGATCCAGCGTGCGGGTGACGTGATTCCTGAAGTGGTCCAGGTGATCACTTCCGCCCGAACGGGCAAGGAGCGAAAGTTCCGCCTTCCGGATCATTGCCCGGTCTGTGAGAGCCCAGTCGAACGAAAGCCCGGAGAAGCCGTCACACGTTGCGTTTCTCGCAACTGCATCGCCCAGCTCAAGGAGCGAGTGCGCCACCTCGTCATGAAAGACGCCCTGAACATCGAGGGCATGGGCGAGAAGATCGTGGAACAGCTCGTCGATAACGGGTTCGTCAGGCATCCGGCGGATGTCTTCCATCTGAAGCGGGAGAACTTCCTCGAACTCGAGGGATTTGGCGAGAAATCGAGCCAAAACCTCCTCGAAGCCATCGATGGCGCCCGCCGGCCCGAGCTCTATCGCCTGATCTTCGGCCTGGGCATTCGCCATGTGGGCGAGGCCACGTCCAAGAACCTCGCTCGCCATTTTCGCTCTCTGAACGCGTTGGCGCAGTCGACGGAGCAACAGCTCCTCGAAGTGGAAGATGTCGGCCCGGAGATGGCGCGAAGCATTGTCGACCATTTTTCGCACCCCGAGAATCGCCACGAGCTTGAAGCACTCCTCGAAGTCGTCCACCCGGTGGCTCCGAAGAAAGTGAGTGCCAGTTCGGTGCTTTCCGGAAAAACGGTCGTCCTCACAGGCACTCTTCCGACGCTCTCGCGTTCGGATGCAACAAAACTCATTGAAGAGCACGGCGGAAAGGTATCGTCGAGCGTCTCCAAGAAGACCGATTATGTGGTTGCGGGAGATGAAGCCGGAAGCAAGCTCGAAAAGGCCCGCACGCTCGGGGTTCCAGTCCTGGACGAAGAGGGATTGAAGTCGCTTATTTCGCGCGGCTGATCCGCTTCGGACCCTTGCCGGATTCAAGGTCGCGAAGCTTCCGCTCCCATTGATCGCAGAAGCTCTGGAAGCGCGACTGCACCGACTTGAATCGGAACTGCAGGACCTGCGTGGGCTTGGAAATGAGTGCCAGAGAGTTCATGATCTGGTCGAGCTGCTTTCGGCGTTCGACCGGAGGAAGGCGCTCCACTCCGGTAAAGTATTGCGAATAAAGAATGTTCACCTGCTCCATGAGCGGCTCCACCCGGTCCAGGAGCTCGATGAGCTTTTCGGTGGAGCTTCCCGATGTCTGGAGGCTGGCCTCTCGAGCAAGATCTCCCGCCGCATCGCCTTTAGAGCGCCCTCCGCTTTGAAGCCGCTTTTTGAGGAGCTCGGCCTGGAGCGCCTCTTCGCGCTCCCGCTCCTCCTCGTCCTCTCGCTCACGCAGCCTCTCCCAGCCGTCTTTAGGTGCCATCCTCTCAGTTTAGACCGGTTTTTTGATTGGACAAGGCGCTCCTGGCGATGAAACTTGGCGGGGCAAACCCTCGAGAACTCCTATGAAAATCAAGACCCAGTACCAGTGTCAGAATTGCGGGCAGGTCAGCGCAAAATGGCTCGGCCGCTGTCCGGGCTGCGAAGCCTGGAACTCGTTGATCGAGGAACGCGCGTCTCCGGGAGACGGCGCACCAGCCGTCCACGAAGGCAGCCTTGCGGCCATCCGGCAGGAATTCTCGAACTCCGTCGATTGGACGGACCTGGACGCTCCGGCAGATCCGGCCCGGGCACTTCGACGCCTCGACACCGGAATCGGCGAGCTGAACCGAGTGCTCGGAGGCGGCCTGGTGCCGGACAGCTTCACGCTGCTCGGAGGCGATCCGGGAATCGGCAAGAGCACGCTGCTGCTTCAGATGGCTCGCGGCATCCGCGAGAAGCACCCCGACCTGAAGATCCTCTACGTCAGCGGTGAAGAGTCGGTGGACCAGATCCGCAGCCGTGCCATTCGACTCGGCGTGAAGGGCGAAGGCCACATCTTTCTTGCCGCGGAAACGCAGATCGAAAAGGTATTTGCGACCGTGAAGGAGCTCAAGCCCGACATCGTCGTCATGGACTCGCTCCAGACCTTCACGAGCAGCTACCTGCAGTCGGCTCCAGGAAGCGTCACCCAGGTGCGCGAGATCGCGGCCAAGCTCATGGCCTTGGCCAAGAGCGCGGGAATTTCGGTCTGGCTCGTCGGCCACGTCACCAAGGAAGGCAGCATCGCGGGTCCGAAGGTCGTCGAGCACATGGTCGATACGGTCCTATATTTCGAAGGCGACAGCGGATCAACGTACCGACTGCTTCGAGCGGTGAAGAATCGCTTCGGCAGCTCTCGCGAGCTGGGTGTTTTTGAAATGGAAGGCGACGGCCTGCAAGAGGTGTCGAATCCGTCCTCTCTTTTTCTGAGTGATCGGCGCGAAGCACTGCCCGGAACCGCCATCGGCACTTTGCTCGAAGGAACGCGACCGCTTCTCGTCGAGCTTCAGGCGCTCGTGGCACCGAGCCCGCTGTCGCTTCCGAGGCGAACCTCGGTCGGCATGGATTCGAACCGCATCGCGCTCCTCAGCGCGATTCTCGAGCGCCACATGCAGGTGCGCCTTGCCGAACAGGATCTCTTCTTCAATGTTGCCGGTGGACTCAAGCTTTCCGAACCCGCCTGCGACCTGGCAGCCGTGGCCGCGATCTGGTCTTCGGTCGAGGATCACGCTTTTCCTCTCGACTGGACTTGGATCGGAGAGCTCGGCCTCACGGGTGAAGTGCGACGCGTATCGCAGATCGACGTTCGCGTCGAAGAGGCACGAAAACTCGGCTTCAAGACCGTCGTCATCCCCGAGGGCTCGGCCGAGCGCGTCGGCAAGGTGCGTGGGCTTCGGATCCTGACCCTGGACCGAGTCTCGCGGCTCGGGCGACTCGTTTCGGAATACGGCGGAAGCTCCGGCTGAATCGATTATTTCATGGTCACGCGACCGATCGCGCGACTCCAGCGTGACATGGCTTCGGTGCGCTGCTGATCGGTCATCGAGGGATCGAAATCGCGATCCTGCTTCCAGGTCTTCTCGATTTCCGAGAGGTCGCTCCAGAGCCCGGCGCCCAGTCCTGCAGCAAAGACGGCGCCGAGGCTGGTGGTTTCGAGGTACTTCGGCCGTCGAAGCTTCACGTGGAGCACGTCGGCCTGGAACTGCATGAGAAGATTGTTCGCCGCTGCTCCGCCGTCGACATTCAGCGAAGCCAGCGGCTTTCCGAGGTCCTTCTGCATGGCCGCGAGGATGTCGGCATTCTGGAAGGCAATTCCTTCGAGCACCGCGCGAGCGATATGCCCGGCCTGCGTTCCACGAGTCAGGCCAGTCAGCATTCCGGTGGCCTGTGGATCCCAGTACGGCGCTCCAAGCCCCGTCAGTGCAGGCACGAAGACGACGCCATCGGAGTTCGGAACGGATTCCGCAAGCACCTCGATTTCAGCAGAATCGCGGATCATGCGAAGCCCGTCGCGAAGCCACTGGACGGCAGCCCCTGCAATGAAAGCTGAGCCCTCGAGCGCATAGACCGTTCCTTCTCGAGGCATCTTCCATGCGATGGTCGTAAGCAGCCTGTGGCGGCTCTTGACCGGTGCCTTGCCGGTGTTCATCAACATGAACGCGCCGGTGCCGTAGGTGCACTTGGCCATTCCCTCGCGCGTGCAGGCCTGTCCCAGCAGCGCCGCCTGCTGGTCGCCGAGCACTCCAGTGATCGGAACTCCATCGGGGATTCCTGGAACTCCGCGCGTCAGGGCGAAAGTGCCGGTGGAGGGACGAACTTCGGGCCAGATTTCGCGAGGCACTCCGAGCGCCTTGCACAGGTCATCGTCGAACTCATGTCGGGTCAGGTGGAAGCACAGCGTGCGCGAGGCATTGCTCGGCTCGGTGGCATGCACCGCCCCGCCGGAAAGGCGCGCGATCAAGTAGCTGTCGATCGTGCCGGCAGCCAGGCGTCCCTGCTGCTGGGCCCTGGCAACCTCAGGCCAGTTCTTCAGCGCCCAGGCTGCCTTGGTGCCCGAGAAGTACGGATCGAGGAGCAGGCCGGTGTTGTCCTGGAAGAAGGGTTCGAGCCCCTTCGAGCGGAGCGCCTCGCACATCGCCGCCGTCCTGCGATCCTGCCAGACGAGAGCGCGCGCCAGCGGCTCGCCCGTCTTCCTGTCCCAGAAGCAGAGGGTCTCGCGCTGGTTCGTGATACCGATCGCCGCAAGCTTCCTGACATCCTGGTGCTTGGTCACCTCGCCCACGGTCTGGATGACGGTGCTCCAGATCTCTTCGAGGTCATGCTCCACCCAGCCGGGTTGTGGAAAGTGCTGCTCGAAGTCGATGCTGGCCTCGGCGATTCGATTCAGCTCGCGATCCATCAGCAAAGCGGTGGTTCCAGTCGTCCCCTGGTCAATGGCAAGGATGGTGTCCATTCCTCCAAGGTAAGACGTCCGGAGCCATGCCACGGAGGGCAAAATTTTTACCGTTGAACGAATCGCCGGCCCTGCCGATGAGCTTTGTGGATGGGAGCATTCCTGCGCCAATTTCTTGACCCTCGAGCCTCGCGGCGGAAACGCTGGCTGGGAGCGATCACGCTGTCGCTCCTGCTGACGCTCGTCCTCCGCACGGTCGATGACGGCATGGCCAAGCGCTACAATCGCGAGTACGGATCCATTCTCGCTCGCCAGATTGCCAGCCAGGCGGAGGGCCTCGCCCTTGCGGCAGGTCAGAAAGGAATCGCCGACCCCCTGGGCTGGGCGCTCTTCTACCTGGGCCAGGGCGTCGAGCCCCGCTATGTCCAGGTCACGCGCGAAAAAGGAAGCATCACCGACGGACTCGTGGCCACCCGCAAGGGAGAAATCGAGATTCGCAAGGCACTGAACATTCCCGGCCGAGAGGAGTCGGGCGGAATTCGAGTGACTGTCGCCCTGCCGACGACCGGATTTTTCGGGACGACCACCGAGCTTTCCCGCGACCTGATGAGCCTGGCCGTGGCCGTCGTGCTTGCACTCACGATCGGTCTCGCCCTGCAGCGTCGAGTGGACCGTTTCCAGCGCAGCATGCTCGTGGAGAAGCAGGAACGGATGGGAGAACTCGTTCCTCAGCTCAAGGATGTCCTGCTGGGCATCGGCCAGCAGCTTCGTGACATTTTCAAGCACTTCGAGACGCTGAGCGCCTCGTCGCGAGATGCCCACGAGAACATCCGCCATGCGCGCGCAGGATTCCACGAATCGATCCAGACCGCCCGACGAATCCTGAAGCATGCCGATGATGTTTCGGGATGCACCATGCACGCGGAGGCTGCGGTCCTGAACCTGATGCTCGAGGCGGGTCGTATCGCAGAAAAAACCGGCTCCTCGCCCTATCCGGTCCATCTGCTGCATCAGCAGATCCTCGAGATCCGCAGCCGTTCCGCCCGACTCCAGCGCGAGGTGCGCGAACTCGAGCGCGGACTGGAGCCGATGACGACCGACCTCGATATCGGCTTCCATGCCCTGACGCATGCCCAGGAGTCGCTCCGCGCCGTTCCGGTCGAGATCCAGAAGACCAGCGGACGCATGACCGAACAGGCCCGCATCTTCCAGAAGATGCGCCAGGAACTCACGGGCTAGATTCGTTCCAGAAACGATTCGATGAAGTGATAGGCAGCAGTCGCCGCAACCCGGGCCGTCGAGTCCTGCACGTCATGCTCGGGACTGAGCTCGAAAATTCCGAGAGAGACGACCTGGGGATGCGATCCCGCGATTTCCATCATCGCGATGATCTCGGATGACTGGAATCCCTCGGCCTGCGGTGCGCTCACGCCGGGGCAATGATCCTGCGACAGGCAGTCGAGGTCCAGGCTCACCACGACCGCATCGACGCGAGCAGCAAGTTCCTCGAGCTTCCTTCGAAAGATCGCCACGCGATCAGCCGTCCGCAACTCCTTCCAGCGCACGACCTCCACCTTCTTCGAGTCGACGTACTCCCAAAGCTCGGGAGCATTGCAGTGCGACTGGATTCCGAATTCGATCAGATTTTCCGGGTCAATCACCCCACCCTCGATCGCCAGGAAAAACGGAGAGCCGCTTCCGGGAATCGGCGCGGGCCGGCGCACATCGAGATGGGCGTCCAGGTTGATGCAGCCCACGCGTTTTCCGGCTCCCAGGGCTTCGGAGATTCCGAGAAGCTGCGAGAACCCGTGGTCGTGCCCCCCGCCCACCACGACCGAGGGCGCGTGTTCGAGATGGGCATCACGAATGGCGTCAGCCGCATGACGGTGGTTCTCGACAATGTCAGAGCCAAGCTTCGCGACGAGCACGGAGCATCCCAGCGCTGAAGAAACCGGAACCCTTCCTTTGAGGCGTCCGAAGACCCGTTCGAAAGCACGGGGTCCGTGGCACGCTCCCACCCGCCCTCCGACGTTCATGACGCCCTGATGGTCGGGTATTTTGATCAGGCTCCATTTGCGCGGTTGCATCATTTCTCTTACACTCGATTTTATTCGGAAATTCGGAAGGCGCAATTCCATGGATGGGTTTCACGACAATAAGTGGTTCGTCTACATCAATGATCACCATGAGGGGCCATTCTCCATGGCCCAGCTCCAGTCCAAGCTCCAGACGGGCGAGGTAAATCGCACCCAGTATGTCTGGGCCGAAGGAATGCCGGACTGGCAGCTCATGACGACCGTGCGAGATCTGGATCCGATCCTGACGCTCACGGCTGCGCCGATCTTTGCGCCGCCTGCGGTCGCGACCTACGAACACGAGCCTTCGCTCGACATGTCATTTGATGAACAGGCGCCCATCGAGGAGCCCGTGCTCCGGCCCGCGCGCGAACCTGGATCCATTCGTGTCGAGGTTGCAGCTCCAGCGGCGCGGCCTGCGCCAGTGGTGGAACCCGCACCCGTCACTCCGATTCTCCAACCACGCGAGGAGCCGGTAGCGCTCCAACCCGCACCGATTGCACCGATTGCACCGGTTGCGCCAGCCGCGCAGCCCGTTCAGCCAGCCGCACCGATCGCGGAACCAGTCCTTCAGCAGCCCGTGATCCAGCAGGTTTCCGCACCGGTGCTGGAAGCTCCGCAGCCGATCGCGCTGGAGCCCGTGGTGGCTGCCCGTCAGACTCCGCAGGTCGAGGTCCCGCCGGCTCTTGATGAGCTCCGTGATGAGCGCTTTGATTCGGAACCTTCGCTCGACTCCATGAATCAGCCCTCGAAAAACGAGGGCACGCCGCAGATGATGTTCGGATCGGTTTCGAGCGACAGGCATCGCTCGGGAGGGTTCCTCAAGATCTTCCTGTTTCTGGCCATTCTTGGAGCCGTCGCCTACGGATACGTCTCCGGTGTCATGGATCCGGTGCTGAAAAACCCCCAGGTGGTCAGTGCGGCTGTGTTCGTGCGCGATGTGACCAGCCCAGCAATGACCCGTGTGGCCCAGTGGGTCCCTCAGCTTCAGCGTTGGATTTCGCCGATTCCTTACCTGTCAGGAGTCGACAAGGCCGAGCTCGCAGAACTTCGGGCAAACGCTCAGCGTTCGAATCCTCCGCGCCTCGTCCTCGCCGTGGACCGGACTGATCCATCATCGCCCAGCTTCCATGTCTCCTCCGCATTGCCCAACGGAACGAAGCTCGACCTCGTGCTCATCGGCACGCCAGAAACCCTCCTCAGCCAGACCAGCCTGGAGCTCAAGGCCACGACAGAGATCGTGAACCGCCTGGCCACCTTCGAAGGGCTTCGCCAGCTGGATGGCCGGCCCATCGCGCAAGGCGAGTATCGCGTTTTCGTCATGGAATCCGATTCCGGCTCGCAGCTTCCAGAAGTGGAGGCGGCACTCAACGAGCTTCCGGATTCTCGCGAGAGCATTCCGTCGGACGCTGCGATCTCGGGCAAGCGGAAGCTCTTCCTGCAGAAGACGTATTTTCTTGCCGGCGAGAAGGATGAAACCTACTCCAAGCGCGTGAAGGATTTTCATGACCGCCTGAGGACGCGCTCCGCCGACGAGCTCAAGGAGCTTGCTGGAATCGTGCAGACCCTTACCCTGCAACTGACGAGCACGATCGAAGAGCACGCCAAGATTTCAAGCGGCAAGATTTCGAAGTCTGCAGAGAAGAACTGGAACGAGTTCCACGACAAGTGGACCGGCCAGCAGACGCAGCTCGACACGAGCTTCGCGGGATGGGCGGAATCCCTGGCGCAAAAGGAATTCTATCACTGGGGGCTGTACCAGATGGTCAAGCAGCTTTCGGAGCGCGTGAGCCAGCTGCACGTCCAACAACACTCCGGAGTGCTCATTCGTCCCACGGATGAAAAGGAGTTCCAGGCCCAGCTGAATGAGCGCCAGAAGGCCGCGCGCGAGGCGCTCACCGAGCTGGACCGCAAGCTCACCGAAAGCCGCAAGCTGAACGAAGGCGTGGAAGGCATGCCGAAGCGACTGAAATTCGAAGAAGAATCGGCTCCTGTCGCCGTCGATGCGGCAGCCCCCGAAGCTGCTCCTGCAGAAGTGCCGGCGGTCCAGCCGGAAGCCTCGGAGCAGCCATCGACGCAGCCGGCGTCCGCATCTTCGGGAAAGGCGCGTTGATGTCCGCACCTTCTGAGCGACGCAGGAGCCGCAGGCGACCCGTTCTCGAAAGCTTCTCCGTATTCGTCGTGGCACCCGAGAGGGCGCCGCACCGCCTTGCAGTGAAGGACGTCAGTGACCTCGGCATCGGCTTCCAGCTCGACCCAGACACCGGGCAGGGAGAGCAGCTGCTTCAAGTCGAGGTGGGTGACACGCTCGAAATCAGCCTTTACCTGAACCAAAGCCTGAATTTGCCGCTTCGTATTCAGGTGGTCCGAATCTACCAGGAGAGCGAAAACGGGCCGCGCGTCGCGGGCGCCAGCATTCTGGAGCTCCATTCCAGCGGCTACAAGGCGTTTGCAAGCTTCATCCAGCTTCTTGACGCTCTCGCAGAAGTCCGCGTTTAAAGCCGGGCTTTCGGCTGAAACCATTCAAGGGGCCGCAGTTTGCTACCGAAAAGCTTCATGGAGGAAATTCCATGAAGCTCGCAGGGAAGCACAACGGCAATGGTCAGGACGACGGAACAGATTCAACGGTGAAGGTGGTGGACTTCAACCAGGTCCGCAGCCAGAAGCTTGACGAGAAGCGCCGCAAGACCGAGCGCATCCTCTTCCAAAATCTGCTGGGCGTATATTGCGTCACCGGCAATTCCTCGATTCGGCAGATCCAGCTCGTTGACGTCAGCGAAAACGGCCTCTCCTTCGTGGTGCCGTTCGATGTCAAAAATCCGTGGCCCAAGGAGGCCAGCGAGCTTCCGATCCGACTCTATTTCACCCAGGACACCTACCTTCCGATCAACGTCAAGATCGTCAATTCGCGCCCCTCGATCGAGAACGGCCAGCGCTTTGTCCGTTACGGGTGCACGGTCGACAACGCCGTCCAGGCATATGAAACCTACATGCAGTTCGTTCGCTTCCTGAAGTCATTCTCAGAGCAGGCGCACAAGGATTCAGGCAAGGACTCCGTTTTCTACATCTGATTCCTGCGGCTATCCTGCTTCGACGGGGCGCCCTCCTTCGGGACGGCGCCCCTTCTTTTTTGCACGCGCGGGTCGTGCCTCCAGCATTGCGGCGGCACTGAAATGAGAAGGGCGTCCTTCCTTCCGGAGGGACGCCCTTTCATGTGTGTGGTTGGTTGCGGGACAAACTAAGCGGATTTTTTCTTCTTCTCCGGCTTGGCGGATTCCTTGAGCCAGTGCTCCAGGACGTTCGACGCCTTGGCGGGAGACTGCGACACCAGATCGGAGATCTTGCTCACCAGCTCATCGACCTCCGCCTTCTTCGGGCGGAGGCCGGTGGCGGTGTGTGTGGTGTGCGTAACGGGTTTTCTCGGGGGCCGCTGCATGATTCAGGTCTTGCCGTTAGCAGCATTCGCGCCATGGATGGCTGCGTGCACTGCCTCGCCGCTGACGATGTTCTCGTCGCAGTTTTCGAGCTCAGCGAGGACTTCATCCGGAATCGAGCCGAAGAAGACGTCGTTGTCCTGGGCCGAGAAGGCGTACCAGCGATTGCCGATGCGCTGGTACAGGACATCGACTTTTTGGTTGTTGGCGGTAGTTTCTTTTTTGCGGATTGCGGTAGCGCTCATTTTTCAGTCCTCCGTGACTGGTGACATGAGACCTATCGGAGGGCTGCGCGCACAATTAACGGGAATAAAATGCCGCGTAGTCGAGGCAGTCAGCGCAGCGTGATTCGCGCACTGAGGGAGGAGTCGAACTGATCCGTGAACTCGAACTCCCGGCCTGGAGCGCCCGTCAGGGTGACAGCATGCGCGCGGATGACCGGAGTGGCTTCACGATCGTAAACAGTGGAAGGCGTGAAAGTATCCGTCTCGGTGGGTTTGCTGACAATCTGATGGCGATACACCGGATTGATGTAATGAAAGGCCACCGTCGTTCCCGAGGGAACGGTGCACTGGAGATTGGCGCTGTTGGCCACCCACCCGACAGCCTCGTCGCAGCCGCAGAGGATCGCCACCATGCCATCGGTCACGCCGATGGCCGCAGAGCCAGGGCTGCAACCCGGTGCGGGCACGACGAGCTCCGTGGAACGGCCGCATCCCGCCACCCCCATTGCAGCCAGGGCAAAGGCAAGCGGCAGCAATTTTCCGTGGCGTTCCATGGCTTTAGACTCTGCCCGAAAGCCGGCAGAAAGTGAAGCGGCCACCCCTTTTTGCCGCTTGCGTCACGGCACGATTCTGGGTAAGACCCTCACCACTTCAGTGCGGACCCGTAGCTCAGTTGGATTAGAGCGCCACACTACGGATGTGGAGGTCATAGGTTCGAACCCTGTCGGGTCCGCCATTGAAGTAAATCAGGCCTCGGTCTTCGGACCGGGGCTTTTTTGTTTCAGACGCTCCGCTTACGGCGAAAGCACGCTCCGCAGCGAGTGAGCCACTCCTCTTTGCTTCAGACGCTCTAGCCCTTCCTCGAGACGCAGGTATCTTCCTGCCTGCAGGATGTGATCACGCGTAATGCTGCCATTGTTGGCCGACTCGGCAATATGAAGCTTTCCTTCGATCTCGACGATCGCCACGATGTGCGGAAAGACGCCCTCCGCCTTCGGAATGACGATGTAGTCACCGGCCTGCGCCTCGCTCGGAGCAATCTCCCTGCCGATGCGTGCGAAGTCCTTCACATTCAGGCGGTGCGGGCTCGGAATTCCCGGAACCATCTGCGCCAGCTGCTCCTGCCGTGACCTCAGAAATGGGTGGGCTGCAAGCTCCTGGGGGGTCAGCAAGTTCTCCTTGATGGCAACGTCGAATGCTGAGGCAACAAAGCCGGAGCAATCGAGGCCAAAAGCCTCGGCGGTGCGAATATCATTGATGACCGGCGCGTCGTTGTCGAAGAGATCTCCACCCCAACGATAGAAATGCCCTGGTAGATCGCTCTGACCAAAGTGCGCGTCGTAGCTCGTGTGGATGAGCAGGAGAAGCGAGCTGATTCGCCTGCGAAGTGGAAGCTTTTCCAGTGCTGCCCGATTTTTCAGCACGGCTTTCCGGAGAATCTCGTCATAGAACCAGCGATTGTTCGAGACGAAGCCGGTTCCAGAAGCAGCCGCGGGAGTGCTTCGAAGGAATCGGGAATCGGGTTCAAGCAACGCACGATCCAGCAGGACTCCTGCTTCACGGAGCTCTGACGAAACTCGCGAATAATGCGTGGATCGGGCGGAAACCGCAGCCTGCACCAGCGCACGAGGAGCAGCATCCCCGAGCGCGCTGCTCAGCTCCACGCAGGATCGTGGAGCTGCCGTGGCAGCGCCCAGCTGCCAGAAGGCTCCTGTGAAGGCGCAAAGCAGGAATCCTGTTCGCTTCATCATCGGGACAGGCTCCCGGTTCGGGGCTCATATTTGATCACGCCAGGTCCGCTGATCGGAAAGATCGAGATGACATCACCCGGACGATTCGGCTCGCACCGGACTCGGCAGACGACGATCTTGACGTCAAAGAGGCCCTCCTGAACACGCGAAGTCTCGTCCACGTAATTCAAAGGGAGCTTGCCTCGAAGCACGGCATCCGAACCCTGTGCCACTGCCTTGAGCTGGGCACCCTGGGCTCTTTGGACGACCTGATTCTGGCTGACACCGGGAGGAAACACGGACGTCACGTGGCTTCTGCCGTCCTCGGCCACCCGACGAGCCATCCACTGCTCGGCGGATTCGCCCGATTTCGGGGGAAGATACTCCCAGAAGTGCTGACGGGCATGGCTCATCGCGGAGCCGGCCCGAATGGAACTCGGGCAATCCTGGCATGCCGAACGATCGAGTGACTTCAACACCACCCCTTTGCTGTCGAGCGGCTCGAGACGCTTCAAGGCCAGCTTCTCGGCGGAATGAGAATTCGGAAACCACGAGGCTACTGGTGCTTTCGCGACCGCTTTCGCCGCGGGCCTGAGGTCCTCTCCCACGGAACGGATGACGAGAGCCGAGAGCTCCTGCTTGCTCAGTGGCACGCCCGCAAACGAAAAGAGGAGGCCAGAGTCTCGAAGCACCACGCCCTGCGGGTTGAAGTTTGGGTCCTTGGCTTTCGACGCATCGATGATCGCCTGCTTGAGCTTTTCGTTGATGAGGCCTCGATCCTCGCGACCCTGCGGAATGGCGAGGATGAACGTGTTGGCTTCTGCACCCGGCTTTTTTGTGAGTTGAAGCTGCAGCGGATTCGAATGCGACTCCGGAATGGCGCCCCAGTTCGTGAATTGTCCCCTCTTGGCATCGAGCTTGTCGCCATCGATGATGGCAAGCCTCTCCTTCAGGACCCGATTGACCTGTTCTCCGCCCAGCTCTTGAGCGGCCTCGGTAGCGAGCTTTGCATCGGATGACCGCACCAGTGCACGGTCGCGGACTTGAGGCACTGCCTCTTGGAGGTTCGCACGAAGCTCCTGGGCCAGCTGCTTGCGATACGCCGGATCCTTCATCGCTCGATCGATCTCGGTCACGGACTCGGCCATGATCTTCTGCTGGAGCTCGACTGGTGCGTCGGAGAACCGATCGCCCACAAAGACCGGAGGCTTTCCGGCCTTGGCCGCTTCGGCATTATATTTCCGGATGATGCGATCATTGGCGCCCATCACGGCCTGAGAGAACTCAACGCTCTCTGAAAAATTGGCGCCAGACTTTCCGCCCTGGGCAATGTAGTCCTGGTACTTCGTTCCGAAATGGGCGTAGTCCTCGTGGAACGCCGCCATTTTCAGCAACCTGCGTGAATCCGCGGACTGAAGCGCTCCTGGATTGTCGATGACCCATTTTGCGAGGGCGGCATCACCCAGATTATCAGTGGCCACGAGGATTCTGTCCGGAACCGGCTTTCCATCAGGAACATTCAAGAGCTTGCGATAAAACGCCTCGCGGACCTTCGCCGCGTCTGCACCGGAGCCTGCGGCCTTCGCCGCATCCTCATACAGGTCCACGATCTTTCTCGTGGTGTTCTGGAACGGCTTGTCCGCATTGCGGTAGGCACCATGGTGGTCGATCACGGTCACGCCGAGTGCTCTCGCCTGCTCCGGTCCAATCAGGTTGGCATCGAGCACGACGATTCCCGCCTTCGCCTCGGTGGCCACCCGGCTGGCGAGCTCCACTTCCTTCATCGAGATGAACTCGGTGGGACGGATCGCCCCCCCACTGCCTTTTCGAGCCACTACATACCGGACGGGCTGGTTGCCGCTGCTATTGATGACCTCGACCTCGAGCGGCTCATAGCCTCGATCCGCACGCATCTTTCCGGCAGGGGTGGACTCCGCGAAGACCTTCCGGTTCAGCTCGGCATCCAGCTCCACTTCCTTGCTGAAAGCATTCAACTCGGCCTCGGTCAGCTTGCGATCCTCTGCGAGGGCTCGCTTCCGGAGCTCCAGGTACTCCTTCAGTCGCGGATTCTTCTCAAAACTGTAATCTCCGCTGCCTTCGAGAAGCGCCTCCTTGGCACGACGAAATGCAGCAGAATTCTCCATCGCCAGCATTCCCATCATCTGGGGAACTTTTTCTGCGCCTCCCAGCTCTTTCAGGGAGGCGTCGAGCATCAGCGAATTCAGGCCTTCGCCGCGATAGGACTTTCCATCGACAGCGTCAGCAACCTCCACCCAAGATACGGCGTACTTGCCAGCCTGAAGGTCATAAATCGCCTTCATCTGGCCGACCTCTCTGCCGTTGGAGAGCGCCTGGATGCTGTGGACACCGTCCTTGCTCTTGTCGATGACGAGTTCAACCGGCTCGCCCGATTTCATCAGGCCCTGGTATCGACCCGGTGCCGTGCCCTCGAGGAGCCTGGCTTTTTCGAGGCGCTCGAGGGCGGGCTTTGCCGCTGCGAAACGCCGTGTTCCTGACTGATAGGCCTTCACGAAGGCGGGCGCGAACGGCAGCAGATTGGGTGTAATGTTCAGCGCAGCCGACAGCACGCACGCGCGATAGTCGGCCATGATTTGAACCTGCTTCGAATCTTCAGCGCCAGGACAGGTCGATCCCGCCGACTCGGTCGAAGAGAGCTGGTTCAACGCTTCCGAGCACTGGTCGATGGCGCTGTTCACACCATCGGCGGCGAAATAAAGATCGCCTCCAAGAATTGCGGCCCGTGCGAATCCCGCTTTCGTGCCGATGCTCGCGATCCGCGAACCGACTGAAGCGGTCCGGGCTGCGTTGGCCGCCGTCGTGGCTGCCTTCGCGCCAGCGGCGATGCTGCCAAACCCCGCGGTGGCAATCGTCAGGCCGGAACCGACCGCAAAATCGGTGACCACATCCGCTGCTTCCTTCTGCGCGCTGCGGACATTCTGGCGACACTCGGCGGCTCCGAGATAGGCCTGAACATCCAGGTCATCTGCCGAGGCCCGATCGCCGCTCTGGAACGCCTCCACTCGAAAAGCCGGAGCCTGTGCGAGAGCCTTCGGATACGCTTCGCAATCCGGGCTGCACGTAAAGCCGCTGTTCAGGCAGTCCATTGCTTTTCGGTAGGACTCCAGCTGCCCCAGGACGCGCGTGCGAGTCGCCTCGAGCTGCTTCGCGAGGGCTTCCCGGGTGTTCTTCTTCTTCGGATCGAAGAGCTTTCGAAACTCCTTTCCTTCCAGCGCGGGATACATCGACCGCAGGAGCTGGAGCTGTTTGGAGGACTCCTGAATCGCTGCATCCGTAGCAGCGATCGCTGTTGAATCGACTCGGCCCCCGTACGCTGCTCCGAGGTACTGAAGGTGGCGAGAGGAAGTTCCGTCGCGCACCTTCCGCTCGAGCTCCTGCAAGACCGGCCAGACCTGCTCGAGCTCCGCAGCCTGCGACGAAAGTCCGTTCGAGGGCTTGCAGGCCTGGAGCCTGCGGCAGGCGGAATCGATTCCGGGCAGACGCGAATCATCGCACGCTCGGTCGGACAAGGGATTGCGTCCGAGCGTCGAATCAATGGCAGCTACGATCTCGAGCGATGACTGAGAGCCGGTCCGCAATCGGTTCATGCTGAGGTAGTACTCGGCGGTCAGGGCCTTCTTTTCCTGATCGCCCAGAGTCTCGACGCTCGTCACTGTCGTGGGACGAATCGGTGCTCCGGGCATGGAAGCGGGCACGGAAGCCTGCCATCGCTGAACCGAGACTCCCTGCTCGAGGCACTTCTCGAGGAAACCCTCCGGAGCCCCCAGGCCGGATGCCGCGTTCCTCGAAAGCCTGCGCTCGATCTCCGCAACGGTGGCCTTCTTCGCGCGAGCCAGGTGCACACTACAGGCATCCGACGCGCTCTCCTCCAGAAAACCTCGATAGCGATCATCGTTTAGATAAGCCGATTTGAGGAACGCCGGGCACTCCACACGTGCGACGGGCGCAGGAGAAGGTGCCGAACCGGAGTTGCACTGCGGAACCTTTGCCACTCCCGCCTGGGATGCTTCGGATAGGGCCTTCGAGAGCTGCTGAACGTCTTCCGGAAGCCTGCACGTCTCCGCTCCGAACGCAGGGACGGACGCCCCTCCCGTCCAGGCAGCGAGCGTCGCAAGCACGGCAGAGCAGTATAGAGCCCGAATGACCCTCATCACCGAACGGACCTCATCACCATCTTATCGGTGAACGATTGACGCATTCGAGTGTGTCGAGGGCGACACGGATGATGCTGGTGTATTGAGATCGTCGATCTACTGAACGGGAGCCCGGAGTGCCTCGAGCACCCGGGGAGGCAATGGAATCAGGTCGCCGATGGACTTTCCAAAACGCCCACCACGGCGCTGGGAGTGCGCACCTTGATGATTCCGCAAGACTCCTGGCGGCCGGAGCGCCCTTTCGTCAGGCGGCCTCGCGATCCTCGGAAGGCTTGCTTCGAGCAGCCGCTTCCTGAGCTGGCTTTCCACCACTGCGGTCAGTCTTTTTCGACGGCCTCGTCCTGATCTCCTGATTTCGAAGTGCTGCTTCGATGGTCTCCCGATCGCCCTCCGCCTGAGAGGGATTTGGACGAACCGGACGAGGAATCTTCCGCTGGGAATCCTGAGGCATGACATTGGGCGTAGCAAGCCTCGGACCGCCGCGATATGGGGGAGCCATGCACCCGATCGCATCGATCCCGTTTGCCGGCGCGGCCAGTTTGCTGCTCCTTCTTCTCTCGATTGCCCCACGATCGGCGTTCGCCGAATCCGACAAGTCGAAGTTTCACCTGTTCAACCCCACGCCGAACTCCGAAATGCGGGAGTTTGCGACGGATCGCCCCGATCGAACCGAGAGTCCGATTACCGTCGATGCGGGTCACTTCCAGATTGAAACGGATCTGGTCCTCCTGACCCTGAAAGAGGGCCAGCGCTCGACAGTCTACAACTATATGAACCTGAAAGCCGGAATCACCAACAACTCCGACCTGCAGGTCCTGATTCCGAGCCTCGTCCGGCAGAATAGTCAATCGGGCTTCGGCAACACCACGATCCGCTACAAGATCAATTTCTTCGGAAACGATGCCGGCTCTGCGGCGCTGGGAATCATGCCGTACATCACGCTTCCGACGCAGTCGTCGACACTGGGCACCGCCCGGACTGAAGGCGGCGTCCTGCTGCCGTTTGGTTTTGACGGACCACAGGGTTATTCCATCGGTGGCATGATCCAGTACGATCGGGTTCGCAACACCGGCGACAACGGATTCCATTCGCAATTCATCTCGACCCTGGCGTTGTCGCGCGGGCTTTTCGCCGGCCTGGAAGGGTATCTCGAAATTTTCAGCCAGACAGAAGCGGGAGCTGACTGGGTGGCCACGCTCGATGGCGGCATCATCCTCCCCGTCACGGACAATCTGCGCTTTGATGTCGGCGCGAACGTCGGCGTGACCGATGCAGCAGAAGACATCAGCCCGTTCCTGGGCCTGTCAGCCCGCTTCTAGCGTCATTTCGGATCGGTATCCGGCAGCGCGCATTCCAGGAACTTCTTCAGGTTGTCCTTGGTCGTGCCTTGGAGCACCCCAAAATGATTGTAGACGTGCCCGGACTTCAAATGGGGTGACACGCATCGATCTGCAGGATCGCGAAGGACACCCTTTTTTGTGCCTACGACGTTCATCCCGGAAGTGGAACTCTCTCGCGCGGTATTGGCCTGGATCAGGAATGTTCCGACCACCTTCTGTACTCCGCAGAACGCATTGAAAGCCTGGCTGCTGGAGGAGAGGGCACGAAACACCTGCTGCTTGTCGGTCGTGTCAATCACGCAGCTCTTGGTGAAGCCGCGCAAAGGGCCAGGACGATCCACGCCCGCTGTGATGTGCTTCATGCGGAGATTCCATTCCTCCAGGCAAGGTCGAATGTTTCCATCGGCGCTCGGACTGAACTGGTACAAGCCGATGTTCAACTTGCTGATGGCCTCGGTCTGCCAGACATCAAAGTAGAACTTCACGCCTTCGGGCTTCTCGAGATCTCGAATGCCCTGGCGGGCCATGCCCTTGATGAAGCTGCTGGAAGCGGGATTGTCCGGATCGCCCAGCGACTCCGCGGAGGCGAGACAGGCAAAGTTGCGAATCCAGAAATCGCGCAGGTGCTGCGACCGAGCAATCGGGTCAGGTTCGGATCGAAGCCGATTTTCATGGCTGGCAAACCGCGCAGCCGCTGCAAGCGTCTCCGTCGAGCGCCCACGAACCCCTCCCAGATGATCGAGCTCACGAGGAACGCATAGCGGAAGCGAAACCAGGCTGACGGCAGTGCGATCCTCGACCTTCGGCAACGGATACGGGCCTTTCGGCTGGACGAGTTGGCTGTCATCCATCAGCCCTGCAGTTGGCCGAGATTTCATTCCCTCGGCCACGGAAAGCTCGATGGCGCGGGCGAAGCTCCAGCCCGCGCGTGATACCAGCGTGCTCTGTTCGCCCGCAGCCCGCTCGAGGCATTCCGAAAACTCATCGGAGCTTCGCTGCTTGAGCAGCTCTTCGCGACTCAGCGGTTCGTATGGCAGCTCGTCTTCTTGAGGATTCTCCGGAAGCAGGCACGCGGGCGCCGGCGGCCTGAGCACGCCCATCTTAAAGTGAACCGCATTCAGAAGCGCTTCCGTCGGACTCGCCGCGCCGGGCTCAGCGCGCGCATCAGCTGCCAGCATCGCGACGACTACGGCACACCACACGGCGCAGGCAGACTGAAGACGCTGTAAACCACTGAAACGGGACATCCACGATCTCACTTTCACAGCTTATCCGTTGCCCTCGCGCGCGACCCGCTCCTGGATCTTCATGACTCGGCGGAAGTCTTTCTTCAGCGGCGCATCGAGCTTCTCGATGGACTGTTCAAAGGCCTTTCTTCGAGCCGAAGGAGAGGACTGGAAAAGTCGATAGGCCAGCTCTGCCGCACTGTCGGAAGGATCGAGATATGCCGCCAAGGCGACGCTTCGAACGAACTGGTCGAGACGGCTTCGATAGGCCTCGGTTACCGCGCCTTCGCGCAGCAGCACTTTCAATTCGCGTTCGAGGGCCTCGTAGGCCTCATCCACGAGAGGCCCAAACTCGGTGTAGGGCGTGGATTCAGGCTCCTGCCGTGATTCGACTTTCGGCTTCAGGTCGAGCTTCTTCCGAGCCTCGGAAAGGCGGAGCTCGAGCCCGGCAAGCTCGCCGGCCACTGCGCCCTCTACCGCCAACAGTGCGACCACGACCATTGCCACTCTGATTACGCCTTGTAAGACTTTCATGATCCTGCTCCACAAGAAGGCTTCACCCAAGCTCCGACGAGACGATACCCTCGTCCTGAGACCGGACCCCGGCTTCCGGTCACCGGTAGGTTGCTGAAATAGTCGCTGATGAAGCCTTTGCTCGATTTGATTTCGACATGGCCATGCCCGCCGTTCGAATAAACGAGCACCGCCCCGGGAGGAAGGTCATGCAGGCTGCCAGCTCCTGACGGAAGCCGACCTCCGGAAAGGAGGTTTCTGAAACCATTGGCCTGGAGATCGGGCCCGAGATTCTTCGCCGAATTCTCCCGGATCTCGGGCTTCCCGGACTCATGGCAGCCAGCTGCATGGAGTGCAATCGAGACATACATCGCGCAGCGCCCGATGGAGTCATTGCTAGCTTTATTTCCAGTCACGCTTCTCGAGCTGTTTCGATGGACCTTGGTGCCATCGTAGGCAATCTGCGTCAGCTTCTGTGCGGAGGCAGAGGGCCTCGAGGAGAATGGATTCAGTCGCTCGAAGGTACTCGGACCAAACTCGGCGTCCACTCCTCGCGTGGGATTCTTGGGCTCGCAGACCGCGCTGCCCGGATCGAGCGCATCCAGCGATCCTCCAAAATCCGGCACTCCGCCCGAGAGCGCACTCGAGCCGCCCCTGGTCGAGTTCGAACCACCCGCATGCCGGAATGATCCATCCGGCCGAAGCGATCCGGAGGTGGTCGCACCCGGACAGCCCGTCAAAACGACGCCACCGATCATGCAGGCAATCACTCGCTCGAACACGCGACTGCGCCACGAGCCTGAACTGGATTTAAATTCAACGGAACAAGGAAGAGACATCCCGGCCACCATTGTCCTGACACCATTCAAAATGCTGTAGCCCAACGTCCCACGTTTGAACCAAGAGCATAGATCAAAAGACCACGGCCCGACTAGTTGTGTCCTCGTTGACCCTCCTGTCGATTGGAAAATTCCTCGGGATTTCAGTCAGCTGGTGGAGGGAAGCTTCTGGCGGATCTTCAGCACGGGAGCAAAAAGATCTCCCTTCGCTTCGATGCGAGAGAGAGCCGCTGCAGGGTCAAATCTCAGGATCTTCTCGGCCCGAGATGCAGCGACTGCCGCCCTCTTCACCTCGCGCCACTCCACAGGCATCGAAATCCAGGGCAAGGCCTGCGCTCGCAGGGAGTAGACTGTGGTGGTCGTCTTGAAGTCGGTATTCTGGCTCCAGTCGATGAAGACCTTTCCGCGCCGGAGCGACTTCTTCATGCTGGTCAGCACGCGGTCCGGATGCGCCGACTCGATGGCGGCTGCCAGCTCTCGAGAGAAGATCTTGCTCTCCGAAAACCGCACATTCGAGTTGAGCGGCACATAAACATGGACACCCTTGCCTCCGGACACCTTGACCCAGGATTCGAGCCCGCGTGCCTGCAGCTCCTCGCGGATGAGGAGGGCGGTTTCCGCGCACTCGGCAAGACCGACTCCCTCGCCGGGATCCAGGTCGAAGACCATGAAATCCGCGAAGTCAGGGCGACTGATTTTTCCCAAGGTCGTATGAAGCTCAATGGCCGCAAGATTTGCGGCCCAGATCAGCGAAGGCGCATCATTGATCAGGCAGTGATGGACATCCCCGAACCAGCCGGTCTTGATCCAGTCCGGCCGATGCGAGGGACAGTTCTTCTCGAAGAACGCCGGCGCATCCACCCCGTCCGGAAACCTCCGAAGGGTGAAGGGCCGGTTGCGCAAATGAGGCAGCACGACCTCTGCAACCGCCTGGTAATACCGGATCACCTCGCCCTTCTTGAAGCCGCAGTCCGGATAGAGCACCTTCTCGAGATTCGTGAGCTTCAGGATCCGGCCGCCCGACTTCAGGAAGATCACCGGTTTCACGGCTCAGGCAATCTCTTCTTCCGCCTCGATGTCGGCCTTGCGGACCAGATCGAAGCATTCATCGATGCTCATATCCACGGGCTCGGCGTTACGGATCTGCGTGGCAGGATGGAGAATCCGGAGCACCTCAAAGATCTTCTCCTCGAGATTTTCACCAGAGCGAAGGGTCTTCTCGATGTTCGGCACCAGCAGCTCGTAGAATGAATCCTGGAGGGCAACCCTTTCGGTAAAGACTTCCTCCAGGATGCCGGGCGCCAGATGCATGGACTCCAAAGCCTGTCGTAGGCGATCCTCCAGGCGATGCTGCCGAATGGCCTCGTAGTTCAGCTCGAGCCCTTGGAGCTGGGTGTGCTCATCCAGGTCGACGCCCAGCTGCTCCAGTGCCTCGATCATCTCCGGGTTCAGTGACGTCCGGACGGTCATGACGAATTTGAACCGTGAATGATCTGCCGAATACTCGATGCTCGGTGGACGACGCTGGGTTTCAGCAAAGCGCCTGGCGAAGTCGCGGATGCAGAACTCCTCCACCTGATGGCGCGCGAAATCGATCTTGAAGGAGATTTCCTTTTCAACCGTCCTTCCGGCTACCAGGAGATTGGAGATCTTCATGAGGTCTTGCGGAAGCTCCTGGGGCGGAATGCTTCGCTTGCCACGCTTCTTGATGCGCGCCTTCCGCGACACGCGGCCGGAAAGGAGCCTCTCGACCTCGCGAGATCCGGTCGCAGGAGGCTTCTCCTCGCGTCCTCCCGGTATGCTCCGGAGACGGGGCGTCTTTTTTCGTTTTGCCTGGGCCATTCGGTGAGTCACGCTTCAAGTTTCACGCCTCGAGCGTGAATCAGAAACGATAGTCAACACGAGGCTTCCTCGCACGAATCTGCCACGTCGCATTCTCATCAGCGCGAAGCGCCGGCCGAAGAGGTGCCGACAGATCCTTGAGCACCAGGCCCTCGATCTCCGGCAGACGACTCGCACTCTCGTAGAGCTTTTTCAGGTCTGACCGGAAGATGGGCGCCAGCCACAACTGGCGGGCAGCTTCGAGTGCCACCGGAATCCGCTTGCCCGCCTGCGGCTGGCCCTCCGGTATTTCGAGTCGCACCCACTTTCGTGGATTTCCGAGCAGGGCTTGCAGCACCTGATAGCGCTCACCATAAGTGGAGCCCACCAGGTATTCGTCCGAGAGGAC
Organism: Bdellovibrionia bacterium; assembly: GCA_044347055.1. Taxonomy (GTDB): domain Bacteria; phylum Bdellovibrionota; class UBA1018; order UBA1018; family UBA1018; genus CAIOHW01. The sequence goes on along the minus strand of JBIIXZ010000010.1, from coordinate 800 downwards.
GAGAATATCCCAAAGCACGAGCGTGTTTCTGACTCGCGCAGTTTTGTAATGCAGCAGTCCGCCATCCAGGACATGCAGCTTGCCGCGCTCGAGCGGAAGCGACTGCAACGAGTTCAGGAGCGAACGTGGCGGTCGATAGCTCGAGAGGCGATTTTTCTTCCTTCCGTAGAATTCAATCCTGCCGCCCGGCAGGAAGTACACCAGGGTGTGCCAGTCATCATACTTGAGCTGCGCGACATGATTCGGAAGCTGATGGATCTCTTCAGGCTTCCACGTCAGGCCTGGATGCGGCGGATAGATGAGGTGGAAGTCACCAAAGGGCACGGTCATCTACCGCAACCCTTGCAGCTTTAGCGCTTCAGGAGCGCCAGGCGAACGCCTATCGCGCTGCCCAGGCAATCGGCGATCCAATCACCCGAGTCGAGGCCCGATCGTCCGGGAACGAACGACTGATGCCACTCATCAGCCGCACCCAGTGCTGCAAACAGGAAAATGCTCCCCCACGGCATCCAGGAGCGCCGCTCACCGCCCCAGGAAAGGACGAACAATGCTCCACCCAACAGGAAGTAGGTGAAGTGCACCCACTTGTCGAGATGCGGAATCGGCACCTCGATCGACGGAAGTCCGGACTGATGCGACATCCAGAACAGCGCAGACAGCCACGAAGCGAAAGCGATTCGAAAGATATTACAGTGGAACACGCTTTTAGTGTGCCGCTGCCACCCAAAGCTCGTCCAGTGGCATTCTGATCGCAAGGTCGTCCGACTGCCCAATCAGGCACAAGGAGGATCCATGATTTC
>JBIIXZ010000124.1:0-8082 GCA_044347055.1 Bdellovibrionia bacterium | reverse complement strand
ACAAAATGAGGCTTCTACAGGGAGTCGGCGAGGCCTTGCAACGTCTCAAGCGAGCCGGATTCACTCTCGTCGTCGTGTCGAACCAATCGGGAATCGCACGAGGCCTGATCCAGCCGACCGAGCTTCCTGAAATTCACCGGAGGATGGATGAGCTTCTGGGCAAGTGGGGGGTACGCATCGACGATTACTCGCTCTGCACGCATCATCCGGATGATGATTGCCTCTGCCGCAAGCCCAAGCCGCATCTGATTCAGGAGGCAGCCGTCCGTCTCCAGCTCGACCTCTCGCGATCCTTCATGGTGGGAGACAAGCGCGTGGACCTTGAAGCAGGAAGAAACGCCGGAGTTCGCGGATCAGCTCTCGTCCTGACGGGCCACGGCCGCGAAACGGCCCAGACTCATGCATCGATGGCTTCATTCATCGGCGAGAATCTTGGGGTGGTTGCCAACTGGATTCTAGCCCAAGAAATTTAAGGCTATTGAGCGGCAGCCGGTCGAATCCGGGCACATGGTAGATGAGCAGTGCCTCCAGAGCCCGGAACAGCTCGCGGTGGCTGGCGTCCGACGCATGGGCCGTCGCCGGAACCTGCCGGATCGGGGTGACCAGCGACATGAAGAAATCGGCCATGGCATCCGCTCCGACCTCCAGCATTTCGACTCCCTGTGCCTCGGAACGACTCCTCACATGGAGCACGCTCGCACGCCGACAGGACTCACAGACCCAGCCCGCCTCTTGAACGATGAGAGCCAGTCGTGACGGGTTCCCCTCCTGCCAGATGGAAGGAAGCGTGCGCGCGCACCCCAGGCATTGCTGAAGCCTCGGCTGGTTGCCGCTCCACTGCAGGAGCTTGGCGAGATAGCCGTTGAGAAAGGAAATCGGCGGCGACTGCTCCGTCAGCTCCTCCAAAGCAGCCAGTGCATTCGCGTGGAGTTTGAACAGATCCACGCAAGCTTCGCGCTCGGGAGCCACTCGCAGCAGGAGCTCGCTGAACAGGCTTGCCATGGCCATCCGAAAAAAATCCGCTCGGAGCCCCTCATGGCTCCTCAAGGTACGAGCCTCCTGAAGCTGGACCAGCTCCGCAAGCTCGGAGCGCTGCGCAAATTGCCATTCGGATGCGGTAAAGACGTCCAATGCACCACCGAATCGGCGCGACTGGACGCTGTTGCGCGCGAGTGCCGAGATCCTGCCGTGCGTTTCAGTGATGGCGGTGACCACGCGGTGACGATCTTCAAAGGGCACTGCCCGAAGAATGATGGCGCGATCGCGAATCAACCTCATGCTTTCGGGCATAGCACGAACTCCTTCCGGAACGAGCAACCCCAGCGCTTAAAGTTTCCTTAAAATTTTGACTGCCGTTGCCGTTGGGATTCGGCTAAAGTGATTTCATGGCAAAGAAAAAGACTTCCGCAAAAGACATCATCAGCTTGGGAAAACACATCGCGAAGGAACGCCAGAAGCGGGGCATCTCGCTTGAAACGCTGGCGACCGACATGGACATCAGCAAGGGCAATCTCTCGGACATTGAAAACGGCAAGCGCGATCCGCGTTTCTCCACCCTGAAGGCCATTGCCAACGGGATGGACATGGACGTTTCCGAACTCCTGAAGAACTACTGATTCTCCTGTAATTCTAGTCTCTTAAAAGGGGGCGACAGCGGCTCAAGTTCGGGGCCGAAAATGCCGAAACGAAGGTGATGCGGTGGACCGCGAGCTTTCGGCATTCCCGAACAGCCATCATGCTGTCGCTCCTTTTTCTTTTTGCTCCGGCCTCTGCAGCCTGGAGCTCTGCGTACTGCACCGCTCGCTTTGCCTCCCTGGTCGATTTCCAGTATCCCTCGACCCTGAGCCATCTCGGGCCCGAGGTGCCTCACACGATCAAGGATCTGCCGAAGTTTCTTCGAGAAAAGCTCGGATCCGAGCTGGTTGCCGAAGCCCGCCGTCCGGATACACGCTTCATGGTCATCTCCGGGCCCGCCCGCCGACCGCTCGACTATTTCGATCCTGCCAAAGTGGGCTCCATTCGAGAGATCTCGAACCCGTTTGGCGCCTTCAACTCTGCCGAAGTGAAGCTCAAGGACGGCACCACCACCTACCTGCTCACCAACATCAACGGAACCAGCCGCGAAACCCAGGTTCTCAGCCTGCTGAAACTTGCAGGGGTGGATTCTCGAAGGGTCCTCTTCTTGGGACGCTCGGAATCGTATCGAAACATCTATCGGCGGACCTTCCGAAAGATCGGTCATCAGCCGGATCTGGTCGTCTTCGGGTTTGCCAATACTGCGCTCGAAGGACTGCTGGAAAACCCGGCGGTGCGCGAAGCAGGGCGCATGGTCGAGATGAATCGAGCCTATGCCGATCGCAAATGGATCAAGCCGCGTTTTGACCAGCACGAGCTTCAGTACCTGGGAGTGCAGGTCATCGAGACCGCCTCGGGAAAAAAGATCTGGTTCATCGACAATGAATACGGCGATCGTGCCGGGTGGCTGATGCAGGCCCTGAATGACGTCGGTGCGAAACGAACGGTTTTTTTCGGAACGGCAGGATCGCTGAATCCGAAGTTCAAGGTCGGAGACCTGGTTTCACCCGCAAATTTTGCCGGTACCGAGGCGAAGATCCGGAACATCCGGGCGCGAAGCAAGCTTCCCCTGGCCGGCACCCACGGTGACGTGGACTCGCCCTCGCTGGAGACGCTGGACTGGGTGGCGGAGCAGTCGCGCAAGGGCGTCGATTACGTCGAAGTGGAGCTCCAAAAGGTAATTCCCCACGTGACGAATGACTCGGACTTTTCGGCCTACCTGGTGATCTCGGACGAGATCAATACGACGCACGTCAAGGACTACACCTTGTGGGGTGAGGCCGAGCGGCAGGCCGCCAAGACCAGAATCGGAAGGATCCTGCGCGAACACCTTCGCGATGCAGGCATTCCTGCCGCTGACACGCCAGAAAGGCTGACGATCCACCACTTTGACGCCAAGCCGGGAGGAACGCCTTGAAGTCCTTCTTCAAGAAGCCACTTCAGATCCTGTTCACGATTATATTTTTCGTGTGTGGGATCTCCGACGTCCGGGCAGGAAGCTGCGCGCTGGAGTTTGGAAAGCTCATCGCGCAGGACCAGTCCACCCGGGTCTTCGTCCAGGATGATTTCATTCAAAAAGTCCTCGGGGTGGAACAAGCCTCCTACGTCTTTTTCGGTCAGCGATCCGTCGACGCCAAAGCCTTCGACGAAGCTGTCGAGCTGCTCACCAAGGGCATCTCGGTCGAGACCATCCAGAAAGCCCACAAGCGGCTGACCGGCGGGAAAGCCAAGCTGGGCTTCAGGACGGCGGGCGATGCCAAGGTCATCGGCACGCAATCGTTCAAGGGACGCTTCGCCCTCTCGCCCGCGGAACTGCAGGCCATCGAAGCGAATCCGTTCCTGACGTTCGTTCCTGCCGACGACTACAAGAAGGTCGGCCCCAGGGAGCTCGACTTTGCAGTAGGCGATATTGTTTTTCCGAATGCTTCGGATGTCTCCAAGTTCGAGGACCTGCTTTCTGCCGCCACATTGAAGGCGGCCAGGAGCGCCAAGGCCAAACCCGGAGACGACCACGAGGTCAATGCCGCGATCCTTGAAGATCTGCTGACGTGGACTCTTCGAGATGCTGAGAAGCAGATCGAAGCGGGCGGGAAGCGCCCCGAAGTCATCCTCAGCATGCTCGAATGGAGAATCCGATCACTCGGCCTTTACTACGAGCCCACCTTCGAAAAGAGCGGGCGTTACCTCGTCAGTGACTATTCGTCGATCCAGCAGAATCGTTCCATGGAGCTGGCGGAGGCGATCGTGGATGCCTTTGCCGAAAAGCATGGATTGCGCGGAAAGTCGCAGGAGCTCTCGCGCGGATTTCGACCCCAGCTGCACGACCCCATGGAAAAATGGGTGGCGTACATGGGTGACGCCATCGAGGGACAAGGAAGCCGGGATCTTTCGAAGCTGATGACCGGGATCAGAAGCATTGAGGCAGGGCTCAGCGGCGAAGAGCAGTCCATCTTCCGGGACTACTACATGACCCGCATCCTGACCGGCACCCGCCTGGCGGGCGCCTCTGCCGAGGACCTGCTGTCGGACTTTCGAAAATTCAAGAAGATCCATTATTCCAAGGAAATCGGACAGACGGCGCGAACCCTGCTCATTCCGATCGAGTTCATTCGCCAATTCGGAGAAAAACCTCAAAACCCGGCGGAGTACCTGAAGAGCTTCTACCATCTGGACTCGACCCTGTTTCGAGGAGTCTCCAACCCGCGAGCCATGAAGGAAGGCGACTTCATCGATTACTTCAAGAGCTACAAGGGTCGGCAGGCCTCGGAGCTGTCTCGAACCGTGTTCGAGGAACGCGAGGATCTGACGAAGCTGGCCATGCTGAGGTTCAACGCGGACCTGATCGAAGGCCGCGTGGGCTATGAGGCCCTTCAGCACGCCAACAAGCACATGTCGTGGGAGGCACCCAACTCCTCAAAGACCTACCTTGTGTCGCTCACCGACTTCGACACCGTGGCTTTTCGGTTTGCGGCCGACAAAGGCTACGTCAGCGGATCCAGCGCCAACAAGCTGGGCACCGCGCACTTCGTGATGGAGACCTATCGCCCCAAGTCCGGCGCCGTGGACTTCAATGAGTTTCGAAAGACGGATCCGACCTTCAGGAACTTCTTTCCTCGCCAGCGCGAAGTGGCCATCGCGGGAGGAGTCGACCCCCACAGCGTCAGGCGGATCTATGAACTGGAGCAATACCTGCCATCAGAAAAACCGCCGGCGGTCGGCCCCGAAAAGCACGCCAGGATCGTGCGAATTTTTGAGCGCGACGAGAAGAACCCGATGCTGATCTGGGTGCTGGAAAAGACCGACGGAAAGAACTGGACGAGGACGCGCTCCATTCCGCTTCGAACGAAATGAGCTCGTGCGCGCGAGCTAGTGAACCGTGGCGCTGAGGTCGCGCAGAAAGAACAGCGGCACCTTGGCGCTGAAAGTCTCGCCGGTTTCCAGCACCTTCATGGTGTAGCTTCCACGCATGTTTCCGGTCGGCGTCGCAATCGGCGAAAAGCTCGAGTACTGATACCCTTCTCCGGGCTGGAGAACAGGCTGCTGGCCCACGACACCCTCGCCCTTCACTTCTCGGGTGCTGCCCGTTCCGTCGGTGATCAGCCAGTGCCGCGAGAGGAGTTGGACTGCTTCCGAGCCCCGATTACTGATCGTGATCGTGTAGGCAAAGACGTAGAGCGACTGCTCCGGACGAGATTGATCAGCAAGGTACTGGGGCTCGGCGACGACTTGAATTCCGCGGGTTTCTTCAACGTACATGGCTGCGCTCCTTGGCAGTTCCTGTTTTCAAATCTCTTCGACGAAGTTGAGATCCTTCGAAAAGGTCTCCTCCAGTGACAGCAGCGCCAGCAAAGAGACGACAAGAGCCAGGACTCCCACCAGCCATGCCGCGTGAATCATTCCCCACTGTCCCTTCAGTGTCGTGAAAAGAAAGGTCATCGGAACCACCGATCCGCGCACGAAATTCGGCACCGAGGTGGTGACAGTCGAGCGAAGATTCGTGCCGAACTGCTCGGCACCGATCGTGACGAACACCGCCCAGTAGCCCGCGCCAAAGCCCATGCCGAGACAGAGCAGGTAGAGCGTGCCGGCGCTCATTCCGTTCCAGCTCAGGTAGGTGGCGACAAAGCCAAAGGTCAGCACGATGAAACCGAGCACCACCTTGCGCCGGCTCTTCAGGAGCTGGCTCGACAGTCCGCTTCCGAGATCGCCCAGAGCAAGGCCGATGTAGGCGAACATCACTGCCCGCCCCGCGGAGACCGCTTCAGAAACGCCGAGTTCACGTGCGAACTCCGGCGAGAACGTGACGAGAATGCCGATGACGTACCAGATCGGCACGCCGATCAGGATGCAGGAAACGTAACGGCGAAACCTCGACTTCGAGGAGAACAGCGACAGGAAGTCACCGCGACTTTTGACCTGCTCCTTGACCTTCGAAAAGAGGTCCGACTCGAACACGCTGATTCGAAGCACCAGAAGCGCCATGCCGAGGGCACCTCCGATGAAGTACGCCGTACGCCAGTCGAAGATTTCGGCCACGTTGGCTGCGAGGATCGCGCCGCAGATGCCGACGGCTGCAACCAGCGTCGTGCCGTAGCCGCGCTTTTCGGTCGGCAGCACCTCAGCCACGAGCGTAATTCCGGCGCCGAGCTCTCCTGCGAGGCCAATTCCGGCGATCAGGCGGAGCCAGGCATACTGATCGACGCTCGACACAAATCCGTTCAGGATATTCGCAGCCGAGTACATCAGTATCGAACCAAAAAGCACCGAGAGGCGACCGCGCTTGTCGCCGAGGATTCCCCAGAAAACGCCTCCGAGCAGCATGCCGAACATCTGCATGTTCAGCAGTCGGACACCCTGATCGAATAGCTCCTGTCCTTCGAGACCCAGCGCCTGAAGGCTCGAGACGCGGACAATGCTGAACAGGATGAGGTCGTAGATATCCACGAAGTAGCCCAGGGCGGCAACGATGACGGCGGCGTTCAGGACGCGGGTCGACACTTGAGGCGAGACTGAGGTCGAGACTGGGCTTGATTTCATGCATCACCCAAACCAAGCCTCTGGCGCTCCGTCAAGGGCGCAGGTAAAACCTTGGGCATGGCTCAAACTCTCTGTGCGTGTGGATCGACTCTGAATGCATCTGAATGCTGCCTTCCCCTGATTCAGGGCAAGACAAAGGCCAAGACCGCGGAACAGCTGATGCGTTCGCGCTACGCCGCCTTCGTGCTGGGCGAGATCGACTACATTCTGAAGACCCATCATTCGAAGACCGTCGGCGATGTCGACCGAGCTGGAATCGAAGAGTGGTCGAAGAAGTCGAAGTGGCTGGGCCTGAAGATCATCGACACGAACGCCGGTCGCGAAGGCGACGAGCAGGGAACCGTGACCTTCCACGTCCAGTACGAAATGGACGGCAAGGTCCAGGATCACCGCGAGCACAGTCTTTTCGAAAAGGAAAACGGCGAGTGGAAGTTCCTCGATGCCGAACCGGCCAAGACCGACACCATTCGTCGTGAAGAGCCGAAGGTGGGCCGCAATGACCCCTGCCCGTGCGGCAGCGGCAAGAAGTTCAAGAAGTGCTGCGGTTGATTCAGAGGGCCTGAAGGCCTTTACCGATCGGACTTGCCGGAACCACTGACGGGGTGGCCGAGGGGAAGAACCGTTCTCCGCTCGCCCCGCTTCGAGTGCACGCTCGCGGCAAGACAGCCCAGCATTCCTACAACCACGCCGGTCGTCGCGCAGCGAACCGGAGAAATGAATTTCTGCTCAATCTTGAAGACCCGCCGCTCCTCCGAAAAAACCTCTTCCAGGAAATGGTCCGGAACGGAATCTCCAAAGAAGTCCTGATCGGAAGCAGCACCCAGGGCGCGAACGCATTCCTGAATCAACGCTTCCGTTATCGCCTGTGGCCGGGTGTAGAGCTCCGGCCACTCGTAAAGATAGATATCGAGTATCGGATAGCTGCAGATCTCGAGGAACTTCAGGTTGCGAAAGAGCTGCGTGAAGTTCGGGCTGTAGACCTCGATCACGTCCTCTTCCGAGAGGTGCGAGAAGACCTTTTCAGAGAGGTTCCAGTTCATCTTCTTCAGGAAATACCGGAGCAGCTCGGAGCTTTGGTGTTTGCCGATTCCAGCCCGTGTCGCCTCGTCATGAAAAGCGATGTCCTGCTGGATCTTGTCGAGGACCGCCTGACGACGTTCGGCAGGCAGGTTTTGAAAGACCTCCCACGACCGAGGGCTGGACTTAAACCCGTGGTCGGCCAGGATCTCCATGGCCGCGATGAAATGAGCGAGGTCGGCAGAGGATTTTTGAAAATATGTGCTCATGATGTCTGACCTGATGCTGATGCTTTTCTCCAGTATCTCGCATCCAGCGAGAGATTACCCCCCCCATTTATAAGAGATTTTCAAAACCACCTGCCCGCTCGGATCTCGAGTCACTGGTATGGTAGGGCATCCTCACAAAATTTATTTCATGGTGATGACGATGAGTTTCGAGCCGAAATTAGGC
>JBIIXZ010000123.1:0-8099 GCA_044347055.1 Bdellovibrionia bacterium | reverse complement strand
CTCGATGAATCCTCGATCGCGCGGATCATCCGGGTTTCCGTACTCTCCCATCCAGCTGGCTCCGGCCAAAAGCCGGTGGTACCGGAGCATGTCCAGAAGCGGCACCGAGCAGACTACTGCACCAAAGAGCTCCGGGCGCTGCGTGAATGCCACGCCGACAAGTAGCCCGCCGTTGCTTCCTCCCTCGATGCCCAGGTGGGCAGGACTGGTGATGCCTCGGCGAATCAGGTCCTCGGCAACGGCATAAAAATCGTTGAAGGCCACCTGACGCTTATCGCGCCGGGCCGCCTCGTGCCAGGCAGGCCCATACTCCCCGCCTCCCCGGATATTCGCGATCACGTACACGCCGCGGCGTTCGAGCCAGATCTTGCCCAGTGCCCCCGGATAAAACGGAGTCATCGGAACCATGAATCCACCGTAGGCCGTCAGGATCGTGGGATTCGACCCGTCCCGCTTCATGCTCTTGGGGCGCACGATCGAATACGGAATCTGTACTCCATCGAACGACGTGGCAAAGAACTGTTCGGCCACAAGCCCCGAAGCATCAAACCGCTCGGGTGCCGACTTGAGCGTACGCGTTGCTCCCGTGGCGAAATTCACGAGCACGGTCGACGGAGGCGTCAGGAAATCCTGGTACGAAAGCACGGCCTCATCTGAATCTTCCCAGACGGAAGAAAAAGAGACCAGGCCCGACTGTGGCAACGGCAATGGATCGAGGGCCCAGCCAGACGCGCTCGACGCGTCTTCGCGAAGCCGAAAGACTCTCGACCGAACATGTTCACGAAGATTGACGATGGCGTGATCGCGGGTGACGGCCAGCCCCTGAAGCGACGAAACCGGCGTCGGCTGCCAGGCCATTCGCGCACCTGCCAGATCGAGCTCCTGGTTGGGATGAATCGGCACAGCGATCAGCGCGCCTGCTCGAGCGATGCCCGCTGGAAGAGGCCAGTCGATCCTCCGAGACACGAAGGCCGTGCTTCGAGTCACTCCTAAAAGTTGGACATCGGTGGGCAGTTTCCAGGGATGCAGAGCGCCCGAGCCATCCAACACCACCATCTCTCGCGTGAAGAAATCGATGGCTCGTGTGATCAGGATGGCCGACTGCGAGAAAATCGATGCGACCGATACCGTGACATCCTGCTGCCTGCCCTCGAAAACCAGCCTCGACGAGCCCAGTGGCTCGCCTCGTGTCCAGATCCTCACCTGCCGAGGATAGCCCGAATCGGTCAAGGATCCGGGCCCAAAGTCCGTTCCGATCGCGAGATGATCGGCATCCATCCACGCCGCGCCGGTTTTTGCCTCCGGCACGGCAAATCCGCCGCTCACGAAGTCCTTTGCCGCAAGATCGAACTCACGGATGACGACAGCGTCACGGCCGCCATCGGAAAGCGAAATCAGGCAGCGTTCGTGCGCGGGGGCCAGGCAGTCGAGCCCCTTGTACACCCACCGCTTCGACTCTTTCGCGGAGAGAAGATCCAGGTCCAGCACCGTCTCCCAGACGGGTGAAGCCGTTTCATAATTCGCGAGCGTCGTGCGCCTCAGGATGCCCTGCGGATGATCCGGATCCTGCCAGAAATTGTAGACCTTCGAGCCGAGTTTTCGGATTCCTGGAATGCGATCCTTGGCCGTCAGGATGGTGCGTGCTTCGGACTCGAACACGCGGTAGGCGGAATTCGACTCGAGTCGGGTGATCGTCGACAGGTTCTTCGACTCGACCCAGCGGATCGATGACGTGCCTCGGATGTCCTCGAGCCAGAGAAACGGATCACTCCACCCCCATGCTGCCCCAGAAAGAAGCAGAACGGCCGATCCCCATCCCCAGCGTCTCCGAAGCAAGCTGCCCATGAGACAGGGGTATCGCAGCGATTAGAGGCGCGCCAGAGCTTCCTGAAGGAGGGTCACTCCAGCAACGAGAAGCAGGAAGACGGCAAAGCCACGACGAAGCTTCTCGGGCTGGAGGCCTCGTGCCAGCCTGCGGCTTACCACCAGTCCGATCGATGCGACCCCGACGAAAGCAAAGAGAACCGGAAGCCGCGCCGATGCTTCGGCGCTCCATCCGCTGGCAAATCCCAGCGCACTATTCAGGAAAATCACCGCAAGCGACGTCGCGGCAGCGATCCTGAAGCTCAATCCCGCCCAGAGGCTCAGGATCGGCACGATCAAAAACCCACCTCCGGCTCCGAGCAGTCCGGTCACTCCTCCGACTGCAAACGACCGCATGCCGAACTGAACCATGGAGACGGGTCGGGCCGACGAAATCGCCGGAGCCTTCCGCAGCATCGCGCGTGCCGCCAAAACCATCAGAGCGGCAAAAGCCAGCATCAGGATAAAATCGAGGCTCCGCGGAATTGAAGGCACAAGCCACTTTCTCGCGAGAACGACCCCCAGGCTGGAAGGAAGGAAGAATCGCACGGTCCACAGGAGGTCCACCTCATGAGATCGCCAGGACTGCACGATTCCGAGCAGGGCCACGAGCCCGACAATTCCGAGCGAAAGATGAGTGGCCTCGCGAGCAGGAATTTCAAAAAGATAGACGAGAGCCGGAACGGCGAGAATCGCGCCTCCCGCACCCAGCACCCCGAGGACGCCACCCACCAGGAGAGCGACCCCGAGGCCGAGGATGATATTGAGCGTGATCACTTGAAGTTCTCGAAGAGCGATTCTTTGAGGATCTTCGGCGCAGGTCCGACGTAGGAGCCGGCTTCGCGAACGAAGGTCTCGCGGTCCTGAGCCAGGCTGGCACTCTCGCTCAGCTGCGTCGCCCACGAGCTGGCACGTCCTCCGGCGCCATCGTGTCCTGGCAGCATCACCATGTCCGGAGCGGCGTGAGCCTTGATCTTCTGAAGCGATTCGTAATGTGCGGCAGGATCGCCTCCGGGCAGGTCATCGCGGCCCGTATCCGCATACAGGAGCGTATCGGCGCCCAGAATGAAGGGCCCCCAGATCAGCGTGACACTGTCAGGAGTGTGTCCGGGAGTGCAAAGCAGTTTGAAAGGGCCTGCGGCCGTCGTCAGAGCAGTGTCGCGCGAAACGCGGATGTCGATGCGACGGCTCGGCGCCTTTTCGTGCTGGACCAATGGGGCTCCGGTAAACCTGGCGAGCTCCGATGCATTCGAAATGTGGTCCGCGTGCGTGTGCGAATCCACGACGGCAATGAACCGGTATCCCTGCTCCATCAGCTTGCGGGATTCCGAAACAAGGGTCTCCCAGTCCTCCTTCATCGGATCAACCCAGGCGGCCTCACCGGTCTTCTTGTTCCACATCAGGTAGGTGCAGTTGTCATCATTGAGGACAAGCCGCATGTCCCAGTCCGGCCACCGTGCGGAGAGATCAAATCCATCGGTGGCGATCTGGGCGAATGTCTTGACGAGCGTCGAATGAGTCATGAGGAATTTCTCCAGTGTTCAGCTTTGGACGGCGCAGGAGGCGACAGGAGCCTCCTTCACGCGATTCCACGGCATTTTTTGAAGCATGATGGCCATCCCGCAAAATCCGGTCGAGCCGGCTACGGTCAGGCCGGTTCCGATGAAAATCGGAAGGTAGATCCAGTTCGGGTTCACGAATAGAGTCAGAAGCGATCCGACAAGCGTCAGCAATCCGGCCCCGAGCTGGACCTGCCGCATGATCGGCAGCACGTGTGATGCCTTGCCCTCCGTCGGCCTGCCTTGCTTCTTCCACTCGAGGATTCCGCCCTGATAGACCTCGGTCTTTGCCGGATCGATCAGGCGCAGGGCCTTGAGCCTTTCATAGGCCATCGTGGCTCGACCACCACTTCGGCACATGATCGTGATGGAGCAGTTCTTGAGCGGAGTCATGATTCCGGGGGCGATCAGCTCGAGCTGCGACAGCGGCAGGTGGAGCGACCCGGGAACCTTCTCTTTCTTGAATTCATCGGCCTCGCGAACATCAATGATCAGCTGCTGGTTTTCCATGCTCATTCCTTTCCGTTTGCCTTGTGGCAAAACACTTCCTTCATCGTCTTCAAAAGCTTTCCAATTCGAGGATCTTCAATTCGATAAAAAATCTGCTGGCCGTCACGTCGGCAGGCCACCCATCCCTCTCGCTTGAGCCGGGCCAGAGCCTGGGAAGTGACCGGCTGCGGCGTCTCGCAGAACTCCGACAGCTCCATCACGGACCGCTCGCCTGACGCCAGGTGGCAGAGCAGGAGGAGGCGGTCCGGATGAGAAAGCGCCTTCAGGAGGCGGGCCACTTCGCCCGCCCGTGGTTTCAGCTCTTTGAGCTCCAGGGGAGCCAGAAACGTCGTTGTTTCCATATACAAAAATATATATATTACTTTAAATATGTTTGCAATACAGTTTTTCGGTCATTTCTGAAAACCGCTCCCCTCTTCGCCCCGGGTCCATGTACAGTGGCACCATGCAACCCCATGTCGCCGGCGGGCGGGCAGTCCTGATCGTCCTGGATGGTTTCGGAATCGGAGAGCACTCTCTCACCAATGCAATCGAGAATGCCCAGATGCCGTTCTACCGGCAGCTGGTCAGTCGATATCCGCATTCTCAGCTGATCACTCACGGCGAAGCAGTCGGCCTTCCTCGCGGCATCATGGGCAATTCCGAGGTCGGCCACACCACGATGGGGGCCGGGCGGATCATCTACCAGGATCTGACCCGCATCTCGAAGGACATCCACGACAAGAACTTTCAGAAGAACGAGGTGCTGCGCAGGACCCTCCTTTCCGGCGCAGAGCGATCAGGCCGGGTGCATCTGATGGGACTCCTTTCGGATGGCGGTGTTCACAGCACCCTCGAGCATCTGCTCGCACTCCTCGACCTTTGTGGCGAGCTCCAGGTTCCGCAAGTTTTCGTCCATGCTTTCCTCGATGGGCGCGACACTTCTCCGACTTCGTCTCCCCGTTACGTGGAGCGGCTCTTCAAGCATCCGGCGATGCACCAGAACGCGCGGCTCGCTTCTGTCATGGGTCGTTATTTCGCGATGGATCGCGACAAGCGCTGGGAGCGGACGGAAAAGGCCTATCGCACCATGACAGGAAGCGCGGGCAGGCATGAACTTCCCCAGGCTTCTCCGCTGGCTCAGGCGCTCCAGGTCATCGGCAATTCGCATGCAGCGGGAGTGACCGACGAGTTCGTCGAGCCGGTGCTTCTGGACCAGGACGGCGCGATCCGCGACGGAGACTCCATGGTCTTTTTCAATTTTCGCAGTGATCGCGCGCGCCAGATCAGCGCCGCGTTCACCCAGGAAATCTTCGATGGATTCAAGCGTGAGCCGCGCGTTCAGCCGTCGGCATTCTGCGGGATGACGGTCTATGACGAAAAATTGAATCTTCCGGCGGCCTACGGCCCCCAGAACCTCAACAATATCTTCGGGCAATGGCTCGAGCAGCATCACCTCGGGCAGTTTCGAATTGCCGAGACGGAGAAGTACGCGCACGTGACGTTCTTCTTCAACGGCGGACGAGAGCAGCCATTCCGTGACGAAGACCGAGTGCTCATTCCCTCTCCACGCGATGTCGCCACTTATGACCTCAAGCCCGAGATGAGCGCGTTTACCGTTGCCGAGGAGGCTGCAAAGAGAATCGAGTCGCGGAAGTATCCGTTCATCTTGATGAACTTTGCCAATGCCGACATGGTCGGACATACGGGCAACTACGAAGCGACCGTTCGTGCTCTCGAGGCTCTGGATCGATGCCTGGCCACCGTGATCGGAGCGGCCGAAAAGAATGGCTACGATGTCCTGGTCACCGCGGACCACGGCAATGCCGAACAGATGTGTGACGAGCACGGCGAGCCCCATACTCAGCACACGCTGAACCCCGTGCCCGCCATCTGGGTTCCTCCTGGCAGCGCGAACGCACCGAAGTCCACTCGCAGGCGCATGCATGACGGCACCCTTGCGGACATCATGCCGACGCTCTGCGAACTCATGAAACTGCCGATTCCTGCGGAAGTGACTGGAAAAAGCCTGATCCCGAGCTGATTCCGACTGAATCGAACGAGGTTACCGATGAAATCCCACGCAACCGCTTCGCTTACTGTTCCCCAGCTTCCGGTCACGAAGAACTACCGCTCCATCGCCCTGCTGACGAGCGGCGGAGACGCACCCGGCATGAACGCTGCGATCCGCGCGGTCACTCGCTATGCCCTTGCACACGGCCTGGAAGTCTATGGCGTGACCAAAGGGTATAGCGGCCTCCTCGAAGGCGAGATGGAAAAGCTCACTCCATCGAGCGTGGCCAACATCATCCAGCGTGGCGGAACCATCCTGAAGACGGATCGCTGCGCCGCCTTCTACAAGAAGTCGACGCGCCTTGAGGCGGCAAACCTGCTTCGCCGCAAGGGCATTGATGCCCTTGTCGTGATCGGCGGCGACGGATCATTCACCGGCGCCCACCTGCTCGAGAAGGAAACGGGATTTCCGACGATCGGAATTCCAGGCACGATCGACAACGATATCGCTGGAACGGAGGACACCATCGGGTTCGATACGGCACTGAACACCGCAATCGACGCCATCGACCGCATCCGCGACACTGCCAGCTCGCACGACCGAATCTTCATTGTCGAGGTCATGGGGCGAAGCTCAGGCTTCATTGCCTCCGCCGTCGGGCTTGGCGGAGGCGCCGAGACCATTCTGGTTCCGGAAAAGAAAAGCACCGTGGCGGAAGTGTGTCGCACGATCGAGCGCGGCATCCGCCGCGGCAAGACCAGCAGCATCATCGTGATGGCCGAGGGCGAGAAGCCGGGCCTCTGCACCAAATTCGCTCACGCCCTGGAGAAGCGGGGATACGCGACGAAGGTGTGCATCCTCGGCCACACCCAGCGCGGCGGAAAGCCGACGGCACACGACAGAGTTTTGGCGTCGGTCCTGGGTGCATCGGCCGTAGCGTACCTGCTTGCCGGCCGTTCGGATGCCATGGTCGGAATTCAGGGCGGCGAAGTAAAACTCGTGCCATTCAAAATGGTTGTCGAAGGCTCGAAGAAACTTTCGCTCGACCATTTGGAGCTGTCGCAAACCCTTGCGACTTAAAGGATTTTTGGCGACTCAGTCCTCCCCGACACACTAACGTTTCGAGCGCCGGCACCCGATAATAATAGGGATGCGCGTTGGTGGAATTGCCGGGCTATTGATGGCCTCTCTCGCCCTGTCGGGCTGTCTCCAGGAAACGGAGACCAGCTCCTCAAGCGCCCTTGCGTCCAAATCCGCCCCCGGGGCCCTCCGCTACAGCACGAATCCAGTGGCCTACGTCGTCGGTGAATCGGCTTCTCCGAACCTGCTGAGCAGCACCGGAACTCCTGATCGAGTCAGCATTACGCCCGCCCTGCCCGCCGGGCTTTCCTTCAACTCGACGACGGGTGCCATCTCTGGCACGCCCACTTCGCTTTCGGCCGCCAAAGACTACGAAGTCCGCGCCACCAATGCCTACGGGAGTGCGTTCCTGCGCTTGCGCCTCAGTGTTGGTAATTCCGCGCCGGTACTGAGCCTGAACGCATCGAGCCTCTCCGGTATCGTGGGAACAGCGGTCACCCCGCTTGTCGCGACGAATACCGGCGGCTCGATCGTATCCTGCTCGACATCGCCCCTGCTGCCGAACGGACTGTCCATCACGCCAGCCAACGGTGCGTGCACGATTTCGGGCACACCGTCCGTCGTGTTCAGCTCTGCCACCGTGACCCTTACCGCATCGTCGAGCGCACGAAGCACGAGCGCACCGTTCACGCTGTCCATCATCGACCGCGCTCCTGCTTTCAGCTTCTCAGGCCCTGTGGACTTTCCGCGCAATGTCGCCGGCTATGTCGCTGCGCCAGTGAGCACCGGAGGGCGAATCACCTCCTGCTCCGCCTCTGCCGCACTTCCGCCGGGAGTCTCGCTGCGGTCGGATTGCTCACTCGTCGGGTCGCCTTCATCACTGGCAACTACCGCAACGTACTTGTTGACTGGCTCCAACTCGGGAGGAACGAGCACCACGGCCGTGACCCTCTCGGTGGTCGACCAGACACCTGCGTTCTACTACACGATCGCTGGCGGAGCGATCACCCTGGTCCAAGGCAGCTCGATGACCACGGCAATTCCGATCGTGACTGCCGGTACGATCGATTCCTGCTCCGCGACTCCGGCCCTTC
>JBIIXZ010000122.1:0-8144 GCA_044347055.1 Bdellovibrionia bacterium | reverse complement strand
GCTTGAGCGCAGTCCCTTCGTGCCGATCGAGCACGTCCTTGATTGCCCGGAGGTCGCCCCGCATCGCCTTCGTAATCCCCTGTGCCTGAACCATCGCCGCGCACTCGCGCCTGATCTTCTCCGCTGACCAGCCCTCAAGGATCATTCGACGGAGCTGAGGAAGCAGAGCCTCGCAGAACTCCTCGTACTCCGCCAGCGCGTCAATGCTCCGCACCGCTCGCTCGGTTTCACTGTCCCACTTTTGCCGGGTTCTCCCCATACGGACCTCCCACTACGTTTTGTCCTTCACTGTTTCCGTCACGGCAGTTCCTTCTGCATTTCCTGCCGAAAATAGATTCCGGGGGTGGGCGGATAGGCCGGAGGCGGCACGGCCTGGTAGATCACTTCGTTCGTCGCCATGCGGGGGTCTCGCTAAGGGACGTGAGGAGTCGGGCGCGCGCACTTCGATTTCCGCGCAAGACTGCGGGGATTTGAAAAAAGCATTCCGCATCGCGCTTCGATTGTCCTTGTCGATTTTCGGTCGCTAAACTTCTACACTCCGTCATGGTCGAGGGACTCTCAGATACCTACACCGGATTTCTGCGCCTACCCACCCACGACAAAATCATCTGCGCGTAACTCGCCTCAGCTTACATCAAGATACCACAATCTCCCCAGCTCCCTCACAGCTCGGAAGCTGTAGAAACCCTCGACTTCGATTTGCATCTGAGAGCCTTGGCTTACTTGTCGCTCTCAATCCCGATCTGCATCAGTTTACGCCGAAGTGGCCTTAAAGTAGCCTTGAATAACTTTTTTGGTCTGAGCTGAACCCCTGTGAATCCAGCTACATCCGGCTTCGTCGTCTGCTTCTACTTCATCTCCATCAAGCGAGATCCACAAGGGTCACCGTTACAGTGAAGGAGTCAGATCGAGACAGGAGGACACATGAAAAAGCAGTCAGAACAAGATCAAGACCTGAGACTGATCGTGTACCGCGAACTACGAAAACTCGTTCCGCTTTCGAGGTCAGCACTTTTGAGGTTGGAAAAGAGCGGCGAGTTCCCTCGACGCCGCCTCTTGACCCGAGGCCGGGTCGCTTGGGCTCTACATGAAGTGCAGGAGTGGTTACGCTCGCGATCGGTGGTCAGCGAGGAGATTCAACCCACAACCAACTTGCCTCAAATCCAGCCTCAAGCCGAACCCGAACCGCAACAACCAGTGGTGGCTCCTCAACCGCCGCGACGCCATTGGACAAAGCGATTCGATGAGTAACAGCCCATTAGGGGCATCAGTTCGAGGGCAAGTTCATGAACGAACAACAAGGGCTCCGTGCCCAACAACTTTTGGAGGCTGCACTGGGGTACGCCCGCCATGGGATTCCCGTCTTTCCGGTTCACTACGTCATCGAGGGCAGCAGTTGCTCTTGCCGAAAGTCCCCTTGCACCAACGCCGGTAAGCATCCTCTTACAGGACGTGGATTTAAGGACGCCACGACCGACGAAGGGATCATTCGTCAGTATTGGCAGTCCAATCCTCTGGCCAACATTGGAATCCCCACTGGTGCGGTCGCTGGGTTCATCGTCGTCGATGTCGATCCTAAGCATGATGGCGACAAGTCGCTCGTTAGGTACAAGTCTGATCACGGGGATTTTCCTTCGACACCGCGAGCAACTACCGGCAGCGGCGGCCAGCATATCCTGCTGAGACATCCGGGAGGAACGATTGGCAACAGGACCAACCTGTTGCCAGGAATCGACATCCGAGGAGATGGCGGGTACATCGTCGCGCCTCCCAGTAACCACGCATCGGGACGCATTTACGAGTGGCAACCAGGATCGGGTTTCGGAGACCTCCCTCTTGCTCCGATCCCCTCTGCACTGATCGCGATCCTCACTGACAATACTGCCAATACTAAAAGGCAAACGTCTCAGCACGAGCGGGACCAAGCAGCCGACGGAGAAATCCCCGAAGGGACTCGAAACGATACACTCTTTAGGCTCGCCTGTAAGCTCAAGCGCATTGGCCTCGGCCCCAGTGCTATTCAAGCTGCGCTCTACGAGGAGAACCTGACCAAGTGCAATCCTGCGCTTGAGCAGGACGAGGTGGACCGAATAGCGGAAAGTGCCTTTCGGTACTCAGATGACGATCATATCGAGTGGGATCGGCCTCTACCGCTCCCGGCTCTCGAACCAGAAGTCCCCATTTTCCCCGCTGAGATTATCCCGGAGCCTTTTCGGGCCTGGGTTCAGGACGCCGCTGAACGACTCCAAGTGCCACTGGAGATGGTTGCCACGCCCGCGATGGTCGCCTTCTCCAGTCTCATCGGTCCCCGCTGCGGAATCTACCCGAAGCGCAAGGACACCGACTGGATTGTCATCCCAAACCTCTGGGGTGCCCTGGTGGCCCCGCCGGGTTCGCTGAAATCGCCTGTCTTAAAGGAAGTTCTCAAGCCTATCGACAAGCTGGAGGCCGCGGCGACCGAGCGCCACGAACGCGAGGTAGGCGATTGGCGAGTTAAGGCGCAAACCCTGGAGATGAAGATCAAGGTCGGGGAGAAAGCCCTCACCGAATCGGTCGCAAGCAAGCCTGGCTGCACTAGTGTTGATCAGGCAGAGCGCAATCTCGCTCAGCTCCGTGCTGAGCTGGAAGAGGGCTCGCCTACGCTTCAGCGTTATATGGCTAATGACGCTACGATCGAGAAGCTAGGCGAACTCCTGAAGGAGAACCCCGAGGGCCTCCTGATCTACCGCGACGAGCTTTACGGTCTCCTCATGGGTATGGAGAAGCAAGGACGAGAGTGCGAACGTGCTTTTTATCTGGAGGCATGGAACGGCGATAGTGGATTTACTTTTGATCGGATCGAGAGAGGCACGGTCTCGATTAAGTCATTATGCCTATCTATCTTAGGAGGGATTCAACCCGACCGCCTGGGCAACTACTTCTCTGCGGAGCGCAAGAGTTCTTCTACGACTACTGGCGGGCGCTGGAAGCGCGATTACGCGGGGGTGAGATCGGATCACCCGCTCTTGAGGCCCATCTCGGCAAGTATCGTAGCCTCATGCCCGCTCTCTCGCTCCTCTTTCACATCATTGACGTGCTCGATGCGCAGACGCGGGGTGCAGCCCTAGCCGCGCCACCGGACGTATCGTTGAACGCCGCCCAGATGGCCGCAAAGTGGTGCTAGATCCTGGAGTACCATGCGCGCAAGATTTACTCCGGTGCGATCAACCCCAGTCTTCACGCTGCCCACGCACTTGCGAAGAAGATTCAAGCTAATGAGGTCATCGACGGAATGAGCGTGCGCGAAGTTTACCGAAAAAACTGGAGCTATTTGACCTCGATTGATCTGGTCGAGCAGGGCCTGGCCATCTTGGATACCCACGGGTGGATTAAAAAGATCACCCGGACTTCGTTGCCGAGCGGAGGAGCTTCCTCCGACTTGATACGGATCAACCCGAAGATCAGATCGACTTGAACAAGTCAGTGCGGGCTGTAGCTCGCGAGGAGGCCACTCGGCCATGGAGGGAGTACAACATGCAACCAAGAGGGGAGAAGACCGGAGCACCATACGCTCAGATCAACATCGGCGATGAGTTTTTGAACGTCGAGGAGACAGCGGGCTTTCTCAAGGTGAAAGCGGAGACGATCTACGCCTGGGTCCATCAGCGCAGAATCCCGTTCCGCAAACATGGAAGCCGTCTGGTGTTCTCGAAACGTGAGCTTCAGGGGTGGAGTGAAGCTCAAGCCGTTCGTCCCATCAAGTTGAATGAAGTACCACCATTCGATATGAACAGGAGTGGGCGGATGAAGCCCACCGAGCGGAAGCCCGCTCGTCACTGTTCCTTGAAAACCAGAGCCATTGCTGTCTGTGGGCCGACCTCCGAAAAACAGGAGGTTTGACCTATGGCAGTAGTATCAACAAAGACCAAAACAGGGAGGCACTGGCAAGTTCGCGTCCGCGACTCGATGGGGCGTCTTTTTCCGACGAAGGTGTTCGCCAGGAAAGTGGATGCCGAAGCTCATGAGCGGGCTCTTTTGGCCCGTAGGGACACCGGAGGATTCGCGCCGACACCCGCTCAGCGGGATACGACGCTGATCGAGTTCTGGTCCAGGTGGAGCAAAGAGTGCCGGGACAAGGTGTCTGAGGGCTGGAAGATGAGCCAGGACCAGATGTTCCGCGATCATGTGGTCCCGATGCTGGGGCAGATGAAGCTCGCGGAGGTTAGGTCCACCGACATCGGGCGCACTCTCTCCTGGGTGCGCGAGAAGGGGCTGGCGGCGCAGACCGTGTGCCACGTCTACACGCTCCTGCACAAGATGTTCGAGGACGCCACGGGCTACTACGAGCTGATCCCGCAGAATCCTGTGCAGAAGCGGCATCGGCCCAAGGTGATCCAGCGGGAGAGGGATTTTCTCTCAGTAGAGGAGTCGTGGAGGTTGCTCGACCACTCACGTCCGCATTGGGCTGGTCCAGCGGTATGGGTTTCGGGATTGTCCGCACTTCGTGCGGGTGAGGTCCAGGGTCTTCGCGTGAAGGCGCTCGACTTCGAGCGGGATCGCATCCTGATCCAGGCGTCTTACAATAAGAAGACGCGGAAGATGCAGGAGCACCCGAAGCAGGGCGACTGGGGATCGGTGCCTATGATCCCGGAACTGAAAGCGTACTTGCTGGAGGTCACGCTGGGGAAAGGCCCAGACGACTTCGTGTGCCCGAACGGAACTGGCGGGATGCTGAACTACGAGTCGTTCTGCGATCGGGTGCTCCGTCGTCTATGCAAAGGTGCAGGAGTGAAGCGGGTGACGCCGCATGAGCTTCGGCACTCGTGCACGGAGATTTGGGTGAGCGGCGGGGCGAGCGCGGAGGACATTCGTCGCTTGCTCAACCAGAAGAGTCTTTCGGCGACGAGACGGTATATTCACCGCACCGACGATCGATTGAACTCGATCGCGGCGAGCATCAAGAGGCCGGAGCGAAAGCCTGATCCGACTCCGACCGCGCCCGCGTCTTCTGCGCCGACCGTAGCCTTATGCCCGATCCTGCGAGTCGTCTCGTCACGGTGACGACAGCACCCGATCTCATGTCATGTTCCATTTTTGTTCCATTCTCAGGACACACGAATCCCTCCGTGTTTACGGTGGGTGATTCAAAAAAATGTAAGTGGTGGAACGGAAAGAAAAATCTGGCGGAGAGGGAGGGATTCGAACCCTCGTTACCCGTTAAGGCAAACACGCTTTCGAGGCGTGCGGATTCAACCACTCTCCCACCTCTCCGCAGCAACAAATTGTGAAAGTCGGATAACACCGGCGGCCGGGCGATGTCCAGACCCCTATTTCGCCGAATACACGATGTAGGCATCCAGGTCCTTGAGCTTCGACCCGTCCTGCCGCTTGGGAAGGGTGCGGCCCGTCATGGTCTCCAGGAACGAGCCATCCGGACGCATCTCGAAATAGAGCGGATCCACGATGGCTGCGATGATGAATGCGGTAGGCTTCATCTTCAAGATCACCACTTCGCGCCCGTCAGGCTTCTTTTCCACCCGTTCCTTGAAAAGCTGGAATCCGACCGTCTCCGCACGGTCCCAGACGGCAAATCGAAACTTCATGGGCTCGCCCTTCATCAGGCGGTCCCAGTTCTTGCGAACCATCGGAAGGAACATGGGACCCGTGGCCCAGACGTCCGGAATGATTTCGTCGTTGGTCTTCACCTTTCCATCGGCAGTGCGGTGGACGAAGGTCAGGCGGCCGTTCTTCACCTCGACGACTCCGGACGTACCGGACTGCAAATGGTCGACCGTGTACCGAAGCGGTGCGCCAGCATCATCGAATTCCATCTTCTCGGTGACGAGGTCCTTGCCCTCCGGCGATCGGAACGCTGAATAAGAAGACAGGCCGTCGGCTCCAAACGTCTGCTCCATCGTGAAGATGGGCCTCTCGCGCGGCCCGCGGATCTCGAACCCTTTTGCCGTGAAGCCACCAGACCAGGCGAGCGAGGAAACGAGGAGCAGGGCGGAAGGCGCGGCGAAGCGAATGAAGAGGCTCATGCCTCTATTCCAGTCGGAATGACGCCCGATGGCCAGAATAAAAAGAAGAAGGGTCATTGCTTCCTCCAGGCAATCCTTGCGGTTTGCCTTTCATCGGTCGCACGACCCTTCCCGAGTTGCTGGATTTCGTGTTTCCCGGGTTTCCCCGGTACTCTCTTACTCTTCAGCAACTGGTCTCACAGGATTGCGAACACCGTGCCCGCGCGGGCAGGCCGGCCTATTCTCCTGAAGCCAGGTCGACGGCCACGGGTGCGTGCGGCTCGACCTTGCGATCGGCGAACTCATAATGCCGCAGCTTTTCGATCGTCGCCCGGAAGCCGCTCTTGACGATTTCGGCAAGCTTGCGGGGCGAGAGACTGAAGTGATCTCCGAAGAACATCTGGGCGTCGGAGGGGTTCGGATGGATGTACAGGATGTCGACGTCCCGCCGATGATGCAGCTCGGCCTCGAGGATCTCGAGGATTTTTCTCGCATGCTCTCCATCGATGCCGTTCTGCCTGCAGTAGCGCTCCACGGCGTTGATAGCATTGCGCTGGGACACTTTGCCGTGGACGTACTGGTTCACCTTCTGCTCGATGACAAGGTAGATCGACTGGATGAGGATTGCCGGAAGTCCGTAATCCGTGAGCGATCCGATCTCCTTGTTGAAGTGGTAGGGCTGGTGAGTGTGGCTGGCGATGACGAGGTCGCAGCCGGAGTCGATCGCCACGTGGGTCGACAGCGTGTCGCGGATTTCTCCATCAATGTAATGGATGGTCTTCCCGTTCTTGTTTTCAATCGGGTACGGCGCGTAGACGAACGGAAGCGATGCACTCGCCGCGCAGGCCTGCGAGATCATCGCATCATTGTCGTACTGGCAGGTCAGGTCATGAGGAGGGGGCTGGTAGCTGTACTTGCCGAAGACGACCTTGCGAGAATGGTTCAGCTGCGTGGCGACGATGAACAGATCGGCGAGGTAGTCATGGAATCGATTGCTCGGAAGGACCTCCTCGCGCATGAACTCCTCGAGACCGCCCGTCGAAAAGATGCCTTGAAGCTTCAGCCAGTCGAGCTGGAGCAGTGAATCCCAGCGTCCCTGGACCAGATGGTTCACCATCCGCCCCACCTGCATCAGCTGCGAAAACTGCTCGCGGGCCAGTCCGGGACGCAGCCTGAACATCGTGGGGTAGGTCAGCCTGGGAAGGATTCTCGGAATCTTGTCCATTTCATCGGTCGGCGGCCGGCCGGTGAAAGAATTGAAGATGTTATCGAGCGAGTACCCTGCGGCCAGATAGGAGCAGATGATCGAGCCCGCGCTGGATCCCACGTAAGTGCTGATTTCCATGGGTTTCGAGCTGGGGCCCGAGGGATCGTCGCGCGACTGGAGTCCGCCAACGAAGCGAAAACCCTGCTCCTGCAGGGCAAGGGCGACGCCGATGTGGAAGGCCCCGGCCTTGGTGGCGCCGCCACTGCAGACGAAGCCGATCTTGCGCTTGGACCCGATCTGGATGCGTTTTCTGGAGCTGGCTCCGGGTCGATGTTGTCCCATCTCTCCAAAGGGTACTTGAATATTCAATCCATGGAAATACACTAGGTTGCATGGAACTTAGCGGTCAGTGGTTGTCTTTGATGGAGTATGCGACCCGCAATGACGTCAGTCTTTCGACGCTGCGGCGCCACATCAAGGCGTCCAAGGTGCGTTACAAGACGGAAAACGGCCGCTACTTCATCTGGGACGACCAGACGACGCCCACCTTCAACGGCCAGCTGCTCTTCCAAACGCCACCGTCAACGACCAGCGCTCCGGGGCGAGATCAGTCCTATGACGAATTGAAGCTTCAGCTCCAAAAGGCACGAGAAGAAATCGCCGAGCTCAAGACCCTGGTGGCTTTCTATGAAGATCAGAGCGAGAGCCAGCGTGCGAGCTCTTAAGCTTTCCGCCGCAGCTGCGCTGATCGCCTCGGCGCTGACTGCGCACGCCTCTCCGGAAATGGACCGGCGCTTTTCGCTCCAGTCGATCGGCGTGCTGCGCTCCTCGGACAATGTGGATGGCCTGTTTTCGGATTATGTTTCGCGAGCCATTCGCGACTACTTCGAGACGCAGCCCCGCTTCATGCTCCAGGACCTGGCGAGCGCCCAGCGCCT
>JBIIXZ010000009.1:0-25973 GCA_044347055.1 Bdellovibrionia bacterium | reverse complement strand
TCCGCATCGCAGTCCTTGTTGTTTCACTGGTCCTTCCCTTCTCCGGAGCGCGAGCCGAGGAGCATCCGCTCCAGGTCACTGCAGAAAAGGTTCGCGAAGGAACCAGGATCAAGGAAAATACCGACAGGCAGATCGGCCAGCTGCGGGCCCAGATCCGAGCGAAGAAGGAAATCATCAGCCAGCGAGAAAGCCTCATTTCCAAGCTCGATTCCGACCAGCATGCCGAAAACAAGCTTGCCTCGCGCGATCAGGGTGCCGGAGCGGAAGCGCGGGAGGCGCGCCAGATCACGGCTCGTGATCGATATGAGCGTCGCCAGGTTCAGGCCTCGGCGCTTCAGGTGGATCGTCAGAGCCTCGCCCAGCTCCAGTCCAACCTGCAGCAGATGGAAACTTACGTGAAGCAGGTCGAACAGACTCGCGCCCAGTACATGGAGCAGCTCCGCCAGCAGTCCGAGCAGTACCGGTACGCCGCCTACTGCCAGGCGGGAATGCAGCAGCAGTACAAGCCTGCCTCGACCTTCGGAAGTTTTTTCAGGAACATGGGCAAGTCCGATGCTGAAAGGAACGAAGCCGAAATCCAGCAGATCCTCATGAATGCCCACTGCGTGCCTTCGCAGGCCGTCAGCCAGCGTCGCGCCCCGAAAGAGCGATCATTGGATCAAGTCACCCAGGCTCCTTCGCGTGCGATTGCAGTCGAGCCCCAGGCAGACCGCGCCATTCCCGTGCCCGCAGCACGTCCTGCTTCGGAGCCGCGCTCACAGCAGGCAAACTTCGAAGATCCGTACAGCGCCTCTTCCGCCCGCTGAGCTCACAGCAGCGTGCAGCTCAGGACGCGATGAAGGTTGCTTCCGGTGGTGTTCTGGAGAGGACCGAAATGATTGTAGGCCTTCGAGTTGAAATACGGAGAGACGCAACGTTCGGACGGAAGCTTCGCTCCAGCCACCTTTCCGCCGGCATCGCGAACGAGGTTCCAGGCGTGAGTTCTTGCCCGTGAGGTCGTGTTTGCCTGGATGAAATACGACTGAAGGAGCTTGTTCACTCCGCAATAGGCATTGAAGCGCTGCGACTCGTTGCCCAGTGCGCGAATCATCGTGGACTTGCTGATCGGCGAGGCAAACTTCAACCCGGGATGACGGGCGTTCCAGCTCTCCACGCACGAGAGGACGTTGCCCCGGGGATCGGGCGAGAACTGGTAGAGCCCGATATTGAGCTGGCTCTCGGAGTTCGTCTGCAGCGGATCTCGATAAAAGAGGACGCCACCCGGCCTCGAGTAGCCTTTCGGTCCCACGCTTCTTGCCACCGCATCGGATGACGACGCGTCGGCGGTCGTCAGCGACTCGGCGTATGCCAGGCATCCCATCAGCTTGCTGTAGAGGTGCATGGCGCGGTCCCAGCCCTCGAGCCGGACTGAACCGGAAGTGGAGAAAAGCGCCATGTCACGCGCCTGATTCATCTGTCGAGAAAACTCGTTGGCGAGATCCACCGTCCGCTGTCCAGGAGCCGAGCCGATCGATTCACGCAGTGAAGCCTGTGACACCGAACATTGAGGATGGCTCAGGAGCGAGACTTTTCCCGGCGCCCTGAGGACTGAAAAGAGCCGGTCGTTTCCACCGAGGCTCGGCATCTGCAGCCCTGCATGATCTCGAAGCGCGCTTTCAATCGACATGGCGAAGCTGGTTTTTCCGCGAAGTCGGGTCAGCTCACGCGCGCCGATCTGCTGGTCCACCTGGGTGAATGAGTCGGTAAATCGGGGAAATTCGCGGGGGTCGCGAGGAAGTGCAGCCCACGAGAGCTGCGGCAGGAGAGCCAGGAGCATGAGGGTGGATGGAAAGGCGCTGCGCATCGGGTTCTCCCATCTTCGATGAGGTGGAACCTAGCAAAGATAATGCGGCGCGTCATCACAAATAAAGAATAGTGATATCAGTGACATACAGCAGTGCAGGCCTGCTCGAGGCGAGGCCACTCGAAGGGCCGGAACACCCGCTGATCTCTCTCGTGGAGCGACAGGCCCTCAAGCTCCTCTCGCGATCCGACCACAATGAGCGGAACACCGGAGGTGAGAGGATCCTGCTTCAATACCGCGACCGCCTCAGCGGGAGTGACGTCTTCAAAAACCAGGTCGAGCAGAATCGCTCCCCAGGAGCACTCCCGGGCCCGAGCGAGTCCCTCCTTGGCCATGGGCCAGCCCTCGACTGCGCTGAAGCCAGGCGAGAGGCGCTCCTCGTAACGTTCGAGTGCCTCCCAATCGTCGACGATCATCAGCAGCGACGACCCCTTGCCGCTCTTGCCGATCATGAGAGCACCTTTCCAAACGAGTACTCGTGCCAGCCCGGCTTCTCATGATCGGGATGAAACCCCTCGAAGCGATACCCCTGGCGCAGCTTGATCATGATCATCGGAAGATTGTCGATGTAGACGGTCGTCATCACCTTCTTGAAACCATCGCGACGAACCTGGTCTTCAATGGCCTGGGAGAGCATCTCGCCGTATCGCTTTCCTCGGTAGGCGGGATCGATGACGGTCTTCACGGTCTCCGCAAGCGTCGGAGTTCGCTCGACGTAAGCACTGGCTCCGACGCGACTGCCTTCCACCACAGCCCAGAAGAAGTTCGTCCTGCCGGAGGATACCGAGGCCTCGCTCAGCGGAACCGCGGAACGGTAGTGCGCATTGATGAATTCGACCAGCTGAAGGACTTCGCCCCGGTCCGAGAGGTTGAGCGGCTGAAGAGTCATCATGCGCAAAACCTACCAGTCCGGGGCGAAGGAGGCACTACTGAAGTCGCAGGCGCTGGCGGCGGTCTCCGAGCTTCGACATGAACTGACTGAGGCGATAGGCCTGCATGGTGCTCATTCCGGCCTGCGACCGGAACGAGGCCGTTGCGGACCTTTGCCCCACGGACTTTGCAGCCACCGAAGCCAGGGCGCGATTCATCGATTTTTCCGAAATGCCCTTCACCGCCTCCGATGCATCGATGAATACCGCAAGGCCGCTTTGACCCGGCTGGTTCGAGCTGAAGAGCCCCGCCACTCCCGAGATTCCATTCGAGCCTTGGAACGGAAAGAAGATGTCGATCGGGCCCACGGAGGAGCTGATCCTGTCGAACTCCGGAATGACCACGGCCGCGCCGACGACTGCGGTTCCTTCTGAAAAGGCAAAGTACGCGCGACTGTTCCTCTGGATGGAAATGGCGATCGGCTTCGATCCGTCGGCAAGAAAGACAGGAATCGCCCTGCCGTTCGGAAGCACGGAGCCATCCGTACCTTCCAGTCCTGAAATCTCGGTCAGGTTGAACGAGATACCGAGCTGTGTTCCTGCAGAAAGCGCATCGCGCATCGAAACCGATCCGTAGATGGCTCCCGGATTCTTCGGATTCAGGATCGGAAGCTCAAAGCTGGGAAGCAGAACAGTACCGGTATTGAGCAGCACATCGACTTTTCCGTAGAGGTCTCCATTCTCTTCGATGGTGGAGAACTGGGCGCCCGTCACGAGGCCACCGCCGCTTCCTTTCTTGCCGCATGCCGTGCTCGTGGAGACGAGCGCAGCAAGGGTGACGGGCAGGACCAAAAACTGGGGAATGCGGGAGAAGAGGTTCACGAGATACTCCTTTCGAAACTGCTGAGAGGAATCCTCAACCGTACTGTTAAATATTCTTAACAGTACATTCACTTTTTAGCAGACGACCAAAAGAGTCAAGATATAAATGGCCGAGATGTGTCGGGACATTTTAACCCGCCCTCGCGAGATCATGAGCCCTTTTGAGTCGCCCCAAAGCATGATGAAATTGAAAATGCCAATCTTTTCAAATAGATCGGGAGGGCACAGCCGTTGCTCTCTGCATCACGCTCATGGAGTCTCTGGCGTGTTCTCTTTCTCCGGCAACGGAGATCCGATTGTGCCGTCATTGCACGTCACCCGTTTCTGAACGGGCTGGCTCCGACTTCTGTTGCCAGGGCTGCGAGACCGTCTTCGGCCTTCTCCAGAGCACCGGTCTTTCGCGCTACTACTCCATCCTCGAAAAAACGGGAGAAAGGGCTCGTCCCGTTGCGGCACGCGATACCCCGAGCGCCGCCTACCGCTGGCTCGATCATGACGATGCCCGACGCGACTACGAAACCCCCCACGGTCTTCGCTTCTATCTCGAAGGCGTGCACTGCGCGGCGTGCGTCTGGCTCGTCGAAAAGCTTCCACAGCTGGTTCACGGCGTGACTTCGGTTCGCCTCGACCTGGGCAGCGCCGTTGCCACGGTCACGATCAGTCCGGAGGGGTCTTACGCAGCGGCAGCGGAAGGATTGCTGCGCGTCGGGTATCGACCCCATGCGATTCGCGCTCGCGAAGCAGGAGAGCTGTCCCAGCGGGAGGACCGCAGGCTTCTGACGCAGCTCGGAGTTTCGGCGGCCGCGGCAGGAAACATCATGCTGCTGGCCATCGCTCTTTATGCAGGTGCTGACGGCGCTTTTGAACGAAAGTTCAGCTGGATCAGCTTCGGACTCAGCATTCCGGTGATGTTCTACAGCGCCCTTCCCTTTTATCAGTCGACCTGGAAGGCGCTTCGCGCGCGACAGCTCTCGATCGATGTGCCAGTGGCGATCGGACTTCAGGTGTCGTTCTGGGTGAGCGTCGCGAACCTTTTCCGCGGCGACGACCGCATCTACTTTGATTCGGTCACGACGTTGGTGTTCCTCCTCTTGTCGAGCCGCTACCTGCTCCGCCGGGTTCAGCGAAAGGCGCTCAACGCCTCAAGCCTCGCGCATTTCCTGATGCCCGCAGAGGCTCGCCGCCAACGTGACGATGGGTCGTTCGAAACAGTGGCCCTCTCGGAGCTTCGCGTCGGAGACATCATCGAAGTCCTTCCGGGCGATCTCCTTCCGGCCGACGGCATCGTGGCCTCAGGAGCAGGATCCGTGAACTGCGCGCTCCTGACGGGCGAATCGCTTCCTGAAAAAGTGGCGCCAGGATCCGAAGTCTTTGGCGGGACACAGAACATCAGCGCTCCGCTGACGATCCGAATCACCTCCTCCGGGAGCGAATCGCGCGTCGGCCGCATCATCGAGTCGATGCAGGCCAGCCTCGAGTCGCGCGCTCCGATCGTCACCTTCTCCGACCAGGTCTCGCGCGGCTTCATCGCCGTGACGCTGGTGCTGGTGCCGCTGGTTTTCGTCGGCGCCCTTCACGGCGGGTGGCATGAAGCCCTCCAGCGCGCGCTTGCCCTGGCGCTCGTGACCTGCCCCTGCGCCTTTGCGCTGGCAACGCCTTTGAGCTTTGCATCGACGCTCGCGAAGGCCGCGCGCGCCGGAATCCTCATCAAGGGAGCCGAAGTGCTCGAGCGCCTCTCGCGCGTGGAGCAGGCCTTCTTCGACAAGACCGGAACCCTGACCGAAGGGCGCTTCCAGGTGCTCGACTGGAAACTCCACCGTGAGCCTGCCGCTCCGACCTCCTCCATCATTCTGTCGCTCGAAGCTTCTTCTCGGCACCCCATCGCCCGAGCACTGCGCGAGCACTTCCATGCCGAAGCCTTGACCCATCCGTTGATGGCGATGGAAGGCATTGAGGAGCACTCGGGTCGCGGAGTTTCCGGCGTCGCCAACGGACGACGGTACTTTATCGGCGCTGCCCGCTCCTCTCACGCGACGAATGCCGAAGGCAGAGCTGTGACGGCAATCTCGCTTTTTGAAGATGATGTCGAAATCGGAACCGCACTGTTGGGCGATCCGATCCGAGCCGAAGCCCGCGAAGTGATGATCGAGCTGAGGAAGCTCGGCGTTGATCCGCGAATCCTTTCGGGAGACTCCGCCGAAGCCGTCCGGATGGTCGGCGAAGCGCTCGAGATTACCAGCTCGAAAACCACTTCAAGCGCCACCCCGGAACAGAAACAGGCCGCGCTGGAGCAGGCGCCTCGTTCACTGATGATCGGCGACGGGGCGAATGATGCCATCGCCCTGGCCTCGGCCTCGGTCGGCGTCGCTGTCCACGGCGGGCTCGAAGCCAGCATTCGCGCCTCGGACATTTACCTGTCGCGCCCGGGACTGCGACAGATTCCGCGCCTCGTCGTCATTGGCCGCGAGACGCTTCGCACGGTTCGCCGGAATTTTGCCATCTCGCTGGGTTACAACGCCGTCGCAGCGACCGCTGCGATTCTTGGCAAGATCAATCCTTTGCTGGCGGCCATCCTCATGCCCGTGAGCGCCTTCGTCGTCATCCTCTCCGCGACCGCAGGGACGAAGAAGCTCCGCCAAGCCCTCGAGGAGGCCTCGTCATGAACATCATTTCATTGCTTCTGCCTTTGGCGCTTCTGCTCGGAGGAACCTTCCTCGTGGGGTTCATCTGGATGGTGCGCCAGGGGCAATACGACGACTTGGAGACCCCGGCGCACCGGGTACTCCTCGAAGATGAGAACTAGAGAAAGGAACCGGAGGAGACTGACCACATGAGCACCACAACCGCAACCTCGACGCCAACCGGCGCACTCGAGAAATTCCACTACGACGACGGCATCGTCAAAAAGTTCGTCGTCGTCACCCTGGTCTGGGCCGCCGTGGCCTTTCTTCTCGGCGTGCTCGTCGCGCTCCAGCTCTCGGACTGGCGCCTGAACTTTGACCTGCCCTGGCTGACCTACGGACGCCTGCGCCCGCTTCACACCAACGCCGCGATCTTTGCCTTCGCAGGAAACGCCATCTTCGCGGGCATCTACTACTCGACCCAGCGACTGCTGAAGTCCCGAATGTTCTCCGACAGGCTCAGCAACATCCACTTCTGGGGATGGCAGGCCATCATCGTTGCGGCGGCGATCACGCTTCCGATGGGAATCTCGGTCAGCAAGGAATACGCGGAGCTCGAGTGGCCGATCGACCTTGCCATCGCCGGAATCTGGGTGGTGTTCGCGATCAACTTCTTCGGCACCATCTTCAAGCGCCGCGAGAAGCACATGTACGTCGCGATCTGGTTTTACATCGCGACGATCGTCACGGTGGCGCTGCTGCACATCGTGAACTCGATCAACATCCCGGTGACCCTCTGGAAGAGCTATCCGGTTTTTGCCGGCGCGCAGGACGCGCTGGTGCAGTGGTGGTATGGCCACAACGCCGTCGCCTTCTTCCTGACGACGCCGTTTCTGGGCCTCATGTACTACTACCTGCCCAAGGCGGCCAATCGCCCAGTGTACAGCTACCGACTGTCGATCGTCCACTTCTGGTCGCTGGTGTTCATCTACATCTGGGCCGGCCCGCACCACCTGCTCTACACGGCCCTGCCGGACTGGGCGCAGACCCTGGGCATGCTCTTTTCGGTGATGCTGCTGGCACCCAGCTGGGGCGGCATGATCAACGGCCTGCTCACGCTTCGCGGAGCCTGGGACAAGGTCCGCGTCGATCCGATCCTGAAGATGTTCGTAGCGGCGCTCACGTTCTACGGCATGTCGACCTTCGAAGGTCCGCTGCTGTCGATCAAGTCCGTGAACCTGCTCGGCCACTACACCGACTGGATCATCGGCCACGTCCACGGCGGCACCCTGGGCTGGAACGGCTTCATGTCCTTCGCCATGATCTACTGGCTCGTGCCGAAGCTCTGGCGCACCAAGCTGTACAGCGTCCAGCTCGCCAACTGGCACTTCTGGACGGGCCTGCTCGGCACGTTGACTTATTACATCTCGATGGTCAGCGCCGGAATCACGCAAGGCCTCATGCTTCGTGCGATCGATTCGACCGGACGCCTGCAGTACCCGGACTTCATCGAAACGGTCACCAAGATCGTTCCGCTGTACTGGGTTCGTGCGCTTGCCGGAGTCCTCTACCTCGGCGGCTTCCTGCTCATGGCCTACAACATCTGGATGACGGTCAGGAGCGCGCCGGCAGAGCAGAAGGACGAAGAAGCGGTCGCACCGAAGCTTCTCGTCGGCTCGTCAGCCGTGAGCGCCACCGTGGACAAGTTCCATCGCCAGCTCGAAGGCATGGGAGGCGCGTTCACGGCACTGACGGTCGTTTCAGTCATGATCGGCGGAGCGATTGAAATCATCCCGACGTGGTTCGTGGGTGGCTACCTTCAGGCTCCTCCGGGCGTCACGCCGTACTCTGCCCTGCAGCTGCACGGACGCGACATCTACGTCCGCGAGGGCTGCTACACCTGCCACTCGCAGATGGTCCGTCCGATTCCGGCAGAGACGCTTCGCTACGGAGCGTATTCGCGCGCAGAGGAATCCGCCTATGATCGTCCGTTCCAGTGGGGATCCAAGCGCACCGGACCGGACCTTGCCCGCCTGGGCGGCAAGTACCCTGATCTGTGGCACTTCCGCCACATGCTGAATCCTCGCGACGTGGTCGCCGGATCTCTCATGCCGTCCTATCCCTGGCTTTTCGAAGACAAGACGGACTTCAAGGTCATCGGCAAGAAACTGGCCGTCATGAAGCAGCTTGGCGTGCCCTACTCGGAGGAGCAGGTCGCGAAGGCCTCGTTTGATGCCCGGGCGGAAGCCGAGCGCATTGCCGCTGGACTTTCCGAACAGGGAGCTCCTCCGAAGGTTGCCGACAAGGAGATCATCGCGCTGATCGCGTACCTGCAGAAGCTCGGAGCCGACTTCCAGAAAGGTGGAATCCAGTAATGCTGTCACAGGTGGCATCAAAGTTTCCGATGATCTGGCTGACGTGCCTCGGACTGCTGATCTTTCTGGGAGTCTTCCTCGGAGTTCTGGCATGGGTCTACAGGCGCGGCAGCACTGAACTGTATCAACAGATTGCAGACGCCCCGTTTGCGGGCGACTCGACGAAAGGAGCACCACTCCGATGAGCACTGACAACAAACACGATCCCTTCGCTCCCCCTCCGGGCACCCAGGTGCACGTGTATGACGGAATCGAAGAGCATGACAATTTCCTGCCCCGCTGGTGGCTTTGGCTCCTGTACGGCTCGATGGTCTTCTCGGCGGGCTACTACGCTCACTACACGTTCGGACCCGGACCAACCCTGAGGGACGAGTACGTCACGGCGATGCAGCAGCTGGAAAGCGTCCAGGCCGCAAACGCTCCGAAGCCAGGACAGCCCGGAGGCGATACCGAAGAGAGCCTGAAAGCCTGGGCCGCTTCGGACGCGCATCAGAAGCAGGGCAAGGACGCCTACGTCGCGAAGTGCGCCGTGTGCCACGGGCAGAAGGGCGAAGGCGGAATCGGCCCGAACCTCGCGGATGACTACTGGATCCATGGCGCGAAGCACGTGGAGATCGCCAAGACGATTGCCAACGGCATCACGGACAAGGGCATGCCTCCGTGGGGTGCGCTCGTATCGCCGGATGAGCTGAAGTCGCTCGTGGCCTACGTCCGCGCACTGCACGGCACGAATCCTCCGAACGCCAAGGGCGCTCAGGGCGAAAAGGTCGTGATGGAGTAAATCGATGAGCCATCCTCGCGAGCTTCCCACCGATCACCTGGCCACGACGACGAAGGACGGACATCGGGTCTATCTTTACCCGGCCGATGTCCGAGGCTTCTTCAGGAGCTTCAGGAATATCCTGAACATCGTCCTGATCACCTTCTTCCTGATGCTGCCGTGGATTCGGATCGGTGGGAGGCCCGCGATTCTCCTCAACCTTCCGGAACGAAAATTTGCGATCCTCGGAATCCAGTTCTGGGCGCACGACGCGCCGATGCTGTTTTTCGTGATCGCCGGAGCCGTACTGACGATCTTCTTCATCACTGCAGTCTGGGGAAGAATCTGGTGCGGCTACGCCTGCCCGCAGACTGTCTTCGTTGACGGAGTATTCCGGAAAATTGAACGCTGGATTGAGGGCGACTCCATCGCCCGCAGGAAACTCGACGATGGTCCGTGGACCACCGACAAGCTCGTCAAGAAGGCTTTGAAGTGGAGCGTTTTCGTCCTGATCTCACTCATCATTGGCCACAGTTTTGTCGCTTATTTCACCGGAACTGAAGCGCTCGCGGTGATGATGAAGCAATCGCCGATCCAGAACCCCGGAGCTTTCGGCGTGATGGCCTTCATCTCAGGGCTCGTGCTCTTTGACTTCGGCTGGTTCCGCGAGCAGTTCTGCCTGATTGCCTGCCCCTACGGACGATTCCAGTCGGTGCTGATGGACGATCGCTCGATGGTCGTGGGTTACGACGCGAAGCGCGGCGAACCTCGTCGGGGCATTGCCACTTCGAGCGAGGCCACCGGTGACTGCATCAACTGCTACCGCTGCGTCGCGGTCTGCCCTACGGGAATCGACATCCGGCGCGGCACCCAGATGGAGTGCATCGCCTGCACGGCCTGCATGGACGCCTGCGACCGGGTCATGGAAAAGATCAAAAAGCCCACGGGCCTCATCCGCTACAAGACCTTTGCCGGCGACAAGGACCACGTTTCTCCATTTCGCGCCCGAAGCATCATCTACGCGGTGCTGCTTTCGATCGTCGCGACCTCGCTCTTCATCAAGGTCAAGAACCACAAGCTCGTCTCGGCGGAGTTCGTCCGCGCGACCGAGCTTCCGTACCAGGTGGTCGCCACTACGGACGGCAGCGCGACGGTCAGCAATCATTTCAAGCTCGACGTACGGAACCAGGATTTCGATCCGTCGGTCGTCGCTATTCGACTCTCTGAAGAGTCGCGAGCCCGTGGAGTCGAGCTGGTCACCGTCAACCCCGCAATTCAGCTCCAAGCCGGCGAACTTCGCCGGCTCGACGTGTTCTTCCGTTTTCCGAAGTCCATCGTCGAGAAGGGACGAGCGCAGGCGTTCGTCGAAGTCGAGGGCAAGGACCTGATTCGCCAGGAGGTCCGCCTTGTCGGTCCTCTCTTCTGACCTCATTCCGATTGCCGTCCTCGGTGCGAGCCTGCTCGGCAGCGGGCATTGCGTCGGCATGTGCGGAGGACTCGTGCTGGCCGTGGGCCGAGGACCAGCCAAGGTGGGCGCGTATCACGCAGGACGACTCCTCGGGTACCTCGCGCTCGGCGCCCTTGCCGGAGCACTCGGCTCGGTAGTTCTCAGATCGGATCGACTCGGCTGGATTTCTTGGACGGCCTCGCTCCTGCTTGCGGCAGCCTTCATCCAGATGGGCGTGAACCTCTGGCGAGGACGCGGCAACCACCTCTTTGCACTGCCTCCATCCTGGATTCGCAAATTCCACCAAGCATCGCGTGGAAACGCATTTGCCGTCGGAACGCTCTCCGCGCTGCTTCCCTGCGGATGGCTCCACGGCTTCGTGCTGGCCTCGATCGCCACTCAGAGCGTCTTCAAGGGCGCGGGAGTGCTGCTTTTCTTCTGGCTCGGCACCGTGCCGGCCCTCAGTGCCGCACCCTGGCTCGTGAGCCGCGTGCTGGGACCGATCGCGCGCCGGACTCCTCGCATGGCAGCCGCGCTACTCATCGCTGCGGGATTTGCGAGCCTTGGCGTCAGAGCAGCCCCCCTGATGGGCTGGAGTCCTCACGCGCGTGGGCAGGATGCGCCGCCGCTCTCCGCGCACGAGCAGCTGATCTGCCGGTGAACGTCCTTAGCGAGAAGCCTTGCTCAGACAGGCCGATAACTTGTGGGCATCGACGCAGAAACGGTCGATGAGATCGCGGTTGGCATCGAAATGCTTGTCTTTGCACCCCAGGATTCCATCTGAATCCTTCACCACCTCAAGGCAGGCCTCCTTGGCGGAAGCAGTGATCGTCGGTGCGGCCCCGGAGAGATTGCACTCGGCGCAATCCAGCCTGCCCTCCTGGAAACGCTGATTCAGCTCGCGCTTCACGCGACGCTTCGTTCGCAGTCGAGTGCCCAGCCCGCCATAACCCAATAGGCTCTGGTCTGCCTTGAAGGCCAGGAACTGGTTGGCCATGCCTCGAATCACGCCCGTCTCGACCTCGTCGATCTCGCCCTTCTCGCACTTGGCCAGCTGACGTTCAGTCGTCTCGACCATTTCGTGGATCTTGCGGTCGCAGCTCTTTCCCCGGAAGATCGTGGATCTCATCACCCAGCGCGCCACGGCGAGCCCCGGAATGCTCAGAAGTCCCACGGTGGCTCCGGCAATCTGCGCGCCTCGAACCGGACGAAACGATTTCGTCTCGGCAGGCGGCGCGCCGCTCGAGGCGCGCCCCTTGGCTCCGGCAAATGCCGAGGTCGGAAGGATCAGATTCCAGAGGCTCGAGGTCTTTCGCACGACGTTTCGATCCATGGCCTCGAGCAGCGTGGCCAGCTTCAGAGACTCATCCACCGGAAGCGTGGTGCCGTCGCGAAAGACCCACTGGTTTCCGAAAAAGTTCCAGCGAATGTCGAGGCGATGACCCTCGGCAGAAAACGAGAACCACTCCTCGTCCACGACCTGGAGTGCAGGCATTCGAGCGCCGCGAAAGTCCTGCGCCGAAAAACCAGAAAATACGGCAGGATTCTCCTTGGCAAAGGCCTCGAGGTCGGCCGGAGTCGTCGCGAGGTAATCCTCGATGACCCCGCGGAATACGGCCTCCTGCCTGGCACCTTCGAGAATCAGCTCAAAGAGCTCGCCGTACCGGGCCTGGCCGGAAACCCGCCCCTGCTCTTCGGACGCCGCTCCGGCGCCCACGCACCATCCCAAGGCAAGCAGGCTCGCCACGTATCGGAGTCGCTTCTGCATGAATTCACCTCAGTAAACAGCTCGGTGAACAGAGCTCGAATCTTGACCAGAAATCCCCGGCTTTCTCCGTCAATTTCCTGAACACCCGATCAACAGCTGAGCGGGGCATGACACCACGAAAGCGACAACCCCCTGTTACTTCTAGTTAATTTCAACTGACCCGGGCCGCGACTACTGGCCCCGACCTTGCTCATAACAGGGGTGGGGTGAAGGATCTTATGGCGAAGAAGAATGTACTCCTGGCTCTGGCGTTCGCGGTTTCGAATTCCAGCATGGCGCTCGCTGCGGCCCCGCTGCAGCTGGATCCGACGATGGTGTCTTCAGCGGCCGACGCCATGGACATCGACAAGGCGGAAATCGAAGAGGTCCAAGGTTCGCATCTTCCAATTCTGGAGTTGGAACAGGCCAAAAAGAAGTACCGAGTCGCGCTCGTTCCGAAGGCCTCGTCAGGCCTGCCCCAGCCCACAAAAATCGAAAAGAGCTGGACCAGGGGAACCTGGACTCCGGCAAGCCAGCGAAGCTTCAAGTGGTACCAGAAGATCAATCCGCTCTTCTGGCTCGGCAATGCCGATGATCCGGAGCCGCCAGCCTGGTATCGACCCGGAGACAAGGCTCGCAAGGTCAAATGGTACCTTCGCAACCCGGGCCACAACTTTACGTTCTACGTCATCGGCTTTGCCGACAAGGTCGGAACGGATAGCCATCAGGCCTCTGGAATTGCCCCGAACTCCGTATTCAATCCCAACGGCAAATGGAACCTGACCGTCCATCGGGTGAAGATCGGCTTCTTTACCAGCTACCTGCCGTTTGTCAGCTACTGGGACAAGAACGTGAAAGCGTACTTCGGCTGGAGGCAGGCCGGAAACTTCGGCATCAAGCTAACGAGCGGCCACTCCAACACAGATACGGTCCGCATCGGACAGCAAGAGAACCCGCACCGCAGGAACGAGGGGCGCCGGTAGAGTGAGGCTCCTTTAAACCTGCCGTTCGGAATCACGACCTTCAGCCTGCAGCTCCGCGATCGCCAGGGGCAGGCTTGAGGCGAGGATTCCCACGAGCCAGCCGATCATCATGAAAAGCTTGGGGCCAAGCGCCCGCGTGCCGTCCGCGGCGACCGGAAGTCCACTGAAGATCCATGCAAAGACGCCCGCACCGAGCACCACGGATGCCACGAGTCCCGACACAATCATCCAGGCAAAGCGATCCATCGACGACGCTGCACGCCCCGTCCGATCGAGCCACGCGAGGACGCCGCGCAAAATGGCATGACCCGCAAGTCCACCGGCCGCTCCTCCGGAAATGATGGCCGTCCAATCCATCTGCTGGCCCAGTCTTCTCATCGCAAAGAGCGAGAGGCCGGAGATCAGGATTGCCGCCAAGGCGCCCGCCACGGCTCCAAAGAGCGGAGTTTGCCAATACGAACGGGTACGCGACGAAGTGATCTCAGGCATGCTCCCAACTTCAGCCACGGCTTTGATTTTCGCAAGGGCCACGGTACATCCCTAGCCATGGACATCCGGATTGACCCCCAGAACGCCTTCTTTCGGTGCGTCGAGGACTCGAGCGAAGCCATCATGATCAGCGACCGCTCGGGCAAGCTCCTGTATGTCAATCCAGCGTGGGAGCAGATTTATGGGTACTCCTCCGCCGATGCAGTCGGCCAGACGCCCGCCCTGCTGCACTCCGGACTTCATTCCAAGCCCTTCTACGACCAGATGTGGGCACGAATCCGCGACCCGAAAATCGGCCACTGGAAGGGCGAGCTCATCAATCGCTGCAAGGACGGCACGCTTGTTCCGGTCCTCCTGACCATCACGCCCGTTCGATCAGCCGACGCCGAAATCACCGGGTACATGGGAGTTGCCGTCGACATCCGATTCCGAAAGGAACTCGAAGCCAAGGTCGCCCAGCAGGATCGACTGGCATCGGTGGGCCTTTTGGCAAGCGGGATCGCCCATGAGATCGGAACTCCATTGGGAGTGATCCGTGGCCGCGCCGAGATGATCTCGGGACAGCTCGAAGCATCAGGAGCAGACGGCGCCACTTCAGCACGAATTCAAAAGAACCTCGAGATCATCGTCGGCCAGGCAGATCGCATCTCGCGCCTCATCCAGTCGCTGCTGGGCATGAGCCGCAGCTTTGGCGAGCTCGAATTCAGAGCGTTCGAGCCCAAAAGGGTCATCGACGAAGTCCTGGCGCTCGTTGGCCAAAACCTGCGCGCCGATCGCGTGGCGATCCACCTCGATCTCGAGCCCGGCGTGGAAGTCATCGCCGACCCGTCGCGCCTTCAGCACATTTTTCTGAACCTGCTGACCAATTCCATTCACGCCGTGCGCAAGGCCATGAAGCTGGGCCGCACGGAGGGCCACGAAGTGGCAATCGGGCTGAAAAGCACTGGCGAACGCGTCCTGCTGTCTGTGACCGATTCGGGCTGCGGCATTCCAGAGAAGATGTTGAACGAGATCTTCAAGCCCTTCTTCACGACCAAGGAGGTCGGCGAGGGCACCGGCCTCGGCCTCTCGATCGTCAGCCAGCTCGTGGGCGAGATTCAGGCCACGATCGACGTCAAGAGCACCGAAGGCGTCGGCACGACCTTCACGCTTTCTCTGAAAAAAGCCTAAGCTTCGGCCTCGTCGGACTCATTCTCGTCGGCAGCCACCCAACCGGCTTCGCGTTCCTTGCGGTAAAGCGTGCGGCGATTGATGCCCAGAATCTGCGCGGCCTGCTCCTTCTTGCCCCCGGTCTTTTCGAGGACGAGCCGCATGTAGCGACGCTCGAGCTGCTCGAGCGTCGGAAAATCCCCGGTGGCTGTCGTGAAAAACTCTTCCGCGCTGACCGTCACGCCCTCGGGCAGGTCGGCCTCATCGATGAGATGCCCCTGCGCGAGGACCACCGCGCGCTCGACCAGGTTCTCGAGCTCGCGCACGTTGCCGTCCCATCGCATCGACAACAGCTTTGCCATCGCGCGCCGACTGAAGCCATCCACCTTCGAGCCATTGGCGGAGGCGTACTTCCGCAGGAAATGCTCGGCGAGCACCGGAATGTCCTCGCGGCGCTGCCGCAGCGGTGGAATCACGATCGGAATGACCGACAGTCGGTAAAACAGGTCCTCGCGGAACAGACCGTCCTTGATGGCCTGCTTGAGGTCCTTGTGGGTGGCCGCGATGATGCGGACATCGACGTTCTTGCCGACGTTCTCGCCCACGGCGCGAACCTTGCGTTCCTGGATCACGCGAAGGAGCTTGGACTGGAGGGCAACATTCATGTCGCCGATTTCGTCCAGAAAAAGCGTTCCTCCCTCGGCCTCCTCGAAAAGGCCGCGCTTGCGCGTGTAAGCGCCCGTGAACGAGCCCTTGGCATGTCCGAAAAGTTCGGACTCGAGGAGAGTTTCCGGAATCGCCGTGCAGTTGATCGCCACGAAAGGCTTGCTGGCGCGAGGACCGCTATTGTGGATGGCTCGAGCGACCATCTCCTTGCCCGTGCCGCTCTCGCCGGTGATCAGCACATTGGCAGTGGCCTGAGAGACGCGATTCACCAGGTCGAAGACCTGCTTCATCGCCGGGCTCTTGCCGATGACATCGCCGAGCGCCCAGCTCTTGCGAAGCTCTCGCACCAGGGCGGAGTTGTCGCGCGCCAGCTTGCGATGCTCGAGGGCCTTTTTCACGCTGACTGAAATCTCGGCCAGCTTGAAAGGCTTCACCACGTAATGGAAGGCACCACGCCTCATCGCCTCGAGAGCTGTTTCGACGCTGCCGAAGGCCGTGATCAGAATGATCGGAATCTCCGGCCGAACTTCCTTGAGTCGGGTCGTGAACTCCAACCCGTCCATCTGCGGCATCTTGATGTCGGAGATGAGCAGGTCGATGTCGCCCTCGACCGTTTCGACCGAAAGCGGACCGGAGCGGCCGAGGGCTTCCAGTGCGATGACGG
This sequence comes from Bdellovibrionia bacterium, assembly GCA_044347055.1. Classification (GTDB taxonomy): domain Bacteria; phylum Bdellovibrionota; class UBA1018; order UBA1018; family UBA1018; genus CAIOHW01. The sequence continues at coordinate 9,478 of JBIIXZ010000009.1, read as the reverse complement.
CGCTCGGAAACACCGTGACGTGGTAGCCCTCGGCCGTCAACGAATCCTCGAGAAGCGAGCGCATCTCCTGATCGTCATCGACGACGACGATCCTGGGCTGGCGGGAGGTCGCTGCGCTCTGCTTGTGGTTCATGGCCATTCCTTAGTGCTTGTAGTGGGCATCGAACATCTCGGCCAGGACGCGCATGCCATCCACTGCCGTGAAAATGCCGACGACCTTTCCATTCGATTGCTGGACAATAGCACAGCCCCATTTGTGTTCCGCCATCTCCTTGGCCACCTGATCGGCAGGCGTTTCTGGGCTGACCGTGTACGGATCCGGAGTCATCACTTCCTCAGCAACCAGATCCTCGGACCCCTCGAACGAGGCAGCCAGCTTGATATCGCGATCGGTGAGGACGCCCACCAGCTTTCCACCGTCCTGGACCGGAAGGTGGCGGATGCGGTGCTCACGCATCATGGTGACGGCGGTCTTGATGGGAATATCGCGACCCACGGTATGAGGCATCGGGGTCATAAACTTCTGGATCATCGGCATGGCTTTCATCTGAAAATCTCCTGTGTTGGCAGAAGGAGAGAGCAACCGGAATGCCGCAGCGGCCGATATCGCCGGAAAAGAGCTCAATAACTAAAAGTGATCTGATTTCAATAACTTACAATGAATTCCTGCCGCCAAACAGTCGACCCCGGAACGACCGGCACTGAGAGGATGGGGCAAAATGTCTCAGTATCGGGCCGAGCCGGCCCGGCGCGCCGATCCTTCGGAGCGCTCCGTGCTTGCCGAACGAGAAGGACTCTCCGCCTTCAGGTGATGGGCGGAGCTATCGACGGCCTGCCGAGACTCCTCACCTCGGTCCTCGTTCGCAGGAAAAAGCGCCTCGTCGATCCAGGACTGGATCTGCGCCGAGGCGCCTGCATTGACCGGTATGATGGTGCTGATTCCGCGAGAATGGGCGGTCATCCGAAGCTGATTGAAGTCCTGGTGATGCTGGTCTCGGAGCAGCCAGCGGCCACCTTCCCGGACCAGGTGCATGTGGAACTCTCCGTAGTCGTTCGCACCGACGATTCTGAACTGCTTCAAAAAACGAATCGTGAGCGGACCGCCCGACTTGAGATTGAAGCCAGGGCCAGAGGTCAGGCGCACCGTTTCGATGCCCTTGGTCCAATTCAGAACGAATCCTTTTTGGAGCTGCTGAGGGGTCACGGGAGATTTCTCGAGCGAGACCCCCAAGGTCACGAGATCGCCGTCTGGATTGAGGTTCAAGCTGATCTCGTTCAAGAAGCTGGCGTCGTCACTTCGAGTGACCTTCAACAAGGGCTGCGACTGAAGCGCAGCCCAACCCGCTGAAACCAGGAGAATCGTGGAGATGCTGATGAATAAGCGAGATTTTCGAGAGAAAGACATGAGCGGGACCCCTTTGCGCCAGCTCCGTAGAGCAAGGGACATACCGGCCAATTCCTTGCCCCAGGACGACCTGAACAGGGATCAGTGTCCACATCCTGATCAGCTGACCAGGATGGTGATACCCTGAAAAGCAAAAAACCCGCCTTTTCAGGCGGGTCTCTTGGGATCGAAATGGCGGGAGTGACGGGACTCGAACCCGCGGCCTTCGCCGTGACAGGGCGACGTTGTAACCAACTCAACTACACCCCCGCGTCTCGATTGTTCCCGACAACTAAACGAGCCGAGATTCCAAGTCAACACTGAATCCGATTTTAGACATCGTCCGATCCACCACGCGCCCATTCGCCCGTCAGGCGACACGTCAGGTAGGCCTTGATGAATCCGTCGAGGTCACCATCCAGAACCGGATCAGCCTGGTTCATGACGTGTCCGGTCCGATGATCCTTCACCATCTTGTAGGGGTGCAAAACGTAAGAGCGGATCTGGCTTCCCCAGGCGATATCCTTCTTGGAGTCCTCGACCACAGCCTGCTTCTTGCGCTCTTCTTCCATGTGTCGCTCGTAAAGTCGCGACTTGAGGATCTTCATCGCCAGATCCTTGTTCTTGAGCTGCGAGCGCTCCTGCTGGACGGCAACCGCGATGCCCGTCGGCAAGTGGGTGATTCGGACGGCCGAGTCGGTCGTGTTGACACCCTGCCCTCCCTTTCCGCCGGCGCGGTACACATCGATACGGAGCTCGTCGGGCTTGATCACCACTTCAAAGTTGTCGTCGATTTCCGGGGTCACGAACACCGAAGTGAACGACGTGTGGCGTCGCGCGTTCGAGTCAAAGGGCGAGATACGCACCAGACGATGAACCCCAGCCTCGGACTTGAGCAGTCCGTAGGCGTACTCGCCGCTGATCTGGGCCGTGACGTTCTTGATGCCGGCTTCTTCGCCGGGCAAAACGTCCATGACCGAGAATTTGAAGCCGCGCTTTTCCGCCCAGCGCTGGTACATGCGAAAAAGCATCGACGCCCAGTCCTGCGACTCGGTGCCGCCGGCTCCGGCGTTGATCGTCAGGATGGCGTTCAGCGGATCCTGTTCCTCGGAGAGCATCTTGTTGAATTCGGCCTGATCGAACTGGCCCGCAAGGCCGCCGATCATCTCGCCTGCTTCGTTCATGGTGGAGTCATCGCCCATCTCCTGGGCGAGCTCGAACATGGTCAGCGCATCGGAATAGCCCTGCTCCAGCGTCTTGAACTGGTTCACTTCGCGCTCGAGGCGCGATTTTTCCTGCGTCAGACTTCGGGCTTTTCGATTGTCGTTCCAGAATTCGGGCTGTTGCGAAAGGTCGTCAAGTTCAGCAATGCGTCGCGATTTGACCGGGAGGTCAAAGCGACCCCCTAAGGAAATCGAGCTTTTCCTTCATCTCGGCGAGGCGAGTGCGAATTTCATGGGGTTGAAGCATGGTTCTCGTTTTAGGAGAACTGGCCTCGATTTGCAATCGTGTGGGCGGGCAGCCAGCCCGAGTGCGTCAACGAAGGTCGATCAGGCCGTAAGGACTCGTTCGGCACCAGGACCGATCCTGCTTTCGGACGACTCTCAGAGGATGCTTGGCCAGGGCGTCCAACCTTTTGGAGTTGTGGCACTTCATGGACTGAGAGCCTGCGACCAGCTTGATATCATCCAGGTTGGAACGAAGCAGCTCTTCGCCCTTCACTCCAAAGAACGGCATCGTGGAATACATCGTCTTTCCGGCTTTCGCATCACGCGCGGAAACCAGATAAACAAAAGGTTGAGCCGTCACTTTCACTGTGGCGCTCACGCGCGCAGCCAGACCCGCGAGCGTGCTTTCGGCCACCGAGCGATTTCCGAAGACCACATAAAGATCGCCACTGTCGATGGTCTGCCAGGGCCTCAAGACGACATGATTCGGAATTCGAGACAGGACCATGTCCTTTCCGTCCGGAGTCTGGCCCACCCGGTAAAGATAATCATTTCCGGATTTTGGAAAGACGAGCGTGATGCCATTGCCCTCGTCAGCCTTCGGACTGGAGTAGAACCCGATTGCCGAGAGCTTGTCGTTCCCCATGGTGGCATCCGTGTAGAGAGTGTCATTCCAGATTCCGATTTCCTGTCGCTCCATCCGGGTGCCGGATGGGTCCAGAACGAAAAGATGGCCGAGTTTGTCCTTGTTCAAGGCCAGCCACGGAAAGTTGAAGTGATCGAGGACCGGATACCCGGGCGACTGATGGCTCCAGCGGTAGGCCATGCGAATCGTCCGAGCATCAATGACCTCGATTCTCTGGTGATTGAAGGCGGCTGGCTGCGGAGTGTTCGTCGGATCATGCGCCTGCTGGGGCAGGTTCACGAAATCGATCGTCTGCGACTGGGGGCGATACCAATGGAAGATCTGAGGAGAGTACAGGACTTTTGTACGGCCATGACGTTGATACGCTCCCGCCTGGTGCAGGAACCATTTGTCCTTGGTCTTGTCTTCGATACTGTTCTTGAGATCCTTATTGGTGGCAACGCTCTGGAAAACCCGGTCGATGTACGTCGAGTCCGGCTTCTGGCTGCCGATCACGTCTCCCAGCCCTTGAAGCTTCAGCCTCCAGAACGCGCCGGATTGGGCGAGGTGAAGATCCGCGTTGATCTGACCCAGCCGAAGCACAGTAAAGGCATCATTGCCCGGCGCTCGCTCGCGATCCTGCTCGTAGCGCACCCCGACCGAATCGGAACGAACCTCGATCGGCAGCAGTCCCGCTCCTAGCACCATGACAGAAAAAATTCTCAAGCCCCACGACCCGCGCCCGAAGGATTTCAAACTCATGCCTTGAGTTTAGGGCATCCACCGTTCGGAACGGAAGTCTGTCAGAACGGACACAGTCGAAATGTGCACAGTCGAAATGTGCCCGAGGCATCCGACGGGCGAAGACGGCCATTCACTTTTTCAGGCGTGATTCCAACGCCCGAAGCGAAATCGAAGAAGAGCCCGCGGAGTCGGCTGATTCGGCAGGAAGGACCACCTTGCCATTCCTGACCCTCAAGTACGGCGCGGAGCAGTAGCCCGTCAGCACGCCTTCCTTTTCGGGGGTGGATTCACCGATGAAGAAGATCGCCTGGTCGCCCGCCTTCGGCAGCACGGGACGTCCGACACAGATTCCATCCCACCGAATCCGGAGAGGAACTTTTCTTCCTTTTTTGGCGGCGCCAGACGCCGGCTTTTTCAGCCAGCGCTCGACCCGAACCTCGATCGCCGCTTCGCCCGCCCCGTGTTTTTTGGCGCTTGAGGGATACTCCGAAACGAGCACCACTTTTGCCAGAAGCACGGCCTTCGCCCGCTGAATGGACGTGTCGACCCGATCGCCGAGGCACGGCTTGCAGGCGTGGGCGGATTGAATCGACAGGGCGGGCAGAGCCACGAGAAGGATCAGAGCAAGACGACGGGCAGGGTTCATTGCCTTCAAGGTAACACGAAGCAAAATCATACATTATTTCATGTGCTTAATAATAATCATATCCACCTTAGAAGTCCTGAGTCGCGGGGGCGCACGGCAGAATTTACATTCCCGCGCATGATGCGCTCTCCCCTGCTTCTGACCCTCCTGAGCCTGACCTCGCTGGCGCCAGCCCATGGTGGCGATACGGCCATTCATTTCCGAAATCAGCTGATGCCGCAGGCACTCGTGAGGCTGGAGAATGTTGAGCTGATGACTCCCGTGCAGAAGCTCGAGGAATTGACGATCGACATCGCGACGGTCACCCGAACCACCGGATCGGATGTGGACATCCTGGTGGGAGGGCGAGGACGACAAGTGGAGACCCAGCGAGTTCTGCGAGACGCCTCGCTACTTTCTGCGACTGCGAAGTGGCGCAAGCTCCTTCCTCTCGAAACGATCGAACCTTTTCAGCGACTGGATTCTTCCGGCAGGCCGGGAAACACCCTCTCTCTGCAGACCACCCGAAAGCGCACCGTTTCGGCGATCTTTCCGACCCTGATTCAAGAGCAGGACGGGTACGTGCTTCCGACGCAGCTGACACAAGAAGAGTGGGAGTCGTTCTTGGCGGCTAACCCCGAGCTCCGCGAGCAGCTCGCCGGTCTGACCGCTGACCAGGTTCGCTTCGCCCCGCGCAGGCTGGCGGTGTCTGAACTCGAAATCGTTCCGACCGAGGAGCTGGTGGAGTACCGGCCCTCTGCGATCTGGGGCGTCTTCAAGACCGAAAAAGAAAAACAGGAGCTGGCCCGCTGCCGTGAGGCCGTGCACGGACTGCTTCGGAACGTCCACAATCCGATACCTGCAGGAGTTCGACTGAGCATCGAGCTCGCGCCGGTGAACCTGAATCGTGCACTGCTGATTTCACATCAAGAGATCGGAACGAGCCTGAGCGGAAACCGGCTGCGACTTCCGGCCGAAGGAGCAAAGTTTCATCGGCAGGTCGTGTCTGTGGAACTTGAGGCAACCGGGAGCGGCACTCTTTTCGACGCCTCGTCGGTGAGCCTCGACCTGGCCGAACTCTCCGGAGTGACGCTCTCGCTCGAGGCAGTCATTCACCAGGATCAGTGCTTCATTCCCAATGCGTCGCTGGTCGAGCCGGCCTTGAGGCAGGCTGAGCAGGAAGTGCTCCGGAAGCTGTATCAAAAATGACGCGGATCTGAACCAAAAGGTGGGCCCGACTATTTGGCGCGGCCGATGAGGCTGCGTTCTTTCGGGATGTCAGTGAAGGCCAGGAGGCGCGCTTCCCAGGTGCTTTGCTCTTTTGCGGCCCGGGGGCCCTCTTCGTGATCCATGCCCAGCAGGTGCAGGAGTCCGTGGGTGAGCAAAATCCACAGCTCTGTTTCGGCCGAATGATGATGTTCGCGCGCCTGGCGCTTCAGCACGGGTAGCGCAATCGCCAGCTCGCCGAGGTATCCCATGCTCCGAAAGGGCTCGGGCGAGGTAAAGCTCAGCACGTCGGTGGCGTAGTCCTTTTTGCGATAATGAGAGTTGAGCTTCTTCATCTCGGCATTGCCGACCAGCCGAACGCCCACGCGCCATTCGGTCGTCTTCGGGCCGCGCTTTCTGAGCGCCGGAAAGTGAAGCGCGAAATCAATCAGGTCTTCGATCGCACGTTCGGCCTTTCGGTTCCAGGTGCTGAGTTCGCGCGAAGCTGCAGGACTTCTCGCGGATTTTTTTGTGGTGGGCTTCTTCGGGATAGTCTTCCGGCGCATGGGCCGACCCTACCACAGGGAGCCGTGAAAGGAACCAGACCGGGCAGCCCTCGTCCTGGAGAGACTCCGGTGATGCTGCACCCGGCCCCCTCTCGGCTTGCCGCTAGCAGTGGAACAACAAGGCTGCCAGAAAAACCAGAATCCGCGCGCCGACAATGAGACGCCACGTTTTCTGCTTCAGTTTTTCCAGCCGAATCCGACAAGACAAACAAGGTTGGTTGTTTGTTCTCATGGGATCACCTCCTTTCTGTTGGGGAAAGGAGGTCCATCCATCTACTCTGCCCGGTCTGGCCGGGCTCCCCAAAAGCAAACCCGATACCAGCAGAAATCCCGTCGAATGCACGGAGCGCGTGCCCGACTACCTCATCCTGGGAGACTCCGAACTTTCCACCCGGTTTCCGGACTAAAAACGGCTGCATCGACCCTCACGCTGCGCTACACCCAAAACATGTCCGAACCGACCAAGACTCCCGCCGCTCCTGCTCTTCCGATCTCTCAGCAGCAGATCGAGGCACTAACCCACATGATCCAGACGGTGCATCGCCTGCGTGCTCCGGGCGGCTGCGCCTGGGACATGAAACAGACGCATCAGTCGCTTCGACAGTACGTCATCGAAGAGGCCTACGAAGTCCTCGATGTACTCGACCGAATCGACTCCTCCGAAAAGCTGAAGTCCGATCCGCAGCTCGCGGCCGCCTTCCAGGAAGAGCTCGGCGACCTGCTCCTTCAGGTAGTGCTGCACTCCGAGATCGCGTCAGAAACCGGCGCGCTCGACATTTTTCGTGTCGCACAGGGACTCGCCGACAAGCTGATCCGCCGCCACCCGCACGTGTTCGGCGAGGTGCAGGTCGAAGGCGCCGAGGGCGTGCTCCAGAATTGGGAGAAGCAGAAGGCAGCGGAAAAAGCGGCCAAAAGCGCCGAGGCCAGCGTGCTGGATGGACTACCCCGGAGCATGCCTGCGCTCCAGCGCACCACGCGCCTGATTGACAAGGTCACTCGCGTGGGCTTCCAGTGGAATGACCTGAACGGCCCCCTCGAAAAGCTCGCCGAGGAGCTCGGCGAATTCCAGCACGAGGTGCGCGAGCTGGAGACGAAGAAGAATTCCGGAGACGACTCGGCTGAGGATCTGCGAAGCAAGGCGCAGGCGGAGCTCGGCGACCTGCTCTTCAGTCTCTGCAACATTGGATTCCTGCTCAAGCTTGATCCGGAGGACGCGCTCCGCGGAACGCTCCATCGTTTCGAAGGACGATTTCGCCACGTCGAAAAACGCCTGCGTGAAAACGGCAAGAAGCCCGAAGAATCGACCCTCGAGGAAATGGATCGATACTGGGACGAAGCGAAGAAGGCGGGAATCACGTGAGCTCGCCCTTTCCCATTCCCGTCATCGGACTCACGGGCGGAATCGCCTCAGGAAAATCAGTGGTCTCGCGAATCCTCCGCGAGAAGGCCAATGTTCCAGTGCTCGATGCTGATCGCATCTCGCGCGACCTCTCATCGCCGGACGGCGCTGCGTCCACTGCAATCCTTCATGCCTTCGGGACGCTCGACCGAGCGCAGCTGCGTAAAAAGATTTTTTCGGATCCTCAAGCCCGTTCGCAGCTCGAAGCGATCCTTCATCCGTTGATCCGGGCCGAGAGCGTGCGTGAAATCTCGGATCTGGCGCGCGCAGGAGCCGGGCTGGCGTTTTATGAGGCGACCCTGCTGGTCGAAACTGGCAGGTACCGCGACTTTGACGGACTCCTGGTCATCGAAGCTCCGCTCGAGACCCGAATCGACCGCGTGAGCGCTCGTGACGGAGTCTCCCGCGAGCAGGCGCAGGCCGTCATCCAGGCCCAGGCCTCCGACGAGATCCGGCGCAAGGCAGCGACCTGGATCATCGAGAATTCAGGGTCGGTTGCCGAGCTCGAGAAGCGCGTGCTTGAGCTCCTTCCCGAGATCATCGCTCACGTCGCTAGCGGTCGCTGAACCGCCGATACCCGGCGGGGCAGCTCATGCCAGGACGGCGTGAAAAATCCGAACCCAGTGCTGCGGCGAAAGCCATGCAAACTGGCCGATCAGGTGCCAGCAGCTCGGTGCCTTCACGCGTGCCTTGGAGGTCAGGACGAACCGACCATTCGAGCTTTGGATGGCGCTGCCGTAGTGCTTGAAGAAGAACGAGGTCTGCCGCGCCAGGTGTTTTTCGGGCATCGCGCCGACGAATCCGCTCCACACCTTGAGTCCTCGGTTGAGCTTCGCCAGTCCGCCGGAGAGCTCGTCTGCCTTTTTCTCCAGAAGTTCAGTGACCTTCGCTGCAAACGCGGGTGACTGCATCGCGGCGGCGGCGTCTCCGCCACTCTGCAGGACCGCCTCGCGCAGGACTCCGCGATATCCTTCGGCTCCGCCCACCTGGGCCAGGATCGCTTCAGGAAGCATCTGCTCGTTTTCCATGAAGAGAAGCTCCGTTGCCGTCCGCTCACGCAGGATTTTGAGCTCTTCTTCCGGAATAGAGCCATAGCGCTCGAGATCGCGGTAAGAGATGATGCCGAAGTCGAGCTCGCCGCGTGCACGCTCGATCTTCCTGATCGTCGAATCACTCAGGCCGATCACGCGGAGCTCGGACTCGGCAGCGGAGTTCAGGAGCACTCGTGCCACGTCCTGGTCTCGAGCCGCCCGAATCGTTGCCTGGTAGACTTCCTGGAACATCTTTTCGTAATCCGCCGTGATGCCGTATTCCTTCTTCAGGTTATCAGTGGCCTTCTTCAGCACATTCCCGAAGGACTTTGACTGGTAGTCCGCATCGCGAGCCGTGTAGCTGAACGGATCATAAGACCCTTCTCCGAAGTCCACCATCTCGCCGATGCCGATATTGCTCTCGGTCTGCGACCCATGCTTGAAACCCAC
>JBIIXZ010000121.1:0-8154 GCA_044347055.1 Bdellovibrionia bacterium | reverse complement strand
CCTCGTCCTTCGATCTTGAGAACCAGAGTCACCGGCTCGTTCACCGCCACCGTAGCCTTGTCGACGGTGGCGGTGATCTCGAAGTCACCGACACCCCCTGCAAAGCTTGCCGGACGACCATCCAGCGGAAGCGGCTGCACCTCGATGGGCACAGGATCAGAGCGATGGCTCCAGACCCGCGGCTGCAGCTGCTGCATGAAGTTTTGAAGTGCATCTTCAATCGGGTCCTGGCTGTCGGCGATGCCTCCCGGCGGTGCGAAGTAATTGCCCTTGATTGCCATGGAGTCGATCGACAACTTTCCTTCCTTCAGCGGATAAGCGGCATAGCGGGCGAGGAGCACGCGCTCATAGGCCACTCCATCCAGCACCACCGACTCTCGATCCGTCAGTCGCTGGCCGAGGATGGGAAGCTCCAGATCTTCGCGAAGGAACCCATCCAGCACGGGGTATTTGTCGACTTGGATGTTGTGGGCGCGAGCGCGCTGATACAGGTAATAGCTCACCACGATCTGCTGGCCCTTGACCACCCGGGCATGGTCCACTTCGGCTCGAATGAAAAATGGAATCGTCGCTCCACGTGGACGCTTGGCGGCTCCGCGAAGGCCGACCCCGCTGCCGCCATAGCCAGGCGGAGGCGGCGTGCCACGGCCTCCTGCGGTCACGACCACACGAATGGGCGGATGAGAGAGCGTACGGCCGCCCACTTTCAGCTGGATTCCCGAAATGGTCAATTCGCCCGCGCGGTTCGGACGAAGCACCTTCGTGAACTGCCGGTTGTTTCGAGCTCCGAACCTGCCGTTCTCATAATAGGACTCTACGAACACGCTCGAGTACTGGTTCACCAGGTCGAAATCCGGAGCCTGAAACTCGGGCTCTTCGGATCCCCCCATGCCATCAGTCACGATGCGGAATTTCAGCGCGACGGACTCATCCTGTCCGATGGTGGCACGATCCACGGAGGCCTGAAAAACTGGGTCACCGGCAATCGCGACCGAGGAGAGGGCAACGACGAGCAGCGGCTGAAGAAGGAGCGTCCTGAGGGTCTTCACGCGTCACCAGTCCTTATCATTGTTGGCCTGCCGCGCTCCACGCTGTTTCTTGAGCTTGGCCTGCAGCTGCTTCTCACGAGCAGAGAGCTCCCCCATGACCCGTTCGGAATCCTCCGGACTCATCTTGTCGGATTTGAATTCCCGGCGGCGGCTTACCGAGGGGTCCTCGAACTGACGCGCGTCCTGCGGTTGTTTCTGCTCGTTCTTCTCCTGGGAGCCTGAAGACTGCTGCTGCTTTTCCTGCTCGCCACTCTGGCCGCCTTGTTGATTTTGCGACTGCTGGCCCTTCTGCTGTTGTTGCTGCTGCTCCTGGATTTTCTGGATCCGCTTTCGTGCCTCGGTCGCAAGCGCGTCGTCCTTTGCCAGCTCAGCCATTCTGGCCGCGGCGGCAAAGCTCCTGAGGGCGCTCCCATCCTGCTTGTCGGACTCGTAGGCAGAGCCCAGGTTATAGAGCGACCGCGCCGAGAGCTGTGCGTCGCCTGCCATTCCAGCACCTCGAGCAGCTTTTTCAAAGCTGTGGATCGCGGATTTTGCGTCGCCTTTCTTGAGCTGCACGACGCCGAGGTTGAATTGAGGCTCCACGCTCGAGGGATCAGCGGATTGTGCCTCTCCAAATTTCTTCTCTGCCTCCTGCACCTCTTCCTTCGAGAAAAGCCTCAGGCCCTCGCGATTCTTGACGTAGCTTTCGACCGGCGTGGCAGCATGCGCGCGTCCTGAAAACAGCAGAACGACCAGCAGCACGAGAGCCGAGCCACGCTTCGACCCCGCGACCGAAGTCAGTGGCAGAGCAAGCTCCAGGACGAACAGCAGGACTGCAATCGCCAGCGGCCATTGGTAGCGGCTGATCGGCACGCGGGTCTTGCGCTCCTGGAACTGCATTCGATCGAGCGCTCCCAACGCGCCCAGAACTTCGCGAACCTCGGACTCCGACTGGCTCATGTTCCAATACTTGCCTGATCCATCGGCAGCGATCCGCTCGAGGCTCCTCGAATCAAAGCGACTCACCACCGGTTCGCTGCCCTTGCGCTTGTAGCCCTCGAGCTTGCCCATTTCATCCCGAATCGGAATCGGACCGCCCTTCTGGGTCCCCACTCCGATGACAAAAAGCTTCACTCCCTTTTTGGCCAATTGGGATGCCGCCTCGGCAAAAGCCGCCTCATGGTCCTCGCCGTCACTGATGAGCACGACGGCTTTTGAAGCCAGCCCCTGGCGCTCTGCCTCGGAATCTGGAGACTCCGCTCCTCGTTCGAGTGCCGCAAGTGCGGTCGTGAGGCCAAGGCCGATGTCCGTTCCCTGGTTCAGGACGGATGAAGGGCCGAGGATGTCGACGCTTTCCACGACGTAATCCAAGTCGGTCGTCAGAGGACAGGCCACATAGCTGCTCGACGCAAACGCCACGACGCCCACTCGGTTTCCTGCCATCTGGTCGATGAAGCTTCGGATCCAGTGCCGCGCCTTCTTCATCCGTGAGGGAACCACATCCTCCACGTCCATGCTGCGCGAGACATCAAGCACGATCATCACGTCGACGCCGCTCGCACGGACGCTCTCTTCGCGATGTCCCCATTGAGGACGAGCCAGGGCAATGACCACGAAAGCGAGAGCGAGGCAAAATAGCATCGCCTTGTGCAGCCGAGCCCGGGGCCGCCAGTCGGGAACAAGCCTCGACCAGAACTTCGGCGCAATCCAGGAACCAAAGAGCATGGTCTGTCGAGCGAGGTCCCATCGCAACACCAGGAAGAGCACCACGGGAACAACCAGCAGCAGCAGGTTTTTCGGCGCGCCAAAGCTCACAGGGCGAACCTCCACAGCAGGCGGGACAGCAGAAGCTCCGTGAGAAGGACCCCGACTCCCAGCAGGAGCGGGAGCGAAAAACGCTCCTCATAGCGGACTTCGCTTTTGGACTGGATCACGGTCCTCTCGAGGCCATCGATCTCCTTGAATACGGATCCCAGCGAGCTCTCTTCGGTAACCCGATAGAATTTGCCACGAGTCAGTTCGGCAATCTTCTTCAGCAGCTCGGGGTTCAACGCATTGTCGAAGTACTGATAGGTTGTGATGGGATTGCCAAACACGCCCTGGGTCCGGATCGGCAGCCGAACACGCCCTTCACGGCCTATGGCGATCGTGTAGACCCGGATTCCATAACCTGCGGCCAGCTCGCCTGCAGTTCCTGGATCCACCTGCCCGACGTTGTTGTCTCCATCCGTCAGGAGAATGATCACGCGGCTCTTGGCAGTCGAATTCCTCAATCGGTTGATCGCCAGTGCGAGTCCATCGCCGATTCCCGTCCCATCCTTCAGGATGCCGATCTTGGCATCGCGAAGCGCCCTGAGCACCAGACCGTAATCGAGCGTGGGCGGCGCCAGCGTGAGCGGCTCTCCCGAGAAGATCAAGAATCCGATTCGGTCATTCTCACGCCCCTTGATGAAGGCCTCCATCGTCTCCTTGGCAACATCCAGCCGGGGACGATCAGCCAGGTCCTCGATGTTCATGCTAGCGGAGACATCCATCACCATCATGATGTCGATGCCGCCGACCGAACGATCGGTGCGAGTAAAGCTCGCCTGGGGCCTGGCCAGAGACAGAAGCAACAGCGCCACCCCGAGGATTCGAAGCAGCACGGAATACGGAACAGGATCGCGCGCGCCGGCCTTCGCGGCGACGGGAATCGGAAACTTGAGGCCAGGGGGCGTATTGCGGGCAACCCACGTCTTGAAAAGCAGGAAGAGCGGAATCAGCGCCAGCAGGATGGGCCAAGACTCAAACCGCATCCGCTCCTCCGGTACGAGGCGCGGCCTGGCGCGTGGAGCGGACCCAGCCCCTCGCCTCTTCCAGGACCCAGGAACATTCCTGTTCCTCTGGAACGAAGTCGGTGAACTTCACCCGGTCCAGCGTTTCAAAAAGCGACGAGAGCGCGCTGATGCGTTCGCGATCGATGCCTCGCTCCGATAGGCCCGCCAGCATCTCTCGGGTGGTCGATTCCGCAGCGTCGAACCCGAATCGCCGTTCGATGTATTTTTTCAGGGCCTCTGAAACTCCGAAGTAATGAGGCTTGAAGCGACGCTCGGCCCAGAGACGCTGCTGCTCCAGCTTCTCGAGCTGGCGCAGGGCCTCTTCATCCTCGGGCAATCTGGCGCGCGGGGCTTCCGACGTCTTGAATGGAGGACGCCTGCGTAGCCTGCGACTAGCCTTCCAGAGCACTACGACGACGACTCCAGCCACAATCACTCCCAGGACCAGCAATGCAATGATCCAGGTCCAGGGAAGGCGCATCCCGACCGGAGGAAGAAAGTCGGGAGCTTTCTTCGAGAGCTCTTCAGTCGATGCGGCCGGGGCCACGCTCATCTTCACCGGCCTGGTCACGCCCAGTACGCGCTTCTCCGCATCGCGAACAGCAAGCGCGGGAAGCTCCACCTCGCCCGGACGGATCGGGATCACGGAGAACGCAGCGGTGGCATCATCCTTGGGATGCGAATAGACCTCCCATCCCAGCTCGGAGAGCGATTTTCCGTCCTCGGCCGGCGTGATCTCCACGGCGCTGGTAGGGGGCTTTTTCTCGCCAATCCACCTGAATCGCAGGATGTCGCCCACGCGAATCGGCGGATCCACCTTCTGCGACTGGGGAGCGCTGTAGTACCGCTCGGCAAGAAATACGGGTGCAGCGGGTTCAGTTTCAGGCGATGCATTGCCGGCCGGACCGGCAATGGAGAATAGCAGAGCCAGAGCCACCACCATCTTCATCTGCGTCTCCTCGTGCGGGCATTGAAGAACTTGACGAGCAGGTCGGCGGGATCCTGGAGAGTATCGATCCGAAGTGATTCCACATTTCCGGCCTTCCAGGCCGACTCGGTATCTGTCCGATGCGCCTGATGGAAATCCTGGAGCCAGCGCTGGAAAAGGTAAGACCCGGGATCGATCACCTGGGTGCCCCCGCCCTCCGGATCAACCACCTTGAGGAGCCCCGACTTCGGCATTCCAGTCTCGAGGCGATCCGAAACATGGATGGCCACAACGTCATGCCGGCGCGCGAGACGTCGCAGCGAAATGTCGTACTCTTCGTCGATGAAATCGCTCACGACGACCACGATGCCCTTGTGCTTCATCACTCGCCCGGCCATTTCCAGCGCATCGGCAAGGCAGGTTTTCCTGCCTCGAGGCCGATGCTCGAAGAGCTCCCGGAGGATTCGCGAGACGTGGATCTTGCCCTTCTTGAGGGGCAGCACCTTTTCCACCTGTTCGGAAAAAAGGAGCATCCCGGTCTTGTCGCCCGACATTGCCGCTGCATAGGCGAGCATTCCGGCAATTTCCGCAGCCGTCTCAGACTTGAGCTTTTCACGACTTCCGAATGCCAGGCTTGCGGAGGCATCCACGACCAGCAGAACCGAGAGCTCGCGCTCCTCCTCGAATTTTTTCACGAGAGGCTCGCGCGTGCGCGCGCTCACCTTCCAGTCGATGTGTCGGATGTCATCGCCCGGAACGTAGACGCGATGCTCGGAAAACTGAACGCCTTGCCCCTTGAAGGAGCTGCGATACCCGCCGCTCATCAAGTCATCGAGCAGGCGCCTCGTCGAAAACTCAATTGCCCGAATTTTCCGGATCTGGTCGCTGGCAAGCATGGCTCCTCCGCGTGCCTCACGGCACCTCGACTCGCTCGAGGATCTTCTGGATCACCTGCTCGCTCGACACCCCGTCGGCTTCCGCCTCGAAGGTGACGAGGATGCGATGTCGAAGCACGTCGTAGGCAATCGCCTTCACGTCCTCGGGAGTGACAAAACCGCGATGTTCGATGAACGCGTGCGCGCGCGCCGCCTTTGCAAGCGCGATTGTAGCCCGGGGTGAGGCGCCCACCTGCACCATGGACTTGAGCTGAGGCAGGCCCGCACGCTCTGGAAAGCGGCTGGCGAACACGATTCCGAGGATGTAATCCTTGATCTTCTCGTCCATATAGATGCGCGAAGCCACCTCGCGCGCCTGGATGATCTGTTCGGGCCTGCACACTTTTGCCGCCTTCGGAGCTTCGACTCCACTCATGCGATTGAGGATGCTCTTTTCCTCGGAAATGCTCGGATACCCCACCTTCACCTTGAATAAAAATCGGTCCAGCTGGGCTTCGGGCAGGGGATAGGTGCCCTCCTGTTCGATCGGATTCTGTGTCGCCAGAACGATGAACGGGTCGGCCATCTTGTAAGTCGTTTCTCCGATCGTCACCTGGTGCTCGCCCATGGCCTCCAGCAGCGCGCTCTGCACTTTCGCAGGAGCACGGTTGATTTCATCAGCCAGCACCAGCTGGGTGAAGATGGGGCCCTTTTTCGGCGTGAAGTCGCCAGTCTTCGGATTGAAGATCATCGTGCCGATCAGGTCGGCAGGCAGGAGATCGGGAGTGAACTGGATGCGCTGAAACTGCGCATGGATCACGTCGGCCAGGGTCTTGATGGTGAGGGTCTTGGCAAGGCCGGGAAGTCCTTCCAAGAGGACATGGCCGTCGCAAAGAAGCGCGAGCAGCAGGCGTTCGAGAAGCACCCGCTGGCCGACGACCACTTTCGAAGTCTCTGCAAGGAGCTCATCGACGAACTGGCTGCGTTGGCGGATCTCTTCAGTGAGGCTTCGGACATCAGTTGGAATCTGGGACATAAACCCCATCTTCCGGCTCCGGCAGGATCGGCGTCAAGCAACTCAGCGAGGATCCGGAAGAGCTCGGCGCGCCAGGCGCAGCAGATCCTTGAGATCGCCATTGCCGGATGCCCGGCCAACAGCGGCAAGAAATCGTCGCACGCCGTCAGGATCACGCTCAATCCAGAGCAGGTACTCATGGAACTGGCCAGCCGAGAGCTGGCTGCCGACATATTGACGGAGTTCGCGAGCAGCCTGCGCCGTTCTCGGATCCTTCTCGGTCAGGAATTCCAAAGCCCGATCGACCAGCTCGGAAGCTCCCAGGCCTGCGTAGTCGGGGTTCAACTCGAGCAGGCGCTTCCGACGAAGGAACTCCTCCCAGGGAGCCTTCATGTCCACGGTGGAGAAGACCGAAAGCATTCGGATCGCATCGACGCTCAGGGCCTTTCCGTCGACCCTGGCTCGAAGGACCTTCTGCAGGATCTCATCGAAATCGCGCCGAGCATCGAGGTCAGCCTGAGACTGGGGCTGCCAGGACTCGAAGGATCGGATGGCCGACGCTACATCCTCGGAGACCAGGAGATCGCCGGCAACTGGAAGGACACGCAGGACCTCGGAGCGATGACTCGAAAAGATCATCGACGCATTCTGAACGAGTCCATCGGCAAGGACAGGTGACCTCATTGCCGCAACCCCGTAGAGCACGGCCTCTCGAAGCTGGGCCATTCCCTGGGTACGCGAGAGCAGGTCGAAGCCGAAGTCAAAGAGCGAGAAAAAGAAGCGATTGCCCGGATCGTTGCGGAAGACCGCATTCGCCGCGGAGGTTGCCGCAGGCTGCATGGAGCCCGAAATCAAACCCTGGATGACGGCATCCAGGACTCGGTCGCCTTCGCGCGTTCCCTGATTTTCGGAAAGCACTGCGAGGCGCACCCCGCGAGAAATCTGCCGGAATGCTCCGAGCTTCGCGAGCTTCGGACCGACTGACAGGTTGTTCCTCCAGCCATCGCTTGTTCCTCGGTCACTTGCTGGCGTGCTCGACCAGAGCTGATACAGGATGTCGCGGAGAATCTTCATGCCGCCGCGATAGGGCCCGGTTGAATCGGGCAGGTTGCGCTCGATGACCGAGATGATCTGGCTGAGGTTGAAGACGCGCGCCTTCACGTCAAGTGGCAGCAGCGAGATGCCGCGCTGGCCGGTTCGACCGCGCGGGCAGTCCGGGAGGTCCGGAAAACCGATCATGGTTTCTGCCAGCCCCTGGGTGCTCTTGATCTCTTCGAAGGCTTCTCGAAGGGTCTGGGGCCGGCCTCCACGCGAATACATCCGTTGGATGTCCGCCGGCCAGAGGTTCCGAGGTTCGTCACCCCACGCCCTGCCCACGAGCCCCAGGAACTTCAGCGCATAGTTTTCCGGCAGAACGAAGTTGAAGTCCGCATTGATCACGAGCATCTCGAACAGATCGAGCGTGCTTGCCATCTTCAGGCGCGGATTCTCC
>JBIIXZ010000120.1:0-8168 GCA_044347055.1 Bdellovibrionia bacterium | reverse complement strand
TCTCTTGCGCGGACTTGCTGCTTTTCTTCGAGGCGCCACTTCGCATGAACGCATTGACCGCCTCCGTTGCGGCGGTGGCGCAGGCCGCCCACTTGTTCCCCTTGGCCTTGGCTTCGTCCCCATCAGTTTTCGGCATCTTCTCGACGAGCTTTCCGTTTCCGAGCAGGAGCTTCGATCCTGCCCCCCCGGCAATCGACATCAGGGCGCCCTGGTATTCCTTGGTCAGCGCGTAATCCGCTACGCCTCCCGCGATGGCCGCACCCGAGCAGAGCCAGCCCCCCATCATGTTGCCGACCTTTTCGCTGATGCAGCTGACCGTGCAGATGCCGGCCACTCCGGCGTGGATCATCGCGGAATTTTTCTGTCCTTTGGAGGCCTTCTCTGCCGCCTTGCCGGCGGCGCAGTAGTGCTTGACCTGGCCGGGTAGATCATCGGGCGGAGAGCCCTCTTTCGAGTCTTCGGCGGCTGCTACGTTCTTGCACGGGTCGCCGGTCGGTTGGGGCGAAGCTTCCGGTGCAGGAGGGGGCATCGGCTCCATCGGGGCCTCCGCCACTGGAGGAGTGGGCGACGCCATCGGAGTGGGAGTACCGGTGGGCACAGGAGAAGAGGTCGCGAGGACGTTGGGTGAAGTGTCCGGGGTGGGTGGGGTAGCCGGAGTGGCCGAGGTGTCGGGGGTCGGACTTCCCGAGTCGGGTTCAAAACCTGAATCTTCATCAGCCGAAGTGTTGGATCCGTAAGAGCGCACCTGTCCAGCCCACGTCAGATTTGCGCCAGGACCGGCGCAAAAAACCACGATGCCACTCATTGCGATGAATTTGACCGCGTTCTGGAAACGGGCTTTCATGAGTCTTACACCCCTACCGGACAATTTTAGTCAGGTATTGAGAAATTCTGCCAGAGCTTTCTACTGAAATTTGAAAAGCCCAAGACTTGAGGGTAGTTACTGAATTTATGGGTGCACAGTGGAAACATGCCGGCAGGCTCCAGAATTCCTCCAAGCGCAGCGCGCTGACTGGAAAGCTGGTGAAGGAAATCATCGTCTCGGCGAAAATCGGAGACCCGAATCCCGACAATAATTTTCGTCTTCGTGCAGCAGTCGAAGCGGCGAAGAAACAGTCGGTTCCGCGCGACACGATTGAACGCGCGATCAAGAAGGGCGCAGGACTGCTCGACGATCAGGTGCAGTTCGAGACCATTTCTTATGAGGGTTTCGCTCCGCATCGCGTTCCGGTGATCGTGGAGTGCCTGACCGACAACAAGAACCGTACGGCAGCTGATCTTCGTGTGCTTTTTCGCAAGGGCCAGCTGGGCTCGCAGGGAGCCGTTGCATGGATGTTTGATCGCCTGGGAGTGGTCGAGGCGACGATCGGGCAGGCTGGAGTCGACAGCGAAGGCGCTGCGATTGAAGCCGGTGCCCAGAATGTGGAGCCGCTCGAGGCGGAAGAAGTAGCGTCCGGCCAGACGGGCGCCCGATTTTTTGCCGATCCAGCGGATCTCGATTCAGTCTCCAAAGCTCTCGGCCAGATGGGATGGACGGTCACGCTCTCCGAGCTCAGCTACATCCCGAAGAGCATCGTGGAGCTCGGAGAAGCGGAAAAGAAAGAAGCGATCGAGTTTCTCCAGGCCATCGACGATCACGACGACGTTCACCGCGTCTACACGGCGCTCAAGTAAGAAAAGTCGGGCCCACCTTTTGGTTTCGCAACTGCGTCATTTGACCCGGAGCGCCTCCGGCCACTGGCGCTCGGACCGAAAGAGCACGCCCGCTTCAGACAACCCTGCTGGCGCAGGGAACTCGCGGGCGCGACTCTTTCGGATCCATGCGCCAGTGCACGCGGGGGTGATCCGACATTCACCCGTTCGGTAGTTCCGCAGCTCCGCGAGAGCGGAGCGAGGACTGTCCGTATCCGAACGGTGAATGATCGGACGACCCTGCGTGGATTGACGCAGGCCTGAACCAAAAGGTGGGCCCGACCCTTTTCAATTCCGGCAATCGCCGTAGCCGATGCCGTTCTGATTTCGTTGCATCCCGATGTCCTGCCGGCAGGTGCCCATCAGCCGCCAGCGGGGCTTGTTAGCCTGAACAGCCTCGAGAATCGAAACTCCCGGTCTCGTGGAATCCCCGGGTTGGAAATCAAGAAGTGGATTCACTGATGCCGGACTCCGGCTCGCCTTGAGCGGGCTTCTCGAAATCGGATCGATCTCCGACTTCTCCTGCAGCGGTGCTGCAAGGACGGAGTTTCCAATGAGCGCCAAGCCCAGAAAAAACACCAGACGATTCATGGTGTGCCTCCTTGGCCGATACCGGCCGTCACCCCTCATTGTAAGCAGGCGCGGGAAGCTTCGAAATGTGTCCGGGCGGACCTGTTTATGGCGAGATCGGAGCCGACAGAGCCGCCTTCTGGAGCTCTGCGAGGAAATTCAACGCCTGGAGCGGCGTCATCTCGTTGATCGCTGCCGACTTGAGTGTCTCCAGCGAAGGATGCGACACCAACTCGCGACGAATTTCGGTGCGCACCTCGACCCGGGTCGGCGCGAAGAACGACAGTTGTCCCTCGGACGCGACGGCTCCCGCGGTGGCCGTGGAAGGCTGCGGTCCGCGCGATTCGCTCTCGAGATTTTCGAGTACTTCCCACGCTCGATCCACGACGGTCTGCGGCAGCCCCGCGAGCTTCGCCACATGGATGCCGAAGCTTTCGTTCGTTGGTCCTTCGCGAAGCAGGTAGAGGAATCTGAGCCCGGAATGGTCCTTGAGGTCGCGCGAGGAGTCGACTGCCATGTGCGCGTTCTTGAGGGCGGGCAGGCGTTCCGCCAGTCGCGTGAGCTCGTGGTAGTGTGTCGCAAAGAGCGTTCGTGACTTCACACGAGTGCAGATCCACTCCAGCGTGGCCCACGCCACGCTCATGCCGTCGTAGGTACTGGTGCCGCGACCGATCTCGTCCAGGATCACCAGCGAGCGTTCGCCCGCGTGGTGAAGCAGGTGGGCCAGCTCCGTCATCTCCACCATGAACGTGCTCTGTCCTCGGGCGATCGCATCGTGCGCGCCGATTCGAGTGAAGATCGAATCCACCACTCCCCAGCGAGCCGCGCTCGCCGGAATCGGTGCGCCGATCTGCCCGAGAATCACGATGAGCGCCACCTGGCGCATGATCGTCGACTTTCCGCCCATGTTCGGGCCAGTGATCAGAAGCGAGCGGCACGACTCCGGGTTCAGTCGCAGATCGTTCGGAACAAACTCCCCGCGATCCACGAGCGGGTGCCTTCCCTGCAGGATCTCGAGATCAAGCGTCTGGTCGATCGTCGGAAAAACCCAGCCAGGCCTCTCGCACAGTGCGGCCAGCGAGGCCAGGACGTCGATCTCCGCGAGCGATTGGGCTGCTTTGGTGATCATCGAAGTCTGTTCGCGGATTTTGCCGAGGAGCTCATCAAAGAGCTGCTGCTCGAGCGCCTTCTGCCTCGAACCCGAGCTGACCATTTCTTCTTCGAACTTCTTCAGCTCTTCAGTGAAGAACCGCTCCGAGCCGACGGTCGTCTGCTTGCGCTGGTAGTGAGCCGGAACGTTCTTGAGGTGCGCCTGGGTAATCTCGATGAAGTATCCGAAAACCCGGTTGTACTTGACCTTCAGCGAGGCAATTCCGGTGGATTCGCGCTCGCGGGTCTCGAGCTCCACGAGGAACCTCGCCCCGTTTTCGGAAAGTTCGATGAGGCGGTCGAGATCCGGATGGGTTCCCGCCTTGAAGATGCCACCATCGCGCGAAACCAGGGGCGCCTCTTCTTTTTGCGTCTCGAGGATCCGCGAGGACAGGGGGGCGAGCGCGCTGCGAGCGTCGATCAGGCGTTGGCGGAGCTGCAAGAGCCCTGGAGCCAGCTTCTGTTTCGATGATGCGAGGCTGTTCTCGAGCAGAGTGAAGTTTTCCACCACCGCAGAGAGCTGCCCGAGCGACACTCCGAGTGCCCGCGTATCGCGCGGATTGGCGAGGCCCGTATGGACCCGTCCGAGGATGCGCTCGAGATCATACACTTCTCCCAGGGCACTTCGGATTCGGTCTCGCGCGGCAAGAGAATCGGCCAGCTGCCGGATCGAATCCTGTCGCTCCGAAATTCCTTCGATCGAGGTCAGTGGTTCGGCAAGCCAGCGCTTCAGAAGCCGCGCCCCAGCGGCTGTCTTCGTGGATTGGATCTCCGCGAGAAGATTCGGCCGGCTGTCGGGTGCAGGAAAAAGATCGAGATGTTCTGCCGTCTGCGGTCCCAGCGCCATCGAGAGCTGGTGGTGCAGGGGCCGTGGAGGCTGCAGGTGCGCGAGGCGCTCCACGCGCTGCGATCGGGCCGCGTAATGGGCGAGGATTCCGAGCGCATGGATGGCCGTCGAGGAAGGAAGGAATGCATCCAGCGAGGCCACGCCGAACTGGCTGCAGAGGAATTTCGTCGCGGCATCGATGCCCAGGATATTGGCGCTGAGATCCTCGAGGAGAGTTCCCGGACGGAGCGCCGAGGGCGCCTGCTCAGGAAGATCGCCATCCAGCTTCAGCAGCTGGCGAATGGGCTGGCGCGAGAGTTCTCCGAGGAGCTCGTCAGGCGAAAGCTTCACGGCAAAAGTGGTATGCCCCGTCGAGGCGTCCAGGCAGGCGAGGGTCCAGGTCGATCCTCCCGGCTCACGAAGCGCCATGGCGAGCCACGCCGCTTCAGAGCCATCCAGATCGAACTGCACGCCCGGAGAAAGCACTCGGATGATGTCACGACGAACGATGCCCTTGGCGGCCGCAGGGTCCTCCATCTGCTCGCCGATGGCCACCTTCTTTCCGGCGCGCAGCAGGCGCTGGATGTAGCCGTGGGCCGAGTGGTGCGGAACTCCCGCCATCGGCGTCGGATTGGCCTTCGTGCGATCGCGCGACGTCAGCGTGATCTCGAGGAGTCGCGACGCTTCGATGGCATCGTCGCCGAAGAGCTCATAGAAGTCACCCATCCGGAACAGCAGGAGGGCATCGGGTACCGTGCTCTTGAGCTCCCAGTACTGCCGCATGAGCGGCGTGGCATCGGCAAGTTGCGAGGAATCAGGGGAGGACATCCGGGCTACTGCTTTCTCGGAATTCAGCTCTTTCGCGAAGTGCGTTCGGACTGGGCGCCGATCTTGTGCACCTTGATCATGTTCGTCGTGCCGCGACGAAGCGTGGGCACACCGGCCGTCACGACGATAAAATCATCATTTTCGGCGAACTTGTACTGGAGCATGGTGCTCTCCACCATGGCGAAGAGATCGTCGGTTCCGACGATCTGCGGAATGATCACTCCTCGAACGCCCCACACGAAGGCGAGGCGACGGAGCTGGCGCTCGTTGTCCATGATCGCCACGATCGGCTTGTAGGGGCGGTACTTCGCCAAAACACGGGCTGCCAGTCCGGAATGGGGGAGGCAGGCGATCGCCACTGCACCGACATGGTTGGCAATTCTCGAGGCGCTGAATTCGATCGACTCCACGATCGATCCGGGCAGCGGAAGAATATCGCGTCGTGCATTGAAGTCCTTGTTGTTCTCGGACTCCACGATGATTCGCGACATCACTTTTACGGCCTCCACCGGGTATTCGCCCGAGGCCGTCTCTCCGGAAAGCATCACGCAATCAGTGCCGTCGAAGACGGCGTTTGCCACGTCGCTCGCCTCTGCGCGAGTCGGAGTGGGGGACTGGATCATCGATTCGAGCATCTGGGTGGCCGTGATGATCGGCACGCCGAGCTCGTTGCAGCTCCGGATCAGCTGCTTTTGAATCGAGGGCACGCGCCAGGCGCCCACTTCGACGGCCATGTCGCCGCGAGCGACGAGCAGCACGTCGGAGACTTCGATGATCGACTCCATCTGGTCGACCGCTTCTTCGCGCTCGATCTTCGCGACGACCATCGGGGTCTCGGAAGTCAGCGCGCGGATCTCGTCCTTGAGGTTGAGGATGTCTTCCGCCGATCGGACAAAGGACAGGGCAATGGCGTCAACGCCCTTGGAAACGCCGAATTTCAAGTCCTCACGATCCTTCTCCGTGAGGCACGGAATCGAGAGGGGAGTGCCCGGAAGATTCATTCCCTTGTGGCTGGTCAGCTTGCCGCCCACATCCACCTGGACATGAATTTCAGCACCGTCCACATGCAGGGCGCGCGTGGCAACTTTGCCGTCATCGAACAGGATGCGCGCACCCGGCCGGACGTCCGCGGCAACAGCAGCGGCAATCTCCGCCATGATCGGAAGCGCCAGTTCCCCCGGCTGCAGCGTTTTCGGGATCGAGCCCTCGGGATGCAGGCAGTATTTCTGCCCGGTTTGAAGCTCCACTCCCGCGGGTGGGAGTTTTCCGAGCCGGATCTTCGGACCTTGGAGGTCCTGCATGATGGCCACGGTTTTTCCCGCGGCTGCGGCACAGCTTCGAATGGTGTCGATCAGCCGTGCATGAAATTCATGGGTGCCGTGGCTGAAGTTCAGTCGGGCGATATCCATGCCCGCGTCGATGAGTGCCGCAATCCTTTCCGGTGTGGAGGAGGAGGGGCCGAGAGTACAGACGATTTTAACTTTTCTTGGACTGGAGTTGGGCATTGGAGCGCTTCAGCTTTTCGATTTCTTCCTGGTAGTTCCTGGCAATGATGCGCTCACGATTCTGGTACTGCTGCTCGAGCTGGGCAATTCGGCGCTGCGAGATGGTGGCATTCCTTTCCATCTCGTCACGTTGCTTTCCCTCGAGTTCCCTGATGGTCTTCTGGGCCTCTTCCTGGGCCTTTTTCACCTGCTCCACGGACTCCGCCCGCGTATCGTCGAGACGCTTTTCGTAGTCTCGGATTAGCTCATTTTGCTGCGCAGAGAAAGCCCTGCGGGTCATCCGATTTTCGAAATCCGCCTGCTCGCGGGCGAGGAGGACTTTGTCCGCCGCGTCATTTTTGACGCCTTCCAGTATCTCCTCGTATTTACGGCGTAAAACTTCCATCTCACGCGATCGGATCTTGTCGTTCGAGCTGAGTGCTCGCACCAGCTCGCGTTCCTTGTCGATTCGTGTGCTGGCGACACGCTCCTCGCTCTCGCTGGCGACCAGGTTGATCTTGGCCTGTGCATGGAGTTCGGAGGCCGTCTTCTCGCGGTTGATGCGGCTGATGTCACGGGCGTGGGTGCGGGCCTGGTCGCTGAAAACCTCCTCCGCGCGCGTTCGGGTGGTGTCCAGGTTGGCCTTGTAGCGAGCTTCGCGCTGCGCGATCGATTCCTCCGATTGGCGGATCGCCGACTCGCGGATCCGTTCGTAGGCGGCAGGCGAAACCTTTCTCGGGTCCGGCATTCCCTTCGATTCGAGGAGCTGCTCGGTGAGATCCTGGATTTCCTCCTGGCTCCGGTCTTGTTGGGTCGACAGCCGCTCCTGGTAGTTTCGCGCCTGCTCCTGATGGGTCCTTTCAAACGCGGCGGCGAGGTCCTTGCGCTGGAGCTCAAGCTCGCGCTCGAGGCTCTTCACGGTGCCGGATTCGCGGTGCTCGACCTGGTCGGCAAAAGTGTCGAATCGGCGCGAAATATCCTGTTGTGCCGAGTGATGCTCGGCTTCGCGGCTGCGGATCTGATTCGCGTGCCGGACATCCCTTTCGTGGGTGATTTCGGACTGGCGGAGTGAATCGTTGTCGAGCTTGCGCGATGATTTTTCTCGAAGCCCCTCGATTTCGGTGCGGAGCTGCCTCTCCAGGATTTCGCGGTCCTTGCGGAATTCGCCCTCGATTTCGGCGTAGGCCTGGCGACGACCATCGGCGCGGTCCTGCTTGTAGTACTTCTCGAGGTCGAGCGACCTCTTCACGGATTCGCGGAGCTCCGCCTGCTGCGAGGCCTGGGCATCGCGATAGGTGCGCGTGTCCTCAACGCTGCGCTCCTGGGCGGCGCGCCCGGACTGTTCCGCGCGCTTTTCCGCGATGGCTTCGGCCTTGGTGGCACGAGCACGGGCTTCCGCCTGTGCCTGTTTCACACTTTCGGACATGCGCGTGAATTCGCGCTCCGATTCGGCAAGGCTCTTTCCGCGGCGGTCATAACCATCCTGCTGGAGGCGCTTGACCTCCTCGCGATGCTGGTTGCGCTCTCGGACCGAGCTCTCTTCATGGTTCCTGCGAAGATCCTCGACTGACCGTTGATTTTCGGATTCGTACTTCTGCTTGAGCTCCGAGAGCCGCTGG
>JBIIXZ010000118.1:0-8319 GCA_044347055.1 Bdellovibrionia bacterium | reverse complement strand
GTCTGTCCGTATCTGGTGGTAGCTCCGGCTACTACTACTCGAACACAAGTGGAACGGGCGGTTTCAGTTGCTCCACGGGTTGCGGAACCGGAGACACGACCTTGAGTACCACCATCGAGTACACCGACTATTACTCTGGAGATTGCGACACCATCACGGTCGGCGATTACCTCTGCAGTAATATTGAGCCAGTGGAAGTGACTCTTTCAACTTACTGCGGTCCGTAACTTCGGGAGAAACGACCGGCTCCTGAGTTGCGGTCGTCTCCGGCGACGTGCGCCGAAGACCAGGCGACACTTCACTGAATGACCGGCAGCTCTTTCCAGTCCTTGTGCTTCTCGGTGCCGCGAGCAGTACCGAAGATACTGCGGAGCTGGCCGCAGGCGGCAAGAATATCTCGGCCTCTGGAGATGCGCACGGTCGCCACGATCCGGCGATCCATCAGGTAGGTCTGGAACTTCCTGACCTGCTCGTCCGTCGGACGCTTGAACGTCGCGCCCGAGTGCTCGTTGAACGGAATCAGATTGATCTTCGACGGAATGCCGCGCGTGAGCTTCACGAGGCGGGCGGCGTCTTCCAGTGAATCATTGATTCCTGCGAGCATGACGTATTCAAACGTGATCCGACGATGCGGGCCCAGCGGATACCGGCGGCACGCGTCCAGCAGTTCGGCAATCGGCCAGCGCTTGTTGACGGGCATGACGAGCGATCGCTGCTCGTCGTTCGATCCGTTGAGCGAAATCGCGAGCGATACGTCCACGTTTTTTCCGAGCTCGTCGATCGCCGGAACGATGCCACTCGTCGAAACGGTGACCTTGCGCTTGGAGAACTTCAGGCCGTCCTCATCGAGCAGGATCTGGCACGCCTTGATCACATTTTCGAGATTGTGAAGCGGCTCGCCCATTCCCATGAAAACGATGTTCGTGATCGGCGCGCGCATTCGAAGCTCATGCACCTGCGTGACGATTTCGTGCGTGCCAAGGTGACGATCGAGGCCCTGGATTCCGGTCAGGCAGAACTTGCATCCCATGGCGCAGCCGACCTGGCTCGAGATGCAGGCGGTGAGGCGCTTCCAGTGGTCGCCCGTGAGGTCGAGCGCGTCCTTCTGGTCGTTGATTTCGCGCCCGGTGAAGCGCTTGTTCTTCTCCATGAGCGCGGTCTTCACTTCCTCCTCGGTTTCTTTTTCCTGGAGGGCGGCGGGAATGATCACGCTTTCAATGGTCTTGTTGTCGGAGAGATCCCAGAGGAATTTGTAGGTTCCGTCCGTGGCCTGGCGAGCGATTCGTTCGGAAAGACGAAAGATCGGCAGGTTCGTCTTCGTCCACTCGCGAAGCTCCTTCGAGAGATCCGACATCTGGTCGTAGTCGACGACGTAGCGCTGGTAGACCCAGTTGAAGATCTGCTTCGCGCGGATTCTGGACTGAGAGCGCGCTTTCTTCTCGAGCTCCGCCTGGAGCTCGGGGGTCCGCTCGGCATCTCGGCGCAGTTTCTTTTCGAGCAGCTCGAGGCTGATCGGGTAAAGCTGGTCGGCCAGTTCGGCCTTGGTGAGGGACTGCAAAAAGGTCATGGATTCCGCCTGTTTAATGCGGCGTGTCTTACCTGTTTTCGGGGTGCAGCTCAAGCCGGGAATTCTGCTGAGGAATTTCAGGGGGTTAGGCGGCGGGTCGCTTCGGCGCGGGAGCTGCGGGTCGCTTCGGCGCGGGAGCTGCGGGTCGCTTCGGCGCGGGAGCTGCGGGTCGCTTCGGCGCTAAGTACCGAGACCAACCTTGATCGAATTTTTTTCTTTCCATTTGACAGGGTTCCCTAAAACGAACCACCGAGTCCGCAATAGAAACCTTAAAATCGAACCAAACGAACACAATCGCTCCAAATCGTCACATCCAGAAGATTTTCACAAAAACCAACACCACCCCGCCCATGAACGCACAGGGCGCCAGCCAGAACGTAAAAATCGCACCTAAAAAGCCATGTTATGCCACTCCACATGAACTTCATCAGCCTCTCGAAAGACCTTCAAAAGCTCAACAATCACGACTTGCTCGCTCGAGCGCGCGAACTCGCCCAGGAGGAACGCCGCGCAGGCATAGCCCTGCTCCACCACCTACGCGAGATCGAGAGGCGCAAGCTCTTCGCTGCCAACCATGGATCACTTCATGAGTACGTCGTCCGTGAGCTCGGTTACTCCGATGGTGCCGCCCACCGCCGTATCAGTGCGATGCGCCTCATGAGCACGCTTCCGGAAATCGAAGATCGCCTGCACTCGGGTGCCCTCACTCTCTCGACCGCAAGCCAGGTGCAGAACTTTCTTCGGACGGAGAAAAAGCTCACTGGCAACTCGCCGTCGGTCACCGAGGTGCGCCAGCTGGTCTCAAAAGTAGAGGGAAAGTCGACGCGTGAAACGGAGTCTTTGCTCGCCGCTCGTGCCCCCCAGGTGGCGCAGCATCTTGCGGCTCGACGGCTTGAACGACCCAGCGCCATCGGAGCAGATTCAGTACAGGTGAGCCTCGTGATCGGATGCGAACTTCAGGAGAAGCTCCATCGGCTGCGCGATCGTACCGCACACCGCGACCCCAATCCCTCTCTTGCACAGCAGATCGAGTGGCTTGCTGATTTCGCGCTTGCTCGATTGGGCGGAGAACCGCACATCCACGGGAGTCGAAATCCAAGCGCCGGCGCAGAAGCTGGAGCGAGATCTCCAAACTCCGGCGCAGAAGCTCAAACACTCTCCACGAGGTCCGGCGCAGAAGCTCGCAAGCACTCCTCTCCGCCGCCTCAGAAAACTCAATCCAAGACGATCCCGCCTTCTTCTCGCACCCGCCGCTACGTCGCGGCCCCACTCCGTCGCGAGATCTGGCGTCGGGCGGGCGCGCAATGCGAGATGCACCTCGCCTCTGGACTTCGCTGCTCGCGCACGCACTTGCTCCAAATCGACCACATCGTGCCCAGCGCGTGGGGTGGAACAAGCACGGCCAAAAATCTTCAGTTGCTCTGCGCGATCCATAATGGCCTCAAATCGGATCGTCTCCCGGGAGAATGAACTGAAGCTGCGATACGCTTTCAGGATCCAATCGAAGAAGAGAGACCCTTGCGGCCGCACCTCCGGCCCGCATCGCCCCGCAGACCTCGGCGTCCTTGCGACAGCGCTCCGGCCGAACGCCGCACCGAACCTCCCGCGCCCCGAACTCCGGCCGAGGCCTCAGGCACCCCACCCCCGCGAAGTCCCGATTAAAAGCCCAGCAGCCCCCGCGCTGCGAGCATCGACACGAGGCTCCAGCGGAACGGCACGAGCTGCACACGGTTGGACTGGACGGCCCAGGCGATCTCACGCCAGGGGCTCGAATCCGCACTCCAGCGAACCCAGTCCTCTTCGCGCAGGAGCACTCCCTGGACCGGAACCATGAAGCGATCCGACAGGTATTTGGCCACGTCGCCCGAGTCCTTGCGGCGATCGACGCCCATGAAGTTCAGGTCGGGAACGCCAAATTGCTCGAGCTTGCCCTTGCGATAAACGAGCAGGAAGTCCTTCGCGGCGCGCGACTCTCCCCCGCCCTCGAAACGGAAGAAAATGCCGAAGGAAGACGGCAGCACTCGCGTCCACCACGAATCCTTCAGCGCATCGAGCAGGAAATGCCGCTGCGAAACGAGATGCCGGTCCAGCACATCAAAATCCTTGCGGCTGTTGGCGACTCCGCGGAGCTCGCCAGCAGTGGACAAGCTCGCCTGGTCACGGACGTCCTGCCTCCACTGCGCAATCTGCGCATCCAGATGCGCCTCGCCGAGGCTCGCCAGCAGGCTTGCCTCCAGGGATTTGCGATCCCATTCGATGATCACTCGGTTCGGAAACTGCGACCGAACCTCATTCATCGTGGCGCCGATCCAATCCGAGAGATCCTCACCTTCGGAAAATGCCTGGATGAGGACGCTCTGATCCTGGATGCAGTACAAGGTTCCTGTTCCAGCCGAAACACCGACCGAGCCCTTCATCGGAAACGAGGAGGGAAAAAACGTGGATTGGAGTTTGCGCCAGTCCTGGCTCAGTTCCATGGCAACTCTCCTGAGGGATCATAGCCCGCAAGTCCGAAGGCCGCGCTCTCGTTGGCCGCGCGAGTTTCGTCGGCGAGACGCGCCGCCTGACGCCGCTCGAGCTCGTCCTCCCACTGGACATCCATCACCTGCAGCGGAAGCACTCCGCAGGGCGGAATTTCGAGGTGGAATCGCTGCGAGGAAAACCCCGGCGACTGCCCCTCGGATGCCACTTCCTGCAGCTGCTGGCCGAGATCCTCGATCACGACCTCGTTCGGAAAGATCACGTCGGAGTCGAGCGCTCGAGGTTGCGGATTCAGGATGAAGATGCCTCGCCCGCCGCCCCGCTTTTCAAGCCCGATCACCTGGAGGCGCGGATCCGTCATCGTGCACGGATTCTTGATCGCGGCGAGCCCCATCAGCGACTGGATGAACTGGCGGTAAACCTCGGGTGATTCGGACTTTTCCAGGGCATGCGAGTCGTACACGACGAGCTTGCCTTCACCCATTGCATGCAGCTCGAACGGAATGCCGACATGCAGGTCCATTCGAGGCGACTGCAGATCGGCCTGAAGGATGCGTTGGAGCTCCATCCGGGCGCGCTCGGTGTAGAGCAGCGAACGGGGAATGGCGGTGACGCGGCCACCGCGAGTCCAGGCCAGCAGGTGCACGAGCTGAGAACGCGTGAACACGACCGTCGGATCCACCACCAGCAGGTCCGCGTCCATTCCCACGTCACCGCGGAGCATCTCCTCGGAAGCAATCATGCGTGAGAGCGTTCCGAGACGAGCACGAAGTTCGTTCCAGAGCCCGCCGCCCGAGCTCCACAGGTGCGAGTTCCAGTAGTAGGCGCGCTGACGAAGGCGATAATCCCCCTGTGCGAGCGAGCGTGCGAGAGCCTCGGTTCGCCGACGGAAGGACTCCGAAAGCGAGTACCAGTCCTCACTGTCGACGAGCACTCCTCCGGACTGCGAGGCGAGCGCCAGAAGCCCTTTCACGATCAGAAACTGCTTTTCCTGCGCGGTCAGCGAAGAGAACGCGCCCGTACTGCTCCAGTGGACCCACGGACCGGTCGGAATACCTCCGACCTGCGAGTGGCGAAGGGCCGCCTCATCGACCATCGACGACAGCTTTGAAAAATCAGCCTTGGCTCCGGCCACGTGCGAGAGCACGCGAGAATACTGATAGGCCGGATCGAACTCGGGACTGAAGAGCTCGACCTGCTCGACCGGAACGGGCAGCGACTTGCGCGTGAAGAATTGCGAAGCGCGAACCCGGAACTGATCCTCGCTCTGCTGCATGAACCAGCGGCGATTCACCTCTTCCATCGACTTGAGCTTCCAGCGATTCGCCGACGACGGACTCGGCTCGCAGAACTCCTGCTCGGAAAAACGCTGCTCCACGCGGTTGCGGAACTGAATTCCGGCCGAAGCGGAGAATTCTCCCGCGGGCCCTGCGAACGCCGACAGCACCGAATGCCGGGGAGCGCGATAGTACTTCCAGTAACTTCCGGTCAGGACGAGACGGACCCGGTCCAGGACCCCAGGTCCTCCGCGCTTCATGGCATCGACCAGGAAGTGGTCCACGCGCTGCAGGTAAGACTGGTAGCGCTTCAGAAACTCCGGCGAAAGCAGAGACGGCAGCGCATGAGAGTTCGGAGACGAAATGACGATCGAGGGCTGGTTGTCCGCGTCGAGGGCCAGGCACTCCGGCTTGGCCAGGACATCCCGGGGGATGCCAGAGTTCGGAAAGGTGATGCCAACCTCGGGAGAGACGATCAGACTCACGGAGATTCGACGTTCGGCCGCGGCCTGGAGGAACCGCGTCAAGAGGTGCGAAATGTCCGCCTCGACTGCCTGCCAGGGCACAAAGCTGACAATTTCAGTCACCCCTTTTTGCAGGAGATCGTCCAAACGTTCGACCAAGGCAGTCGGACGGAATTCCCAATAATTCACCGTGATTCGGAGCGGTGAACGGAGTGGTTGATTTCGCTGTATCCCCAACACGCGATCAAGTATTACATGCGTCAAATAAAAATCAAAGGAGTCGCTCCCCCATGTCTTTCTTTTTGGGATTTACGGAAGAGGAAAAGCTGCTTCAGGATACGGTGCGTCAATTTGCTGCCGACCACCTCGCCCCAAAAATTGAAAAGCTCGACGAGGAAGAAGGGTTCAATCGCGAGGCGTTCCGCGTCCTGGGCGAGCTGGGCCTCCTCGGAATCACCGTTCCGGAAAAGGATGGGGGCGCAGGCCTAGGAGCCGTTGCCGCCACTCTCGCCTTTGAAGAAATCGCCGCCGTCGACGCCTCGACTGCCCTTTCTTTCCTCGCCCACTCGATTCTCTGCGTGAACCAGATCGCGGCCAACGCCAATGACGAGCAGAAGAAGAAGTACCTCCCGAAGCTCATCTCCGGAGAGTGGCTGAGCGGCATGGGAATGACCGAGCCCGGCGCCGGCTCCGACGCCCTGGGCATGCGCACCAAGGCCGTGAAGTCGGCCGACGGCAAGACCTACACGATCAACGGCACGAAGACCTTCATCACCAATGGCCCGGTGGGCGAAGTGTTTTACAGCTACGCCAAGACCGGCGAGGGCAAGAAGGACATTTCCACCTTCCTGATTGACCGCTCCATGAAGGGTTTCTCGACCGGAAAGAAGTTCTCGAAAATGGGAATGCGTGCGTCGCCGACGAGCGAGCTCGTGTTCGACAACGTCGTGGTCGATGCCTCGGCACGCGTGGGCAACGAGGGCGACAGCCTGAAGATGATGATGCGCAATCTCGACCTCGAGCGCGTCACCATCGCCGGAATCTCGCTCGGCATCGCCCGCGGTGCCATCGACGCCGCCGTCAGCTATGCTCGCGACCGCAAGCAGTTCGACAAGCCCATCGCCTCGCTCGGCGTGATCCAGGAGCGCATTGCCGAAGCGTCCGCGTGGTACGATGCCTGCCGCGCGCTGACCTACCAGTGCGCCAAGATGTGGGACGAAGGAAAGCTCGTCGGCAAGGAGGCCTCGGCCATGGCTGCCAAGGCCAAGCTCACGAGCGCCCAGATGGCCACCAAGGTCGGACTCGAATGCATCCAGATCCTCGGCGGCTACGGCTATATCCGCGAGTTTCCGGTGGAGCGCTTCATGCGCGATGCGAAGCTCATCGAGATCGGCGCCGGCACGAATGAAATCCTTCGGCTGATCATCGCCCGCCAGATCCTGGGTGATGCCGCCAACGGTTGATCGAGACGAGGCGCCAGATGGATTTCGAAGCCACCCCGATGCAGCAGGAGCTCCGCGAACTGACGCGGAAATTCGCGCGCAAGACCCTTGCCGCCACCGTCGAGCAGGATGAGCACGACGGAACCTTCCGTCCCGAGTACATCCGCGAACTGGGCTCGCTCGGTCTCGCAGGAATTCCAGTCCCGGAAGCCTACGGCGGCGCGGGAATGGGCTACCAGGACTACATCGTGACGATCGAGGAGCTTGCTCGGGTGAGCGCCGCCTACTCGATCAGCGTGGCCGTGACCGGGCTTCCCCAGGTCATTCTTTCGATCTTCGGCAACGAGGCCCAGCGCCAGAAGTACATTCCACGCCTCGCCTCCGGCGAAGCTGTCGGCGCATTCAGCCTCTCGGAAGCCTCGTCCGGATCAGATGCCGCGTCGCTTCGCACGACGGCGCGTCGCGAGGGCGACCACTACGTCATCAACGGCACCAAGCTCTGGACCACCCAGGCGGACAGCGCCGATGTGATCATGCTCATGGCACGCACCGGCGGCCCCGGACCGAAGGGCATCTCGACCTTCATCGTCGAAAAAGGAACGCCCGGGCTCTCGATGGGCAAGCGCGAGAAGAAGATGGGCATGCACATCTCGCACACGATGGAGCTCGTGCTGAATGACCTTCGCGTTCCCGCGGCAAACCTCGTCGGCAACGAAGGCGACGGTTTCAAGATTGCCATGACCGCCCTCGACAGCGGCCGCATCACGATTGCCGCCGTCGGCCTCGGCGTCGCCGCCGCGGCCCTCGAGGTGGCTGCCAACCACTCTCGCGAACGCCAGCAGTTCGGAAAGCCAATCGGCGAGCAGCAGGGAATCCAGTTCATGCTGGCCGACATGGGCGTGAAGCTCGATGCGGCACGCCTGCTCGTGCAGCGCGCAGCCTGGCTCAAGGACAACGACAAGCCGTTCTCGACTGCCGCCGCGAAAGCCAAGCTCTACGCCACGGACATGGCGATGTCGGTCACGACGGACGCCGTGCAGATCCTCGGCGGATCAGGCTACACCCAGGACTTTCCGGTGGAACGCTAC
>JBIIXZ010000117.1:0-8417 GCA_044347055.1 Bdellovibrionia bacterium | reverse complement strand
GACGGCTCCCGCTCGAAGCGTTCCGGAAACATCCAGGGGATACTCCGGGGGAGTACCCGCCCCAAAGCTCGGACCAATGCCGACGTTTCCGCCCGTATACGCAATTCCTCCGGGAACCTCGGTCCATTGGTTATTGAACTTGCCCGCGCAGCCGATGATCGGAGCGTCCGGCGACGCTCCTGCGGACCAGGGCGGCTGCACCGTCACCACCAGTTCGAAGGTGTTCTTGAGAAGATTGCCCCCCACGGCCGTCGAAGCGCCCTGGCGACGATCGATTTCGATTTCGAGCGGAACGACGTATTGATTCACGGCTCCTGCATCCGTCTTGCCCGTGAAACGAAGCCTTGAGATCGTGAACGATCCGTACCGAAGCCCCTCCTGGAGCAGGGTTTCGCCCATCTGCACCCTGACACTCTGAGGAAAATCGGCAGGGTTCTGCTTCAGGCTCACGCCTTGGAGAGCCTGGGTGCAGTTTGCCGTATTGTTGAAAAGCGACTGCATCGTGTTGATGAGGTCAGTGAACTCCGTCTTGGCCATCACGCTCTGCGCCTGTCGCGTCGAGCTCACCATCACCGTGGTGATGGCGTAGGTCAAAACACTCACGAGACCGACGACAATCATGACCTCGATCAGGGTCAATCCACGCTGGGAATTTCGACTCGATTCGCTCGGATGAACCATGACGTTTCTCCCGTATTACTCGCCCTCAGGGGCTGCGCTCGTGCTTGAGGGTTCCAGCATGAGTTTAGGAGAACAGTTTTCAATAGTCTCGTTATTTCATCTATTTAGCCAATCATTTGACTGCATATGCGCCGCGTCATAAACGTACGCCGTTCCCAAGGAGGATCTATGAAACCCTGGATTTTTCTGGCTTCGGCAACCCTGGCCCTGGCTTCGCACTGGGCAACCCCCCCGACAGCAGAAGCGCGCGTCGAGCGTGCTTACCGGTACTCCGTCACCTACGAGCAGTGGGACCGCGGCTTCTCCGGCTACTACGGCTACACCGAGCGCAACTGCTCGACGACCTACAGCTACGGCTGGCGTTCGAGCACCTGCTACGAGACGCGCTACTTCCAGCCCGCCACCATGGTCTACGTCGAGGAAGTGCACATCAACGGCTACCATCGGGTGAACGTCTACCGCGATGCCGGCTACCGCAACGTCTACACGAGCTATTACCTCTACAATGATTATGGCACCCGCTACGTCACCCGTCGCGAGTTCCACAACGGCTACATGGGCCGTTCGTATTACAGCAGCCACTGGCACACGCATTCGCATGTCTACTCCGACAGCGCCTTCGACAAGATTGCTACCGGTGGAGCCATGGTCCTTCTCGGAGGCCTCGTCATGGCCAATAGCTATGGCGATCCCGGCACTGCCGTACTGGGCGCAGCCAGCGTGGCCGCGGGCGGATTGTCCATTTCACTCGGTGTTCAGCAGCAACGCGAAGAGTCGGAGCTGGCCCGGGCCATTCGCGCGCAGTCGCAGAGCGGACGCCGTGCTTCGGACGTCTACTAACGATAACGGGAGAGAATGCTGATGCGTTCCTCAACGATGGCCGCCGCCGCACTGATGCTGGCGGCGGCCCTCACCCCCTCCCCGAAGGCCCTCGCCGGCGGCAAGCCCCGCCCGGTCGACACCGACGTGTCGAGCTTCAATGCCGAAGCGTGGGGCGTCGCTACCGACCTCCAGAAGCTCGAGCATTGCCGGAAAGAGTACGAGCCGACGGCGACCACGGCATCCGGTCAGCCGATCAAGTTCCTGGGCATGGCCATCGTGTACGTGGCGCCCGGAAATGCGCGCGGCATCTTCGGGCACCTTGCCGAACGCATCGTGTTCTGCCGCGGCAACGAGCTCTTCGACATCCTGTATGATTACTCGCGCACGGCAAAGCTGACCGGCCCCGGCGCCGACGCGCGCTTCCGCGACTACATCGAGCGCACCCACGAAGTGAGGCTTTCCGAATTTTCGGCAGCCGAGCTCGAAAACCTCGAGCAGGCGCTCTTCGTCTCGCAGATCTTCCAGCCTCCAGTTCGCTACGCCGAATACCAGTCGCGCGAAAATCGCAGCGTTTACGAGACCTGGCTGCAGGTGGACGAAAAGGTGGGCTACGAGGTGCTCAAGGCCAACGCCAAACGCTGGCGCGAGCAGGACGAGGCGATCCGCGAGAGGCGCACCCTGGCTCGCTATGACCTGTTCACGAACAACTGCGCCCACCCCATCCGAGGCGACCTGCTCGTCGTCGACCCGAAGGCGATCCAGAAGACCCGGCCCCTGGTGATGACTCCCTCGTACACTTTCAAGAAGCTCCGGCGCTTCCAGGTCGGCAAGACGATCGTCTACCCCTCGCAGAAATCCTTTCGACGAATGAAGGCCAAGGAAAGCGGGCAATCTTTGTTCCTGGATGGCTTCGCGCCTCTCTCGCGCAGCACCCCCGGCAAGGCCGGCACTCCCGAGAACCCGAATGATCCGTGGGTGCTGGTCTACCCCAGCCCGAGGACGCTGCTTGGAAAGCTCGTCGCTTCGCCGGTGGCAGGAGCCGTGAACCTCGCTGCTTCCGTCGCGCAGATCACGGTGGGAATCCTCAAGACACCGCTCGATGTGATCTCGCGACTTCCGGGACTGAAGGAGCTTCGCCCGAAGAAGTCGGGAGTCCAGGTCATGGCCTCCGGCTTCAGGAACCTCTTTCAGTCCGCTGGCGAGCTGGTCTGGATCCGCACGCGCCATCCGGCCGCAACGCACTGGACCCCCGAAGAACAGGAGTTCTTCCGCGGCTACGCCCAGAGCTCGGCTGCGCTCGAATTCCTTTCGGGCGAACTCCACTGACCTTCGCCCCCCTCCGGTGCCTGTACAAGCTCGAGACAACTGTTTCGGCACTGGACACGGACTGCTCGTCAGCTGGGTTCAAGACCTTGTTTTTACCGGACTTCATCATGGCATCGGCCTTGAAAAGGCGCCCCGCCATGAAGATCCTCCATCATTCAAAAGCCATTGCCATTGCCACCACGGTCCTCCTTGCGCCCACTGCATTTGCCGAGATCTCTCCTCGCCTGACGTCGTCGGCGGACCAGCTCCGGCAGGCCCAGAGCACGCAGCTCGATGCCGAACGCCACCTGCAGTCGCTTCGCGAGAAGATCCGGGCCAAGAAGGAAGTCATCAGCCAGACGGAGTCGCTCCGATCGAAGCTCGTCTCCGAACGCAAAACCGAAGAGA
The DNA here is from genome assembly GCA_044347055.1 of Bdellovibrionia bacterium. Classification (GTDB taxonomy): domain Bacteria; phylum Bdellovibrionota; class UBA1018; order UBA1018; family UBA1018; genus CAIOHW01. The sequence goes on along the minus strand of JBIIXZ010000117.1, from coordinate 5,201 downwards.
AGATCCTCGCTCGAGACCAGGGTGCGGGCATCGAGGCTCGCGAAGCACGAAAGAGAATCATCCACGACAAGTCACTGCGCATCGAGGCTGCCACCAAGTCGATCGAGGCCAAGACCCAGCAGCTCGAGGTGCTCGAGACCCAGCTGGCGCAGGCCAAGGCCTACACCTCCAGTGCGAAGCAGAACCGCCAAGCTGCTCGCGAGGCGCTCCAGAGCATCGCCGAACAGGAGCGGCAGGCTCAGGAATGCGCCGAGCGCTCGTTCATTCGAAAGATGGGAAGCGGACTCGGGTCGCTGTTTGACAGCATGGCCAACATCACCCGCTCGCGGGCCGAGCGCGACGAACACGAGGTCCAAAAACTCGTGAAGCAGGCCTACTGCGATCCGGCCACCGCCGTCAGCGAACGCCGTGAGCCGAAGGAACGCGAGACGCTTGCCACGATTCCGAAAGCCATTCCGGTGTCGGACGAGGAGCTTGCGGCAGAATCAGCGCGCTGAGCGCCACGCCAACGCCTCGCGTGGATAGTCGGTGATGATGCCATCCACTCCGAGCTCTGCGAGCCGATTCCAGTCCGCCGTCGTATTTGCAGTCCACGGCACGACCCGAAGCTTCGCGGCATGCGCAGCCCGGACATCCTCGCGGTCGAGCCACTGGTGATTCGGCGACAGCACCTGGGCGTTGCCCGCCTGCCGGGCAAGCGCTGCCAGGGCCCCCGAGGGACGATGCTCGATCAGCGCCGACAGCACGGCCTCAGGAGCGAGCTTCCGCGCCTCACGAAGGGTGCGAAAGTCAAAGGACTGAATGATCGTCCGCGAAAGCATGCCGTGGCGCTGGAGGGTCGATACCAGAAGGCGGGCAAACTCCGCGGGAGCAGGTGCAAGCTCCGGCCTCTCCTCCTCGCTCTTCATCTCGATGTTGAACCGAACCGTTGCCGCTGCGGGATGTCCTGACTTCACGAGCCACTCGAACACCTCATCGAGCGTCGGCACGCGGGTTCCGGGAACCGGAGCCTGCTGCGGAAAGCGTGAGTTCTTCAGTGATCCGCAGTCATACGACTTGAGCTGCGCGAGCGTCAGGCTTCGAAGCGGCACGGGCCGCGTCGGCCCCTTTTCGGCAGTGCAGATCGCTGGATTGATCTTTTGGTCATGGTAGACGACGAGGACATTGTCGCTCGTGACGCCGAGATCCATCTCGAGGACCTCCGCACCGGCCCGCAGCGCCTCTTCGAACGAAGGAATCGTATTTTCGGGCAGCGTACCGCGTGAACCGCGGTGACCGTGGATTTCGATCGCGGCTTTCCGTTCCGGCTGTGGCGAAAAGCCCGTGAAAAAGACGATGGCGCAGAGTCCGGCAGCAACGGCCCTCACCGCCGCCCGACGGTGATGCGACCGGCTCATGTGCAGGGTCCAGAACACGGTGAAAAGCGCGCAGATCGCGACAAACAAAAAGACCTGCGACCAGCCGAGCTTGTCCGCCAGCACTCCGGCGGCCCATGCCGCGACGGCGCCGCCGATGTAGCCGACGCCGTCGATCATGCCGGTGCAGGTTCCTGCGCCCTTCGCTCCGGCGATGTCGAGTGTCAGTGCGCCTGCAGACATCGAATACGGTCCGTACAGGAAAAACCCGCTCAGCCCCAGGAGCACGACGATCCAGGCCTGCATCGAGGTGCCGTACGGAATCAAAAAGGAGATCGCCAGGAGCGACACGAACAGGCCAGCGAGCATCACCGCCATCATTCCGGTGCGGTCGCCGTTCTTCGAGTGGCGGTCGGTGTACCAGCCGATGAAGATCGTGCCGAGGCAGCCGAGCAGCGGAAACACTGCCGACGACATCGCGGCGCCGACATTTCCCATTCCCTGGTCGACCAGGAACTTCGGCGTCCAGAACAGAAAAATGCTCCGAAGCAGGTGCGAAAAAAAGCTGAACACCAGCACCTGGCGAAAAAGCTCGATCTTGAGGAGCCGCCGGATGATCTCCAGTGCCGGCGGAGCCGCTTCATCGTGGGCACCGAAATCCGCAAGCGACGCCCGGGCTCCCGCCGATTTTCCAAACCGAACCCCCGGCACGACATCCTGCGGAGTCTCGCGGCTGGCCAGCGCGGCCCAGATGAAGACGGCGATGACCACCATCGCCGGAATGAAGAAGAGCCCCTTCCACCCGACCTGCATGGCGATCAGCCAGCCGCAGAAGACGGAGGCCACCACGCTGCCGAATTGGAAGTTGATGCTGATGAATCCCATCACGGTGCCGTGTCGCTCGGGCTCGTACCACTCGCCGATCGCCTTGATGATGCCGCCCCAGCCCATCGACAGGAAGTACCGGCACACGCACCAGACCACCGTGAAGTACAGGATGCCGACTTGCAGCGGAAAGAGCAGGTTGCAGGCAATGGCCCCGGCCATCCCGAGCAGGAATACCTTCTTCCCGCCGATCTGGTCGGCCAGTGGCCCAGTCGTGAACTTTCCGATGGCATACGCCACTTCGGAAAAAGTCAGGATGATGGCAAGCTCCGTGTTGGAATAGCCGAACTCCTGGCTCAGGAGCGGAATCGCCACCGAGAGGTTTCCGCGAACGAGGTAGTAACCGACGTAACCGAGGAGCATGACCCAGAAGGTGGAGGTTCGCCATCTCTGAAGCAGGGCATTTTCTTCAGGCGTGGGAAGGCGAAGAGTCGTCGGTACCGAGGCGGCGTCAGTGGTCATTCCCCGAGTCTGACTGAAATACCAAAAAAGAAAAGAAGGAGGCGACGCGGGACGTGCCTCCTTCAGTCTTTCAGCGATCGAGTCTTAGTGCACTTCGTGGTGGCGGTATTCGCACTCGCCGCGGATGCGGTCACCGTTCGGAAGGAGCAGCGTTGCTTCGGTCTGCTCATCTTCGTGCCCCGACTGCCCGCGAACCCCGCTTCCGCCGTGATGATCTCCCAGCGGAAGATCGAGGATCAGGCGAGGACGTCCGCCGTTGGCTGCCGAAATGATCAGGTTGTCGCCATGAAAACGGACCGATGCGCCGTCGGCGTAGATCATGCCGCCTTCTTCGCAGGACACGGCAAACCTGTTCAGGTAACTCCACTGGGTGCCGGGAGCGTCGTCACGATCGTGGTGGCCAGGGCGCTCGAGCTCGCGACGGGTGTAGATCGTGGCCAGTGCACGGCAGGTGTTGTCATTTTCGAAACGGCAGCTGAAATCCCAGCGCCGTTCACGTCCGTGCAGGCTTTCGGCAGCCTGGACGCCTGATGCCAACGCTGCCAGTGCGGCCACGCCAAAAATCATCTTCTTGAAAATCATTTCTTCGCTCCTTGATTAGGGTTTCCTGGAACGACTGCAACGTGCGTGCTGGCATCCTGCGGCGGAGCCCGCTATCCTCCGAGGACCATGAAAACGGTCTCACAGTTCTTTTCGAGCAAGGTCGTGCAGCCCCTGCTGCAGCAGCTTCGGCAGGGGGCATCGCCGGCAAAGCTGGCCTGGAGCGTCTCGCTCGGAACGATGTGCGGGCTCTTTCCGATCCTCGGAACGACCACGCTCCTTTCGGGAGCCTTCGGGATGATCTTTCGCCTGAACCACGTGGCGATGCAGACGGCAAATTACCTCGCCTATGCTCCCCAGCTGGCGCTGATTCCGTTTTTCATCCGCATGGGCGAAAAGATCACCGGGGCCGAGCCCATGGTCATCGACCTCTCGGTGATGAAGGACCGTTTCTCGGAAAGTCCCTCGCTGTTTTTTCAAGATTTTGGAATGGCGGCCTGGCACGGCGTCCTGGCCTGGCTCATCCTCATGCCGATACCCACGTGGATTCTCGCGAAAGGACTCGAGAGAGTCTTCAGCCGGATGGCGACCCCAGGACGATCCGCTTCCAATAGTCCGTGAGGTCCAGCTCGACCTCCATCGCCTTCAGGAGATTGAAGACTCCACCCAGCTTGCGGTGCAGGAACAGGATGGGCCTCGGAGGCGGAGACACGCGGCAGGCCTTCGTGAGCTCGACGGCGAGTTCGCGCATGTCACGCGCGTAATCCGCATCCAGGAAGCGAAACGGCTGGCGACCGGAATCGAACGGCGACAGGCTGGCACGAAGCAGCTTCATCAGCGCTTCCTGTCCCTCGCGGGTTTCGGTGCGATCCAGCAGCCCCAGGCTGAAGATTTTTTCCAGCAGCTCCTGCTCGCTTCCTTCGCGAGAAAGCCTCAGTACTTCTCGGTACCTCGAGCGGAACTCGAGGTCGTAGCGCTTGGCCGCTCCGAAGTCGAGGAGCGTGATGACCGGATTTTCCCGGTCCTGTGAGTCATCGATCAGGAAGTTCGCAAAGTTGGGATCGGTCTGGACGAGGCCCATCTGGAAAAACTCAATCTCGTACAAATCCAGGAAGCGCTGGCCGAGCCTGTTTCGAACTTTCGCCGACGGCTGGCGAAGCTTCATCCACTCCAGCGGCTTGAGCCCCCGCTCACGGCTCATGGCGAGCACGCGCGAAGTGACGAGCTCATCGACGACTTTCGGAACCCGGTATCCGGAATGAGCGGCGATGTTCGAGCCGTACTCGCGGAGAAAGTCGGCCTCCAGACGGTAATCGGTTTCCTGGCGAAAGACGGACCCCAGTTCCTCGAGCAGCGGCTCGATCGCGATCTTTCGCCCCGTCACCGCCAGCATGCCCTTGAGCAGGAGTCCGAGCCCCTGGATGTCGCTGTCGATCGTGCGACTGATGCCCGGAAACTGCACCTTCAGGACGATCTCCTGGCCTTTCCAGCGCGCTGCATGGACCTGCCCGATGCTGGCAGATGCCAGCGGCTTGTCGACGAAGCCTTCGAGCTCGGCAAACCGTTCAGTGCCCCACTCTTCGGTGAGGATCGCGCGAACCTGCGCACCGGTGAGGGAGGTTCCCTGGTCCTGGAGTTTCGAAAGCGCTTCAACCACTTCGGGCGGCAGGAGATCGCGAAGCTCGACGCTCACGGTCTGGCCGAGCTTCATCGCTGCGCCTTTGAGCTTCGACAAGCCCTCGACCAGGATCTCCGCCTGTTCGAGCCGCTTGGCTGCCGCCTCACCGCCGACCCCGCTCTTTGCGGCAATCCGGGCCCCCATTTTGAGGAACTCCAGGCCTCGAGAGGCCAAGGAAGTGGGAATGCGTTTTCCAGAGTGGGAGTCCATGAGAGAGTTATAGTTTAAGCAATCTTGAACTGCGATTCAGAATTTCGTTAAATCTGCAGGTTTTTGGCCGA
>JBIIXZ010000116.1:0-8493 GCA_044347055.1 Bdellovibrionia bacterium | reverse complement strand
TCGATGGATCAGTCGATGGATCAGTCGATGGATCAGTCGATGGATCAGTCGATGGATCAGTCGATGGATCAGTCGATGGATCAGTCGATGGATCAGTCGATGGATCAGTCGATGGATCAGTCGATGGCTGGCCTGTCGGACCTGGAGGTGAAAACGACGGTGATGGGCTCGGACACACTTGCCCGATCGATCTGCAATCAGCCTCGCAGCTATCGCACGTTTCACCGGCACCCGACTGGCAGATGCCGTCTCCGCAAACACACGGCCCGCAGTCCGCGCAGGTTTCGCAATCCTCGCCCGCCTCGCAGCGATTGTTGCCGCACATCGGATTGCAGCCGTTCAAATTCGGAGAACCGCAGTCCTCGGAACAGGAGCAGTGCTCGCCATCGTCGCACCTTCCGTCGCCACACTCCGGTCCGCCGGTATCGGTAGGATCCGGATCTGGATTCGGATTTACAGTGCAGAATGGAACAGGACTGGCGCAGGACACGGAGTTCGAGTTCTTCACACAGGTCCAGCTGGCGATTGCCCCGGCCGTGAAGACGGCATTCTGGACGCTGCCCTGAGTGCACATCTGGCCATGAGCGGCCGGCGAAACTTGTCCGGCGATGATCAGCAACGGGCTCAGGCACGTCAGAGAACCGCACACCGGAGAAGATGAGTTTCCAGGTTTCTTGAACTTCAGAGCCACGACCTGCCCACTCCGGAGCGCATCACTGGTCTCAGGGCGGGCCTCGATCAGGCACGAACGCGGATTGCCGTTGTCACAATTGCAGTGCCACTCCATTCCGGATTCGGGCGTCCAGGAAGGCGTTGGAGTGGAGACGCACGATGCATCGGAAACGGTCACGGACTTCTTCCGGGCGAAGTTGGCGAGATCGGCGGCGTCTTTTCCGCGGATGACCGACTTCAATGATCCCCGAACCAGAGAGGACTGAACCTGGACCATGACCACGGAAACCCCGATGACCCCGGCAGCGACCATGGCGGCAAGAACGGGGCTCGCAATCCCGTTCCTGCTCCTGAGGCTCCTCAGCAGTTTCCAGTGCAACTTCCCCATTCTCTTCAGAATATCAGACGCCCTCGTCTTGACCAGCTGCCAATGACCGCCCAAAATCAGTACAGTGAATACCCTTCGCTCAGGATTTCGGCACGATGCTGGAATCAGCCTGCTCGGAAGCATGCTGATCCTGGCCACGCTTGGCCTGGGTGTGGCACTCCTGACACGCCAGAACATCTTCGGGGCGAGGATCAAGGCGGCAGTCGAGAATCGCATGATGGCGTCCGTGGTCGCCGACAGTGCTCTGAATGCCATTGCCACGATGCCCGACTCCACCCTTTGCTCGATTATCCAGGGGAATGACGGCTCTGCCGTCTACACCAAAGCCACTCCAGGTTTGGAATGGCTTTCAAACTGGGAGATTCCAGGGAGGATCCAGAATATCCGGATCCGCTTTCAGGCCTATGCGTTCAGCCCGAGCCCGACTCCCACGCTGGAGCAGCAGTCGTTTCCGAGCTCATGCTCCGGAGGCAATCCACTTGCGAATATGCCGTATCAAATGCAGGCCGAAGTCGAATTCACGCGCACCGGCGGCCAGACCTGGGAAATCTACGATCAGGCCCAGAAATGGGTGCCCGCGCCATGAATAAGAAGGCCGGCATGACTCTCGTGGAGCTTCTGGTGACGATCGGAGTGTCATCGATCGCCATGATCATCTTCTTTTCGAGCACGCTGATCTTCCAGAAGCAGCAAAAAGGACAGATCGATGCCGTCGAGGGCTCAGCGGAAACCATGAGCTTTCTCCAGGTCCTTAAGAAGGATCTTTCCGTTTCGGAAAATGTCTCCATTTCCGGCACCACCTTCACGCTCACCCAGCCGCTTTCGAATGGCTCGAGCACCAGCATCGCCTACATGATCCAGCCGAATCAGACGTGCGACGGAACACTTCGCAAGAACTTCATCTGCACTCGCGTTCTTCGCTCGCAAGGGGGCGCTTCGCAGCTGCTGGCCCAGCTCGTAAGCTTCGAATGGTGCGCCTCGCCTGCCGTGCTTTCGAATCCAGAAATCGGCCCCGACTGCGCTGCACTGTCCCCGTCAGTTGTGCCTCGCCCTGCGAATGGAAAAGTGGCCCCGAGACGTTTCTTCGGCCGAATCACGATTCCGCAGAGCGGAACCACTCGAAATCAGGTGATTCCTTTCTTGTTCACGCTTGAGGGAATGCCGTGGGGATCAGGAAACGGGCAGCTCGTCGGCCGACCTCCTCAACCGTGATAGGATGAAGCATGATGCTCTCACAACCAGTCAGCTTATTCTTGGCGAGTGTCTTCTTCGTGAGCCTCACCGGCTGCCAGCGGCTGGCTGATCGCTACATTGAAGATTACCTGCAGCGACGAGAAGCCGCAGCCAGGGCCCCACGTCTCGATTCGCCGTCGCGTCCCACGCCGGAACAGCTTCTGGTGCGTTTCGAACAGGACCTCAAACGACCCGCGAGCATTCCTCTGGATTCATCGCCGACGCTCGGTTCAGCATCGAGCCGAAGGACACTCGTGGTCTTCCTGGATTTTCAGTGCCCCTTCTCGAAAAAACTCCTGCCCACCTTGCGAGCACTCGTGACCAGCGAGCCGGCCACCTACCGCCTGGTGTTCAAGCACCTGCCGCTGCCCACTCACGCTCGAGCAAAAGGGGCTGCACTTGCCGCCATTGCCGCCCAAAGCCAAGGCAAGTTCTGGGAAATGGCCGAGCTGCTCTTCGACGGCCAGGACAACCTGACCGAAGAAAACTTCATCGCGTGGGCTCGACAGCTCGGACTCGACCAGAAACGATTCACTTCGGACCTGAGCTCTCCGCTCACGGCCGCCAAGCTTTCGATAGACCAGAAGACTGCCGAATCGCTTCAAATCCGGAGCACTCCGGTAACGTTTATCGACGGCGCGCCGATTCGAGGGGCGATTCCTGCAGAAACTCTTTCCGGGTTCCTCGCCAAGGCTCGAGAGGTCTCGCAGTAGCCTTAAACTCCGAGAAATCTCGAGCTGCTCTCGCGCGGACGAGCGTGCAGGTAGCGGCCGGTCGTCGCGACCGAGGCATGTCCGAGAGTGGCCTGGACCAGATGCACCGGAGCACCTCGATCAAGCGCATGTGAGGCGTGCGCATGCCGAAGCCAGTGCGGCGAAACTTTCTTCGGGATACCGGCTCTTCGTGCGGCCGCAAGGACGAGGTCTCGAACGCAGCGATCGCTGAGCACTTTTCTCGCGCCGTAATCAGACGCAAAGATGAACTCGAACTCAAACGACCGCGGACGCCTCAACGCGCGAATGGCGTCGTGGGTTCCACTCGAAACTCGGACAAAGCGCTCCTTGCTGCCCTTTCCCCAGATGCGAAGCTGCGCCTCGCCCTCCTCGCGCTCCTGAAGGTCCTGCCACTTGAGGGCGACCAGCTCGGAGACACGAAGCCCTGCCGAGTAGAGAAGCTTGAGCACGGCCAGGTCGCGCGGACGCTCGGCCGAGAGCGCAATCATGCGCAAGACCTCTTCTTCGGTCAGGTAACGCTCGGCGAGCTTCGATTCGGTCTTCACTCCGGTCAGGAACGCACCGAGATTGGCGGCAAAATATCCGGCGCGAGTTCCGAACCCGTAGAGTGATTTAAGCACCGAAGCACGGAGCGCGCGCGTGCTGCGCCCCGAGTGGGCCTTGATCTCGATAAAGGACTGAAGCTCGGTGATGCGCGCCTCGCGCAGCCCCCGCGGATGGACCCAGGCGCGAAAGTCCTCGGCGATCCGGGCGTAGGCCCGACGAGTGTGCGGGCTCTTGCCCCCCAGCCAGGCCAGCACCAGGGCGTCGTCAGACGAAAGCGTCGTTGCGGGAGCGGCCGGAAGGGTTTCCACGTGCGCTCGAGAATAGGGGCAAACCGGGATTCAAAAAAGGCCTGATTTCGCGGGTTTCGGATCTCCGAGCAGAAATGCTTCGGGCGAAGGATTTGGTGGATGAAGGAACGATGTTCGACCCACCAACAACCGACTACTTCAATCAACTACTCTTCCACCATGACGCATCTGCTCTGCTCTGCCGATAACGTGGCTTATCGGAACTCGAATCGAGCCCCATCGGGGTCCAAAATGGGGCGAAAAACGACCCTGACACTCCATTTAGATTTTGAAGTTTTTTTAGATTTCGGAGATTTTTATCACCAATGCGGAACACCACGAGGGCAGGAAAAATCAGAACCAAAAAATCCAGAAGTTCGTTAAAACGATCTGTCGGTGCGGATTATTCGCCGCGCAATTCGTTAAAACGAACTGTTGGCCAACATCGCCCCCAGGAATACCCGCTGGTGGTTCGATTCATCGAGGGGTACGTCGTCGTGACGGCGCCCGATTTTCAATTTCCGGTTCCAGCGCTGAAGCGCATGGATCTCGAAAATCCGAACCTTCGGACGATCGGAGAAATGGTCTACATGACCTACCTGCAGGTGGTCGCAGAACTGAAGGAACGCGACTCGGCGCAGATGCCCCACCCCGCCCCTTCGAGGCCGCGCGATGCTGTCCCGCGCCCGGCGCGAACGATGAGCCTCGCTGAAGCTTCACGAATTCTGGGCCTCAAACCTCACGTCATTCGCGAAATGGCCGACAGCGGCGAGATTCGGGCGAGCCGGACTCCCGGGGGACATCGGCGCTTTTTACGGGATTCGATTGAAGCCGTTCTGCGGCAGGGCGCAGTGGCCGTCACTGAAGACTAAAACCTCAGGCCCAGGCCGAAGCCCGATTCGAGCAGGATCGCCTTTGAAAAAAGCGGGGTTCCGGAGACATGGACGTAAGTGGGACGAAACCCGGCAGTGAAAAACCAGGATGATGAAACCGGGCGCTCGTAACTGACAGACATCGCACCGGCGGGGTAGAAAGAAGTGCCCCCCGAAGCGGCCGTAAATTGCGCCATTCCGGCCGCGGCGCCAAGCGAAATGTCGTTTCCGAGATTCCAGCTCCACCCCAGGGTCAACGGCCGGATCGTCATCGACTCATCGTAGGTTTCGGTCAGAGGACCGAGGTTGGTTTGCCTCGTCAAGTCTCCACGGACAGCCGAGGAAAGGCTCGAAACGCGAATCTCCCAGCCTGAGTTGCCACGGTCGCGAGACGCAAGAGAGAGCGCAGCACCCCAGCCTCCCTGAAGCAGCTCTGAGCCCATTTCAAGGCCAAAACCTCCCTGAACCTGAACCATCCACGCGCCAGATCTGGAAACTGGCCGCACGGAAGAGCTCTCCGTCAACGACGCTTCAAATTCAGAAACGGTCAGCAGCTTTGCACCCGCGGGAGCGACGCCTTCTGCCAGGCGAGCCTTGCCGGTCCGTCCTTTGCTCGACATTCCGATGACCACGACCCTGCCCACTTGACGATCATCGATCAGAACCACCAAAGGCTGATTCAGGCGGATGGCCGCTTCCTCGTCGAACTCCACGAGCACGGTGCTGCCCCCGTCATTCGTGTCACCCACTCGACCGGCCGCCCATCCATCACGAGGTGTGGCGACGGCGACACACGCTACGGCAGACCACCAGAGCCCTACAGGCAGCACCACCGAGCGCGACGCGTTCGTTTTAAGCGACTGGAACATCGTCCTTTCATTTTAAACCTTGAAGATTCTTCGACAAAGCCCTCTTTCGAGCCAAGACTTCGTGATCCTTCAGTCCAGATCATCAAGAAACGACCGGAATATTCCGACCATAATGGTAGGATATAGAGAAATGGGGTTCCGGTTCAGCTCATTAGAGTCCGTCTTCCGCATGTTTCCGCGCTCTCGCGTGAGTGTTCTCTGCTGCCTGATCCTGAGCGCGTGTACTCCGCAAAAACTCGACATCAAGCCGACGACCCAGTCCTTCTTCAAAGACTCGTCTGATCCTGTGCTCGTCGAGCTCAGCTCGCCTCAGGCCAATCGACGGCTGGGCCCGGGCCAGCCCGTGGACGTCATCCTGAAATTTTCAAGACCGGTGCTGCTGAAGCCGCCCACTGGAAGCACGGGGCATTCGTCGACGCTCGCGCTGGTTGACCCCGCAAGCGAAAATGAAGTCACGATCGCGAGCTACAGGGGCGGCAGCGGAAGCACCGAGCTCCGCTTTCGAGCCCAGGTTCCAGCTCGATCGACTACATTGGCATTTCAGAACGCCCGGATTGACGGACTCCTGGGGCTGAACGGTGACACGCTCACTGATGAGGCAGGAAAAGAAATCACGAGCCTTCGTCCACTCGAACCATCAACGGCAGGCTCACTCTGGAACAAGAACATCGTTCTCGACAATGAAGCCCCCCTGCTGGCATCCGTCGCGGTGGCCTCTACCAGCTCGGGTCGCACGACACTGGTCGCCGGAGATTTCGTGACGGTCACGGCGCGCTTCAATGAAAGCGTCTCCGTGCAGGGTTCCCCGACCCTGGCCCTCGAGCTGACACCTCGGGTGACCGGAGGGACCTCCAGCACCCTCCAGGCAAGCTACTCGGCGGGATCCGGCACGGACACCCTCGAATTCAAGGCAGCAATCAGTGCCGGAATGGCGGCAGCCTCACTCATTCCAAAGGCCTTCGTGTTTCCAGGAGGCAGCGGCATCATCGATGTGGCGACGAATCGCGCTGAAGCCGGTGTGCCATCGCAACAAGCGCAGCAACTGCAGCTCGGAGTCTCGCGGTTGATGGTTGATGCCGTTCGTCCAAGGCTTGTCTCGATCTCGTCTCCCCATGCAAACGCCACCAGGTTCGGACTGGGACAAACCATCACCCTCACCGCGACTTTCTCAGAGCCTATCAATGGCTCCGGAACAATGCCGTCACTAATGCTTTCCTCTCCTGCGGGAGCGCTCGCCAGCTACCACAGTGGTGCCGGAACGGAGACTCTGAGCTTTCGCTACACCGTGGCGGCAGGACACAACTCCTCGTCGCTTGCTGCATCGAGCCTGAACCTGAACGGGGCCCGGATCGAAGATGATGCCGGAAACACCGCCGAGCTCTCCTCCTTTCCAACTCTGGACCGTAGTCTGGTCGTGGATACCAACGCCGCTTCGGTCACCCTCGTGGCGATCGAGCCGACGGAAGCACGGAACAAGACCTACGGCCCAGGCAGCACGATCACGATCAGCGTTGCCTTCAGCGAAAGTATCGAGCGGAGTGGCTCAGCCACCGGTGGCAAGTTCGCACTCGCCCTCTCGGGCACAAGCTACACGATCACCGAACCTGCTGGAGGCTGGACGATCGCTGGTTCGAAGCTGCTGATTCCGTATCTGGTTCAAGCAGGACAATCGACGCCATCCGGCGGCTGGTTGAACTACGCCTCCACGGCTGCTCTGAGCGGCATTTCGCTTCGTGACACTGCCGGAAACGCTGCTTCTCTTGTGCTTCCCACTTCAGCCTCGAGCGCCCTCGGCTCTTCTCAAGTGGTGATCGACGGCACTTCTCCGACGCTCGTCTCCTCAACCATTGCCACACCCGCAGGAAGCTACAAAGCGGGCTCCAAAATCCGGTTTCAGCTGGAATTCAATGAGCCCGTGACCGTGTCCGGCAGCCCCGGCATTCAAGTGAAGCTCGGAAGCACCAACCGTGGCGCTGCACTCATCGCCCGGGATGCCTCGCAACCGAAGAGGGTCGAATTTGAGCTGACGGTCGAAAGCGGAGACACCGTCACTGGACTTTGCGCCGCTTCGGCCGATTGCGCTTTCCAGGACAATGGAGCAAGCATTCGCGATTCCGTTGGCAATGCAGCAAATCTGACTCCGTCGCCGGTCTTCGCTGCTCGGTCGAATATCATCTTCGACACCACCGCCCCGCAGGTCACCGCGATCGAAACCCTGGATCGATCGTACAAGCTGGGTGATTCGATAGACTTCTTCGTCGAGTTCGACGAGACCGTCACGGTCACCGGCACCCCGTCGATTCCGATTCTGATTGGCGGAACTCCGTCGACGGCAAGCTACAGGGCAGGAACCGGAACCTCCACGCTGACCTTCAGGCACCTGGTGGTAGCGGGTGACCTTGGTGATGTGAGCATTGCCGCAAACGCCACGATCTTGCTCACAGGGGCAACGATCGGCGATGCGGCGGGAAACTTGACCCTCAGTGCACTTCCGGATTCCATCTCGGGCACCGCCACGGTGGATGGAGACGCCCCCACACTCGTCAGCATCAGCTCCACGACTCCAGCCGGCACTTACAACGCTCCAGCTCGAATTCCGATCGTATTGACCTTCGACGAGCCGGTCACCGCGACCGGATCCTCAGGAGTCAGTGCTCGGCTCAATGCGGCCTCGACTGCCACCGCCTCGCTGACCGGAGGAAGCGGCACCAGCAGCCTGACGTTCACGTATGACGTCCGACCCGGCGATGAGGCGTCTCCGCTGGAGGTGACGAACCTCACGCTTGCGCCAGGAAGCGGGATTTCGGATGAGGCAGGAAATGCGATCACCGCGGGCTTGCCAGCAGCTGGCGCCGCGGGATCTCTTTCAAGATCCCAGGCGATCGTGATCCG
>JBIIXZ010000114.1:0-8591 GCA_044347055.1 Bdellovibrionia bacterium | reverse complement strand
CATCGGCATCGCCACAGCCCTCTTTTCGCTCGTGCTCGGAACCATCACTGGAGCACTGGCCGGCTACTACCGCGGCTGGACGGATCGGATCCTCACGGGGTTCATCGATTTCTTCTCGATTTTTCCGTCGCTGCTTCTGGCCATTCTCTTTTCACTCCTCTTTGGAAGGGGGGTTTTTGGAATTTTTCTGTCCATCGGAATCGTGGCGTGGGTACAGCATGCCCGGCTCGTTCGCGCACAAGTGATGCAGGCCTCGGAGCAGCCCTATATCGAAGCGGCTCGCGCTCTCGGTGTTTCGAATTTCAGGATTCTCCAGCAGCACCTGCTTCCTAATCTCTGGGGACCAATCCTGGTCTCGATATCTGCACAGATTCCGTCGAACATCATGGCAGAGAGTTTCCTCTCGTTCCTTGGCCTCGGCCTTCAGCCCCCTCACGCCAGCTGGGGAACCCTGGCCTCGGAGGGCACTCGTGCGCTTCGGAGCCATCCGCATCTGCTGGCGTTTCCATCCGTGGCGCTCTTCCTGGTGCTCCTGGCCAGCCAGTACCTCGGAGACTGGCTTCGCGATCGCGTGAGCGGCCAGGGCCGACTCGGCACCGTCGATTAGTTCAGGTTCACTCCGCGAAGATAAAGGTAGTTCAGCGGGTTCAGCTCGATGCCCTTCGTCCGGCGACTCACGAGAGCAATCAGAGGTTCGTAAAAAAGTGGAACGATGGCGGCTTCGCGCTCGATGAGGAGCGTCTCGGCCTGCGCATAAAGTTTTTGCCGCTCCGGAACGGACTGCTTGGTTCGCGCCTCGTCGACCCACTGGTCGTAGGCTGCATTCTTCCATCCGGTCCGGTTGTTACCGGAGCTCGAGAGAAAGATGCCCATGAAATTATCCGGATCCGGATAGTCCGCCCCCCACATTCCCTGCCACATCGGATAGACGCCAAGATCGATCTGCGCCCGGAAGGCCTTCGGATCATAAAGCTCGATGTTGACCTGGATGCCGAGATTCTGCTGGAGCTGGGCCTGGATCACCTCGGCCATCATCTTGTTCTTGTCGAGATTGTAGGCCAAAAGGTCGAGCGAGAACCGACCCGTGCTCACGTCGACACCCGACATCCTGAACTCGCTCCTGGCGCGGAGCAGGTCGAAGGGCAGTCCCTCCTTGGGGTCGTGGCCCGGAATTCCTGGAGGCAGGAAACTGGATGCGACGGTGAATTTTCCCCCGAGGGCGTCGACGAGCTTCTTCTTGTCGATGGCCATGGCGATGGCACGGCGGAGCTTCATCGAGCTCATCGGAAACTTCGTCACGTTGAACCCCAGGAAGGAGGTCTTGAGGTACGGAAACGTCCTGAGCTCGGGCCTGGAAGCCATGCGCTTCATCTCGAGGATTGGAATCTCCGACATGAAGTCGATGGCACCGGTTTCGAAAAGCGTCAGCGCTGTCTGGTCGTCACGGACAATCTGGGCAACGACTTTCTGCACGTTGCCGCGTCTGCCCCAGTAATTCGGATTGGCCTGCAGCACGACCTTGCTCTCCAGCTCGCGCGCGGCCAGCGTGTAGGGTCCTAGCGTGACCATCTTTCCAGGCATGGTCCACGACTGTCCGTGCCTCTCGACCACATCCTGGCGGAGAGGAAACGTCACCCAGAACGTCGGAATATAAATCCAGTAGGCCACGGGTCGATGCAGCTTCACCTCAAGCGTCGTGTCGTTGATCGCCTTGATGCCCACCTTCGAAAAGTCGCGGAGCTTGCCGTCGTAAAAGTCCTTCGCTCCGGCCACATCAAAGAGAAGGTAAGCGTACGACGCTGCCGTGAGCGGCGAGAGCAGGCGCTTCCAGCTATAGACGAAGTCGGCAGCCTTGAGAGGCACGCCGTCCTGCCACTTCACCCCCTTGCGAAGGAAAAAAGTGTAGGTCTTTCCGTCAGGGCTCACCGTATAGCGCTCTGCGAGGCGAGGCTGCACCTTGAGCTGCGAATCCAGCTCGATCAGGCCCTCCATCAGGTTCAACAGGAGATAGGTTTCACCGGTCGTGTGGGCGCGATTCCAGTCCAGCGTTTCAGGTTCTCCCTGGAGCCGGAACGTGAACGTGGTCGCCTTCGAGTCCGCGGCACGAACTGACGCAGCGGCTGCAAGTCCGACCGCGGAAATCGCCGTAGCGAGTGCAAAGCGCATCCAGAACGACGATCGAAGGACCTGCATCAGGGGCTCCTAGTTCAGCCAGATCGGCTCGACAGGGGTGGGAACGCTGGTGGCATCCTGGGTCAGCACGGGGACTGCGCCCACCTTCTGGCGACCGAAATCGCCACGGTTCGATGCATGGACCCCGACGATCCAGCGGTACATCGCATCCGGATCCCAGAAAAAAATCGGCCGATGGGGATGCTCCGGCTTGGCCCATTTTCTCCAGAACGACAGCAGAAGCGTGCCGATGGACACGTGCTTGTTTTTCTCGGGCTCGCCGATCAGATCCTCCGGAACGAGGATCGTCCGGCTCCAGTGCTCGCGCATCTCGTCCGTGAGAACTCCCGCAAGCTCAAGGTAGCTCACCCCATAGGCCGAGCAGCCGCCGCCCTCGCCATGACGAGGGCGACGTGGAAGTCCGTAATTCACCTGCGCTCCGCTCTCGCGATACTCGCGCTCGAACTGGAGCAGGCGTTCGCAGGTGGACTCCGAGATGGAGTAGCGGATGACCGCCAGCTCTCCGTGTTTCTTGCGCTCCGGCCACTGGCGCTCCACCTCTTCGCGAGATTCCAGTCGCCCGATGAAATTGTAGAACAACGAGCCCAATCCCATTTGGTCCCAAAGAACCGCCTTCGTGGTTTCGCCTTTTTTTCCGGAGGTCATTCCCGTCAGGAAGGACTCCTGGCGACCGTCAGCAAAAGAACACCGAACCTCGATGTTCACGTGCCCGATATTGTGCTCACGCTCGAACTTGAAGCGGAGAAGATTCACGATGGAAGACCACGCCAGGCGACGCGGCGAAGCCCAGTCGATTCCTTTGGGCGACGGAAACACGTAATAGATCAGCTCGCCCTGTCCGCCTGCATGTGCCGATTCGATCATGAGTCCGCCGACCGTCGCTCCAAAAAGCGCCGCGAGGAGGACCAGCCTTTTCAGGCTGCCTCCATCCCCCCTTGATTGCCGCATGCGAAATCAGGCTCCTTCCCGAACTCGATTGCGATTCCAGCCGGGAATTTCGACAACAAGATCCTGTTGTCCGCTCGGGATGCACTGGCAGGCCAGTCGTGACTGGCTGGTGATTCCGGGCGCCTTGTCCAGCTGGTCCTCTTCATCCTCCGTGCTCTCATTGCACGAAGCGAGGCCAGCCTTGATCTTAACGTGACAAGTGGAGCAGGCGCAAACTCCACCGCAGGCATGGTCAATCTCAACGCCCTGCGCCAGAGCGATATCCAGGATGCTCCCGGGTTCTCCCGTCCCGCAACTCGGACGAGCAGCAGCGTCGACGTCGATGACCTGGGAGTCTCCGGTCGCAGAAACAAACGTGATCTTGAAGGTGCGTGCGGGAGAAGTATTTTCCGACATGGTGTTCCTGCTCTCAGTCGACGTGGACCATTTCGACAATCACATCGCCGTTGACCTTGGCCTGGCAGCCCAGGCGGGACTGAGGCGAGACGTCATCGGCGCGCTCGAGGCGTTCCGTTTCTTCTTCTTCCATGGCGGAAAGGTTCTGGGCTCCCTCGACGACGCGAATCTGGCAGGTCGTGCAGGCACAGTAGCCTCCGCAGGCATGGTGCAGAGGAATGTCATGGGCCAGGGCCGTTTCGAGGATGCTGTCTCCAGGACGGGTCTCGACGGTCTGCTTCAAAGGAAGAAAAGTGACTTTTGGCATCTGGAACCTCTTACCGCGTGCTGGAGGCCCGGGCCAGAGTCCGGGCCAGAACTTTTTCTGCGAGCGAAATCGTCACTCGGTTGACCTGGTCACGAGACTGGCGGATCCGAACCGGGTCGGTTCCCGCCATGGCCTCCTGCAGCTCTCGCACGGCTGCACGGACGACATCGGCCTGCTCGCGGCCAATGAGCTCATCGGCATCCGCAAGGTTCTTCTCCGTCGCTCGGAGGATCGGCTCGGCTTCAATGCGGGCGTCCACGAGTCGCTTGAAGGCCTTGTCGCCATCCTTGTTTTCCAGCCCGGCGCTCAGCATGCGCTCGACCTCGGCATCGGAAAGGCCGAAGCTCGGGCGAACTTCGATGCTCTGGACCTGGCTCGTCTCCATGTCGCGCGCGCTGACCTGGAGGATGCCGTCGGCATCGACCAGAAAGGACACTTCGATGCGAGGAATCCCTGCAGGCGCAGGGCGGATTCCCTTGAGCTTGAAGCGCGCCAGCGAACGATTCTCGCTCACCTGGTCACGCTCGCCCTGAAAGACGTGGATATCGACGCCAGTCTGCTTGTCGGCGAACGTGGTGAACACCTCACGAGCCGTCGCGGGAACCTTCGTATTGCGCGGAATAAGAACATTCATCAGGCCGCCGTAGGTTTCAATTCCGAGCGAGAGCGGGACCACATCCAGCAGCAGAAGGTCGGTCGTATTGCCGGCCAGAATGTCGGCTTGAATCGCTGCCCCCTGGGCGACCACTTCGTCAGGATGCACGGAGGTATTGGGCTTGCGTCCGAAGATCTCGGAGGCAACCTGCTGGACGATCGGCAGGCGCGTCGGTCCACCGACCAGCACGAGATCGGTGAGCTCCTCGCACGACAGCCCCGCATCCTTCAAGGCCTGCTCACAACTCACGCGGGTCTTCTCCAGGATGGGGCGACAGAGCTGGTTGAACGTCTCGACCGTCAGCACCCTGCGCTGGCGAACGCCCCGGAGCTCGAGCTCGATGGTCTGCGCCTCGCCGCTTGAGCCAATGCCTTTTTTCGCACGCTCCGCCGCTTCGATCAGCGCAGCGCGATCTTCGAGGGAGAGCTCGGTCATTGAAAATTCATCGGCGAGGAACCAGCGCGCCACCGCCTGGTCGAGATCATCGCCTCCGAGCTGGGTGTTTCCGTGGGTGGACAGCACCTCAAACACGCCATCATGCAGGCGCAGGATCGAAATGTCGAACGTGCCGCCACCGATGTCATAAACGGCGATCGTTCCCTGCTTTTTCTTGTCGAGACCGTAGGCGAGCGATGCAGCCGTAGGCTCGTTGATGATGCGCAGGACATCCAGGCCGGCAAGCCTTCCGGCAGTCCGTGTGGCCTGCCTCTGGGCGTCGTTGAAGTACGCAGGAACCGTGATGACTGCCTTTCGCACCGGCTGTCCGAGCGCAACCTCCGCCGAAAGTCGGAGCTCCTTGAGGATCATCGCTGAAATTTCAATGGCGGTGAACACGCAATAGCCGAGGCGGATTCGAACGAGGCCCGAAGGGTCCTCGGCGGGCGGAGGCACGAGCTCGTAGGGAAACTCCGAGGCCTTCGCCTTGACGTCGTCGTAGCTGCGGCCGAGCAGTCGCTTCACCGAGAAGGCCGTGTGGCGGGCATCGCGGATCTGATGCTTGCGCGCTTCGTAGCCAAGCACCGGCTCAGAGCCTTCGGCATCGACCGCAACCACGGATGGCAGCAGGCGCTTGCCCTCGCGCGACGGCAGCACTTCGGGCTGCCCATTGCGGACGATCGCCACGAGGCTGTGCGTCGTGCCGAGGTCGATTCCGACGATCGGCTCCTGCGCGGGAGCTTCGAATTTTCCGATCTGGAAAGTCATCTCGCGTCCTTCTAGCCCAGGCCCACTCGGGCCTTCAAGCGCTCCACATCCCGGAGCATCGATCGGAGCGTGTTCCCTCTCTGGGCCGCCGCCGACATTTCACGAAGCGTTTCGCCCGCTTCGGCGCCGGACTCCTCTCCGGCATCAAACTTCTGTTCGAGCTCCTCCATTCGTTCCTGGGCCGAAGCGATCAGCGCTTGGAGCTCTCCCGCGAACTTCTCGACCGGCTCGCGCGGGTCATCGAGCTCCATCACCTGCTCCTGCAGCTCGAACCAGCGTTCCGCGAGCTCGAGATCGTCCATGCTCCGCACCGGCTTTCCGGCGATTCCCGCCTCGGCCAGCAGGTACTCACGCACGGCATTCCGATCGGTCAGCAGGCGATAGGCCTCGTTCACGAGTCCCATCCGTTCAAGCGACGCCTGGCGAATCGCCTCCGGAGCCCGGACAAATCGATCCGGGTGAAGGGCCCGGCTCAGGTCCAGAAAGCGCTTTTGGAGGACGGCTCGATCCTGCGCAAAGCGCCGGGGAGCTTGGAATGCCTCGAACGGATCTCTGCCGGAGCCAGCCTGCAGCGGCTGCGGCATCCCGCAGGCGGAGCAGGCATGAGGCGCTAGCGCCCCGAAAAGCTCAGCGCCGCAATGGACGCAGGACTTATGCGGAGAAGCTGGAGCCGCAGCCACAGGTGCGTTTCGCGTTCGGATTCTTGAACACGAATCCCGTGCCGTTCAGGCCATCGGTGAAATCGAGTTCGGTTCCGGCAAGGTACAGGAACGACTTGGCGTCGCACACGACCTTTACTCCGTCCTTCTCGAACGTCTTGTCGCTGGCTGCGAGCGGCTGCGCATCGAAGCCCAGCTTGTAGCTCATGCCTGAGCATCCACCGCCCACCACCATCACGCGAAGGTTTGCACCGACAGCAGTCGGGTCCGTGGACTGGATCCGCTTGATTTCGGTCACGGCCTTGTCGGTGATCGTGAGCGAGGTCGGCTTTGCAGCCGGAGCGCCGGCAGTGGCCTGGTCCTGCGTGCCCTGGTTCTGGATGGCTTCACTCATGACTTGTTCTCTCCATCGTTTTTCTTGATGTAGTCCTGGATCGCGGCCTTGATCGCGTCTTCCGCCAGGACCGAGCAGTGGATCTTGATCGGCGGAAGCGAAAGCTCCTCGACGATGTCCGTGTTCTTGATCTGCAGGGCCTCTTCGACCGTCTTGCCCTTGACCCATTCGGTGGCGAGCGAGGAGCTGGCAATCGCGCTGCCACAGCCGAAGGTCTTGAACTTCGCATCAGTGATGACGCGCGTCTTTTCGTCGACCTGGATCTGCAGCTTCATGACGTCGCCGCACTCCGGCGCGCCGACGAGTCCGGTGCCGACATCCTTTGCGCTCTTGTCGAGCGAACCGACGTTGCGGGGATTCTCGTAATGATCAATGACTTTCTGGGTGTATGCCATAAGTACCTCCTGACGTTCCTCAGTGATGTCCGGTCCAGACGACCGACTTCAAATCCACGCCTTCCTTCACCATCTCGTAAAGGGGCGACAATTCACGAAGCTTCTGCACCGTCGCGACGACGCGCTCGATGGCGTAATCGATTTCCTCGTCGGTCGTGTTCCGTCCGACGCTGAAACGGATGCTCGAATGCGCGAGCTCGTCGCCCACGCCGATGCTCTTGAGCACATACGATGGCTCGAGCGAGGCCGAAGTGCACGCCGAACCGCTCGACACGGCGAGCTCCTTGATTCCCATCATCAGCGACTCGCCCTCGACATAGGCAAAGCTGACATTCAGGTTGTGAGGCAGGCGCTCGGTCGGATGCCCGTTGAGATGCACTTCGTCCACGCGCGAGCTGATCGCGTTCCAGAGCTTGTCACGCAGGCGCTTTGAGTGAGCGGTATCGAGCTCCATGCGCGCCTTTGCAATTTCCGCGGCCTTTCCGAACCCTACAATTCCCGGAACGTTCAGCGTGCCGGAGCGCATGCCGCGCTCATGGCCGCCGCCATGGACGATTGGGGCAAGTCGGACGCGCGGATTGCGACGACGCACATACAGGGCGCCCACGCCCTTCGGTCCGTACATCTTGTGAGCGGTCAGCGAGAGCAGGTCGATGCCCATCTTCTCGACATCCACCGGAATCTTGCCGCAGGCCTGGACGGCGTCAGTATGGAGGAGCACGCCATGCTCCTTGCAGACCTTGCCGATTTCGGCGATCGGATTGATCGTGCCGATCTCGTTGTTGGCGAACATCACGCTGACCAGGATCGTATCAGGACGAATGGCCTTCGCGACGGCCTCGGCCGAAACGCGACCGTACTGATCCACCGGAAGCGTGGTGACTTCAAAGCCGATGCTCTCGAGGTACTGGCAGGTGTCCAGCACCGCCTTGTGCTCGATCGGAGAGGTGATGATGTGGCGTCCCTTCTCCTTGTACATCTGGGCCACGCCCTGGATGGCGAGATTGTTGCTCTCGGTGGCGCCGCTCGTGAAAATGATTTCCTTGTCGCTGGCACCGATCAGCGAAGCCACCTGGGCGCGGGCTTTTTCGACGGCAGCTTCGGCCGTCCAGCCGTACTCGTGGTTGCGGCTCGCGGCGTTGCCGAAAGTCTGGGTAAAGTACGGCAGCATCGTCTCGAGGACCTGCGGGTCCATCGGCGTCGTCGAATGATAGTCGAGAAAGATCGGAAGCTTCATGAGTTCACCTGCTTGGAGAAGTTTTCGAGCTGGATCGGTTCGGGAGAAATGCTTTCGGTCGTGAACTCCGAAAGTCGAATGCTGGACAGGAACGACTTCATGCGAGCATTCAGGCCGCGCATCATTCCATGGATCTGGCACTTCGACTGGAATTCGCACGCGCTTTCGTGTTCCGGCTTTTCAGCGCATGCCACGACTCCGTTC
>JBIIXZ010000008.1:0-27199 GCA_044347055.1 Bdellovibrionia bacterium | reverse complement strand
GAACGTAGGATGCCGTGGCGAAGAGCTCGTGATTGTAGATGCGCGGAACATCCGTCGGCGAGATCCTGCCGACCAGCTGCTCCTGAAAGTGGTTCGCCGGCTTGAACAGCAATGGAATGCTCGGATCCAGGTGCGCGCGGACGAAGGCGAAGAAATACCGAAGCATCCCTTCGTCCATGGCGTCCACTTCGACCGTCTCGAGCACGAAGAAGCGGCGATCGGCCCGGCGATGCATCGACAGGATGCCGAGAAAGAAGCGCCGATCGAGTGCGATGTAAACGCTGTGGTTGAACTCGTCGATATTGGCCTCGACCTGTGCCGCCGGAACACGCAGGATCTTCTCGGCGATGTAGTGCGCGTGGAACGGGTACACCGCATGGTTCATCACATGGAGAATGCCCGCCTTGCGTCGAAGCGACGGTTCGATGCCCGAGTCGACCACGATCTTGACGAAGGGATACCCGGCCAGGTTTCCCGCCAGCTGCGAGAACGCCGCGAGGCTGAGGTCCTCTCCAACAAGGGCTTCCGAGATCAGTGGAGACTCGGAACTCAACACCATCGACTCAGTGGAACGGTCATTTGACATGGCTGAGACTCGCTTTCTTTCCTGATTGAAGTTCCCGGACCAGCTTCAAGACATGGCTGCTGGCGTCCGTGATCGGCCGCCGAGGCACCGCGGACTGGCGCGTCCTCTTGAGTACGACCAGACGGTCCATCACTCGCGACACCAGTGGATGGTCCTCATTGCCGGCCTGTTCACCGACGAGGGCGGTGGAAAAGGCTTCGAACGCATCGAGTCGGCGAAGAGCGGTCGGCAGGACATCCGAGTAGCTCATTCCGTCCTCGAATGCCCGGAGATACCCTTCCTCATCGAGAAGTCCCTCGGTTCCTTTGAAATACGAGACGAGACGATCATTGGAGGCCATGGACTCGGGCAGCCCGAGCGACATCAGACCCTGAAGCAGCTTCTTGGATCTCGACAGCCCCTGGAGCGCCATCCTGACCCTGTGATCGAGCGACTTGAGCGCTGAAAGCTCGCGCCCGAGCCCGCGAATCTGCTGCGAGAAGAATTCGTGAAGCAGAGTGGAGGCGTGCCGCTGGACTGCAGCCATCGGTCCCTCCTGCAGAGCGGATTCCTCTCGCGAAAAACCCTTGAAATCCCAGGCTCTCGCCTCGACCGGCACCGAATTGACCTCGAGCGCAGGAACCAGAATGGAGTTCCATGCTGCCACGACGTGGGACAGAACGTCGTCAGGAAGCGCCTGGGTAACGCCCACGGTGAAGCAGTCATCTCCGCGGTCGCTGCAGATTTCGCCCTGCTCGAGGATCATCGTCGAGGGACCGGAGGTTTGGCCGGCCACGAAGGCAGAGCGCCCCTTTTCGTCCTCGCCCACTTCCGCCATGACGCGGACCACCAGGCGGGAGTATTCCTGCCGCTTCCTCGCCGTACAGGTGGTCGAGATGACCGGCTCACCAGGAATATAGGGAGCATAGCGCGAGCAGAGGTCGCTTCGAATCTTCTGGAGCCCGGTACGGACGACTGACGGTGGAGTCCACTCCGCCTGGTAGCAGAACCGAAGACGACCTGGCAGCAGATGTTCGGCAATCAGAACGCTCGCAGGAAGCGCCTCGAGCACCCGCCCCGGAAAGGAGACCGGCATGGAGCGGTCCTCGGGGCGGCCGCAGGCCGGAAGCTTTTCAGGAGCGGGCAGTCGACTCAGGTTAGGGCTCTCGAGCGAGTAGCCCTTGAGCTCCTGGATCTCGAATTCGCGGCGAACCGACTGAATCGAAAGTCCGAGACGATCGAGCGTCTCGCGGTACTCCGCCAGAATTGCACTGAAAAACGCACGATCCGCCCGAGGCCCATCAGACGACGGCAGGGCCAGAAGGCTCTTCATGGTCAGGCCCAGCGCGGCGCCGGAGTCGAGAATCCGATCGAGCTCTTCGGCTCCGGCCACCTTCCAGAACCCGGGGTTCGACTCATAGATCGATGCGAATGCCATGGCTCCATTGGCCCAATCGACGAAGTCCGGAAGGCTTCGAGACTGCGACAGCCTCGCCATTCCGAAGTGGCGACTCGAGTACTCGGCAAGGAAGGATACGTTCTCGGAGATGGGACGGGCAAGCGCGCTGTCCAGCTCCTCTCCGCGATAGATCTCCGAAGAAACCGGCTCGGTGGCGTGGAACCGAAGGTTGGCGAGGCAGCCTCGAAAAGCGCGAACGCTTCGGAGCCCTGCGCCCCGCTCCTGGGCGCAATCGAAGAAGCTCCGCCTCAGGGCACGCTCTCGATCCGATCGGCGGCCTGACTGCAGGGATCCTTCGATCTGGTCCAGCTTGAGACCCATCTCAAAAATATCGCCCTGGATGCTGGCAATCTTTTGCTGGATCCTGTCGAGCGGTTTTCCAAGCTCGTCGCGAATCGTCGCATCGAGTGCGTCAAACCGGCGACTGACCAGCAAAAGCACCTGCGAAATGGATCGATCAATGCGATCGAACCGGCCGCCCATGTCCGCTCGAAGCTGCTGGAGCTCCTGCCTCACCAGACGAATTTGGCCCAGGATGAGCGCGTCGCTCGAGAGCCCGCCGCCAAAAAGTGATGAAAGAGAGAGGGCGGCGTTGACGATATTGCTCGACGCCACGAGCGTGCCGATTCCTGGCCCGAGGCGCCCGTAGGTGGCCGCCGTCTCCGAGTACCTGCTGAAGGCGTCGGCCAGCCGAAAAGCCGCATCTCCGGCCTGGATGACGACTCTTCCTCCCTGCGGGTCAAACGTGCTGAGCACGGCTCCGAGGGTGTTCCATCCAGCCCGAAGCGCCTCGGCCTCGAGACGGTCGAGTTCGCGCCGGCGGGCCGCCTCGATGGCTGCCTGGAGATCCTGCGAGCCGGGTGTGCCGGAGCGCTCCGCCGTAGCTCCGCGAAGCGAGTCCTGGCCTCCATCAATCTTTTGAAGGTGCTCGCGACGCTCGGCCAGCAGTGCTGCAAGTGACTTCTGGAGCTGCCTGAGGCGCTCCTCGGACTGACCGCGAGTCAGGGTGCCCTTGCGAACCTCGGAGAGGACTTCGCGGATGGCTTCATGGTCGGAGTAGGCAGGGTTCTTTGCGTGAATCTCGGATGCGGAGTCCCGTACCGATGCCCGCATCCGGGTGCCAAAGAATGCGTCCATGACTTCGGCAAAGCCGGGGTTCACGGATGCGAGGTCGTGGGCGGCAGCCCACTCCTCGACCTGTCCCGCTCCGAGGATCTCGAGCGACTTCGAGAGCTGAATCTGTTCACGGACCTGTTCGAGCGGACCGAACTGCGAGTCGTAGAGTTTGCCGACCAGGGTTGCCGATGGACCGGCAATGCTTTTCACCATCGCGGACACGGCTGGTTGAGAAATCGAGAAAAGTCCCGAGGCCACCGATAGGTAGTCGTTGAACACGCGGGCCGCTTCGGACCCGGTCGAAAAGTTTCCCTGGGACGCAGCCATCCGAGAACCGAAGCTCTTTTCGAGGCTGTTCAGCGCGAGAAGCGCATCGACAGGATTGGTCCTCGGATCCTCGTCGAATTTTTTTCTCAGGAATCGGAGTGCGAGCACCTGGTCGAGTCGGCCTTCGACGCTGGTGTGATAGGTGGCATTGGCGGCCCATGCCGCCCGGTCAGCATTTGCGATGCTGGTATCGGCATGAAGCGTGGCGACGCCGCCCGATATCAGCAGGGCCAGAGCGATCGATTTTGAGGCCTTCATCGAGCCTCCGCCTGGACGAGCTCAAACACCCGCAGCATTTCTTCGTTCTCGAGGTGGAGCGCGAGATCCTGCGCCGAGTATCCCATCACCGAGGAGTGCGCGCTGGCTCCGTTGAGAAGCAGCGTCTGGGCGATCTGCACCTGCCCCGTCACCACGGCCATGATCAGTGGAGTGACTCGATCACTCGAGAGAGAGGAATCCACTGGAGCGGCACTTTCGTTCACGTCGGCACCTTGCGAAAGCAGGTCGAGGACCAGGCCTTGGTCGCCCCGGGCCACAGCCTCAAGCAGGCTACCAGGTTCGGGTCTGGCGGCTCCTCGCGAGCATGCGGACAGCCCTGCCAGAAAGATCAGAGTCATCGAAATCCATGCGGAACGCAGGCGAATCATGGCGCCGGAATACCAGAATTGACGCGGCGTGTCTAGATACCCCGTTACTTACAAATTTCCTTGAGATTCGAGACGTTAACTTCAAAAGTGGAGACCTTTATGGAATGCTCGCCCGCATGACGAATCTCTCGCGGTCCCAGTGCCGTCACTCAGCTCGGCGCCCCAGAACCCTGAAATACGCGCTGATTGCATCGGCTCTCTCTCTTCCACTTCCCTCGTTCGCCACGGTCACGAACACTGCGGCTTGGAATGCACTGATCTTTCAAGGAACCGTCTCCGGACCCTGGGGACTGTGGATGGAGCAGGCGCTTCGTTTGAACGATGGATGGAGTTCGAATCCCGGCGATCCGGACAACTCGCCCGACTCGATCAAAACGCGGGGCAATCGGTGGATCCTGCGGCCCGCGCTGACGTACTCTCCCGAAGCAGTGCCAGGACTGGTGTTCCATTTGGGCTTTGCGTGGATGCCGAATCTTTCTCCCGTCCGGACCGAGGAGCGCCTTTGGGAACAGGCCAGCTACTCGCATGCGCTCGCCGGAGCATCCATCGGACATCGGCTCCGCCTCGAGCAGCGCCATCAGGACCGAACCGAAGGGCTGGGCCATCGCATCCGGTATCTTCTTCGTGCCGGACAGCAGGGAACAGCGAGGTCCGAGCCCTGGGGCTGGGTGGTCTGGGATGAGCTGTTTTGGAACCTGAATAGCGTGACGGGCGGCGCAAAGAAGGGGTTCGATCAGAACCGTATTTTTGCGGGTCCGCAGTACCAGCTCGACCCGAGGACCCGGCTCGAGGCCGGATACCTGCAAGTTTATCAGACTCAGGGTTCGGCCCGCGACTCGCAGCTGAATCACGTGGCTGCCCTCTTCCTGTTCATTGATTTCGACCGCTGAGCGATTGATCATCGACCCCGATTTGGGCTAGTTCGACAGTCGATGACCGAAGCCGCCTCCGTGGAATTTTCGCGAGGAATCTCGCCGCAGATCCTGCTCTCGCAGGTGCGGAATACGGTTCCGTATCTTTTTGATGCCGCTGCGACGGAGTACGACCGCTCGCCGTACCTGCGCTGTCTTCGCGAGGCCGCGCTCCTTGGGGACGAACAACTCCAAGCGCTATCGCACTTCGAGTACTTCCGCGTGTGCGTTTCCGCCCATTTCGGAACGGTCTCCAGCTTCGTGCCGACCGATGTCGACAACCAGATCCGGTTCCGCCTCTGGCCGCCCCAGCTTCCGATCGAGACCCTGAGACAGATGGCTCGTCTGGTCCTGGATGCGGTCCACTGGGATCTCACCGTCGTTTCCGATCGGTATGTTCGCGGACCTGCCACTCAGCGGGTGCTTTCCGGGATGAGCGGCGAGTGGTTCAGCGTCGCCGCCGCAGCGTACTGCGCGATCCGCAAGAAGGACCCGGAGCTGGCGAAGGAACTCGAGCAGGCCATTCGATGCGAGCTCATTCGCGAGGCCGAAATCTTCTCGGAATTTGCACGTGCTCGCGACGGCGTCGGACTTCTCAAGGCCGCGACAACCATTGCCCATAATCTCGGCGACCTCGACCGAGTCATGGATCAGTGGAATCTCGAGGCCGACGACCTTCTGCGCGTGGATTGCTACAAGGCCGGGCACGACGACCAGGCTCTTCCAAAGGACCAGGTCCTACGCGATGCCCGCCGCTGGCTCGTCCAGGCAGGACACCTGAACAAGGAACAGCTCGCGGTCACGTCGATGGCCGACGAGAATCATCGCCACTTCGCGCTTCGTGCCGCCAAGTGCCTGCGCCGATCGCGAGACCTGCTGCTTCCGGTGGCACCGTTTTATGATGAGTGGGGAGCTCGCGTTGGCAGGCATCCCGCGCTTTCTCCGGAAGACGTGGCCGAAGTCGTCCTGTGCCTGATGGAGGGCTTCGAGAAGCTCAAGCCCGTGGGCCGGACGCAAACTTATCCGCGCGCGCTGGCGGGAATCGAATCGACTTTCTCAGGAGGACTCAATCGCCTCTGCCAGTACCTTCCGGCAAAAGCCGCAAAAACGCTGCGCTCGGGCCAGCTTCGCACCTACTGCTCCGTTCCGCGTAAACGGTTTGAAGAACAGCTTGCCGCTCACGCACTGAGCAAACTG
The DNA here is from genome assembly GCA_044347055.1 of Bdellovibrionia bacterium. Lineage (GTDB taxonomy): Bacteria > Bdellovibrionota > UBA1018 > UBA1018 > UBA1018 > CAIOHW01. The sequence goes on along the minus strand of JBIIXZ010000008.1, from coordinate 20,977 downwards.
AAATCGCTCTCCTGAAAGGACGCCCTCCATGCTGCTCAAATTCATCCGCTGGTTTCTCGGTCTGGTCATCATGACTCTCGACAGCCTGTTTTCACCGACCTCCATGGTTCGCGCGCCCGAAAAGCAGTCTGAGGTGGATGCCGCGACGAAGTCGCTCTCCCTCTACCAGTTTGAGGGCTGCCCGTTCTGCGTGAAGGTGCGCCGCCAGATCAAGCGCCTCGGGCTCAACATCGAACTTCGCGACGCACAGAACGATCCGAGGTGGCGCCAGGAGCTGATCGCCGGCGGCGGCGAGCTTCAGGTGCCCTGCCTGCGCATCGAAGAAGCCGGCAACGTTCGCTGGATGTACGAATCCGATGAGATCAATGCCTGGCTGGCGGAGAAGTTCGGAACTGCCAGCTAACTCAGTGCCACGAGCTGCTGAAGCGCCATGGTCCAGCCCTGCTCGAACCCCATTCGAGCATGCATGTCGCGGTCTTCCGGTTTGCGATGGAGCACGGTGGCTCGATACAACGTTTCATCCCCGCGCGATTCGAACTCCACGATTGCCGTGAATAGGAAACCCAAGTCGGATTCGGGGGCGGGACGAAAGCCCTGAAGCAGCGCATTGGTCCACACGAGGCGCTTCTCCGGAACCACCTCGAGGTACACCCCTTCATTGTCCTGTCGCTCTCCGCCCGGCCCCTGCATCACCGTGTGAAATCGGCCGCCGGGACGCAAATCGATCTCGCATTCCACCGTGCGCCACGGCAGCGGACAGAACCACTTTTTCAGGAGCTCCGGATTGGTCCACCCCTTCCAGAGGTGAGAAACGGGAGACGAAACAGTAAGCGAAAACGAGAGATCCAGATCAGAGCTCATGGTCTCAGTGTATCAGACCGGGGAGCCACAAGCGCTCGTCCAGGCGATTTGAGGCATGGCGATGATCGCTATTCTACTTCGAACCTGATAGCCTTCAAAGACGACGCTCCGTTCATGCCTTCTCAACAGAAAGGTCCGCTTATCACTTACCCCTACAAGCCTTCGACCCCTACTGCAGCCAAGACCCCCAAGGGACAGACGCGCTGCTTTCAGTGCCGCAAGGCGTCCTCCACCCGCGAAGGCGAATGGAGGAACCAGAACCAGCAGCAGGTTTTCCTCTGCAAGACCTGCCTGTCAAAGTTGACGCATCGCACAAGCGGCACTTAGTCCGTCGAAATCTCAACGCTTTTAGTCAGAAAATCCCGTTTTTCGAGCGGCTCATTTGAAGTAAGCTCGGGCTCACTTATGAGCAAAACCAACTCGTTCCAGACGGCATCCACTCTTTCAGTGGGCGGCAAGACCTACCACTTCCATTCGCTAAAGAAGTTTTCGCAGAAGCACGACATCTCGAAGCTTCCGTTCTCGCTGAAAATCCTCCTCGAAAACCTCCTCCGCCAGGAAGACGGTGTGGTGGTGAAGAAAGAAACGATCGAGAACATGGCCAAGTGGGATGCGAAGGCCCAGCCGCAGGACGAGATCCAGTTCATGCCCGCACGCGTGCTGCTTCAGGACTTCACGGGCGTTCCGTGTGTTGCCGACCTCGCAGCCATGCGCGGAGCGATCAAGGCCCTCGGTGGCGACGCCAAGAAAATCAACCCGCTCCAGCCTGCCGACCTCGTCATCGACCACTCGGTCCAGGTCGACTCGTTCGGCACGGCGAACGCCTTCCGCGAAAACGCCGACCTCGAGTTCGAGCGCAACAAGGAGCGCTATGAGTTCCTGCGCTGGGGACAGAGCGCGTTCAAGAATTTCTCGGTCGTTCCGCCGGACACCGGCATCGTTCACCAGGTCAACCTCGAGTACCTCGCGCATGTCGCGATGACCCGCAACCTCGGCGGCGAAGACTGGGTCTACCCGGATACGCTCGTGGGAACCGACTCGCACACGACGATGATCAACGGCCTCGGCTGCCTCGGTTGGGGCGTCGGTGGTATCGAAGCTGAAGCGGCCATGCTCGGCCAGCCCTGCTCGATGCTCATTCCTCAGGTCGTGGGCTTCAAGCTGAGCGGCAAGCTTCCGGCCGGCACGACGGCAACGGACCTCGTCCTCACCGTCACGCAGATGCTCCGCAAGAAGGGTGTGGTCGGACAGTTCGTCGAATTCTACGGCCCGGGCCTCGCGAACCTCACGCTCGCCGACCGCGCCACCATCGCCAACATGGCTCCGGAGTACGGCGCCACGGCGGGACTCTTTCCGGTCGACGAACAAACGACCGAATACCTGAAGCTCACCGGCCGCGCTGACAAAGCCCAGGTCGTCGAAGCCTACTTCAAGGAACAGGGCATGTGGTACTCGGCGGGACAACCCGAGCCGACCTTCTCGTCGACGCTCGAGCTGGACCTCGGCACTGTTGAGCCGTCGCTTGCCGGCCCCGCTCGTCCGCAGGACCGCGTCGCTCTGGGCGGCGTGAACGCCTCGTTCAAGAAGATGCTGGGCGAGTTCGTGAAGGACGATGCGCAGCTCGCGGCCAAGACCGTTGCTGTGAAGGACGGATCAGCTTCGTATGAGCTCGGTCACGGTTCGGTGGTGATCGCTGCGATCACGAGCTGTACGAACACCTCGAACCCGGGCGTTCTCATGGCCGCAGGCCTGCTGGCGCGCAACGCCGTCGCCAAGGGCCTCACAGTGAAGCCGTGGGTGAAGACTTCACTCGCTCCGGGCTCCAAGGTCGTCACCGACTACCTCAAGGAAGCCGGACTGATGGGCCACATGGAAGCGCTCAAGTTCCATCTCGTCGGCTACGGCTGCACGACCTGCATCGGCAACTCAGGCCCCCTGACGGATGCCGTGTCGAAGGCCGTCACCGATGGCAATCTTGCCGTGGCTTCCGTGCTTTCGGGCAACCGCAACTTCGAAGGCCGCGTCAACACGCAGGTGCGCGCGAACTACCTCGCCTCGCCGCCACTCGTGGTTGCGTACGCGATTGCGGGTACGGTCAACCTCGACCTGACGAAGGACGCGCTCGGCACGGGCAAGGATGGAAAGCCAGTTTACCTGAAGGACATCTGGCCATCGGACGCTGAAGTCGCTGAAACGATGAAAAAGCACGTCACCTCGGCGCAGTTCAAGAAGTCGTACGCGGACGTGTTCGCGGGCGAGAAGGCCTGGCAGGACCTGCCGGTTCCGACGGGCGAACTCTACAAGTGGGATGCGTCGTCGACCTACATCAAGGAACCCCCGTTCTTTGATGGCATCACGGCAAAGCCCGCTCCGGTCACCGACATCAAGAAGGCTCGCGTGCTGGCGTATCTCGGCGACTCGATCACGACCGACCACATCAGCCCTGCCGGCAACTTCTCGGCGAAGACTCCGGCTGGTCAGTACCTGATGTCGCTCGGCGTTCAGCCGAAGGACTTCAACTCCTACGGTGCTCGTCGCGGCAACCACGAGGTCATGGCTCGCGGCACGTTCGCCAACGTCCGCATCAAGAACAAGCTCGTTCCGGGAGTCGAAGGCGGCGTGACCACGCACCTTCCCTCCGGCAAGCAGATGTCGATCTTTGATGCGGCGATGCAATACATCGCCGACGGCGTCCCTTCGATCGTCATCGCCGGCAAGGAATACGGCACCGGCAGCTCGCGTGACTGGGCAGCCAAGGGACCGAAGCTCCAGGGAGTGCGCGCCGTGATCGCCGAGAGCTTCGAGCGCATTCACCGTTCGAACCTGGTCGGCATGGGCATCCTGCCGCTCCAGTTCCTGCCGGGCGAAAGTGCTGCTGCTCATGGCCTGACGGGACACGAGACCTTCGACATCGAAGGCCTCGGTTCGGTCCAGCCGGGAGCCAAGATCCAGGTCAAGGCCACCACCGCAGATGGCCAGACGAAGACGATCACGCTGCAGTCGCGTATCGATACGCCGAACGAAGTCGAGTACTTCAAGCACGGCGGCATCCTGCCCTACGTGCTGCGCCAGCTCATTTAGCTGGCGTTGCGCGAGCTCATTTAGCTGGCGTTGCGCGAGCTCATTTAGCTGGGCGTTGCGCGAGCTCATTTAGCTGGCGTTGCGCCAGCTCATTTAGCTGGGCGTTGCGCCAGCTCATTTAGCTGGGCGTTGCGCGAGCAACGCGTTCTGGGCCGGCTAGCCGGCCTGTTGCTGAACCGGCGCGAGCCGGTAGAGACCTAAAATAAAAAACCCCGGATCGAGCGATCGATCCGGGGTTTTATTTTGGGCTCGGGCCTGCGTTCATGACGCAGATCTGAACCAAAAGGTGGGCCCGACCTTTTTAGAAGTACCAGCCCAGATTGATGTACGGAACAGCGCCGACCCCGGACCTGCCGGAGATGTTCGCGCCGAAACCGAAATTGAAGCCATTGCCCGCCTGCCAGTCGAATCCTGCCGTGCCGTAGATATGGCTCGCGTTGCCATCGAAGCCGCTCAGGGTTCCAGTTCCCGTCAGCGTGACCTTGGCAAAGCTGGCGCCGACCACCGGAGAGAAGTTCCAGCTTGGAATAAAGAAGCGGACACCGCCTCCCATCGTCGCGATTTTCAGCTCGTCGCCATTCGTTGAAGTTCCGGAAATGGCTCCATAACCACCAACCAGGCGCAGGCCCCGGGCCAGATTGAAGTTGACGTTGTAGCCGAGGAGCGTCGGAAACGGGTCGCCGAGCAGTCCGAGCGAGAGACCGAATCTCTTGGCAACACGATTGGAGGCCTCGGCAGATCCTGAGGTCATCAGGGCTGCAGCGAGCACGACAAGGCAGAACAGCTTTTTCATGGGATTCTCCTGAGGTTGAAGAATCCAGTCTAAGGCTACTGGGCGACGAATCAAGCTTCGCATTGCGCGGTGAGTGAGCACAGATGTGCCCGTCCTTTTTTTGACGCAGCCGCGAAACCAAAAGGTGGCCCCGACCTTTTTACGCCGCTTCGACCAGATCGTTGGTCGTGTCGCGAAGTCCGTGCTCGCCTTCAGCGCGCGAGCAGTGGGCGCAGCAGTAGATGGTCGAATCGGACTCGAGTCCATGCCCGATGATTCGCGTGTGGCAATGCGCACACTCCGGCGCCATTTTTTGGATGGCGCATTCAAAGCAGTCGAAATGACCCGTCCTGCCGCCCACCTCGATCTTCATCAGCCGGTCATAGTCGTTGCCGCAGCAGTCGCATTTCATCGATGGAGCCATTCCTCAGGGGAATGCAACCGGCGTGCACATCGGATCTGGCCCGGTTGGGGAGAACTCCGCTTGACCGTGCATTCAAGGCAGGGGAATCCTAAACCACCATGTCACGAAAACGAAAAGCGGCATCCCGAACTGCGCCTCGGTCACTTCCCATCACCTTTGGAAACGATGAGCGTGCCGACCTTCGACTGGCCTTGCTTTCCCTGATCATTCCAGTGCTGGTGTGGCTCCTGTTCCTGGGCTGGAACTTCGGCGATCTTCTGGGAACCCACGACTCACTTGGCGCCCTGCTTCAGATGAAGCTGACTGCAGATGGAGCCGGATGGAAGGAAACCCTGTACCAGTGGTGGAACTTCGGCGGAGGATCGTTTCTTCCCGTCGGCGGACTTCCGCCCGCCGTCTCACTTCTCGGATTCCTGGGGCTGGATCCGGTCGGAGTGACCTCCGGACTCCATTTAATCGGGTACTTCGGGTGCGCGTTCATCAGCTCTCGACTGGTCATTGAAGTGGCCGCATGGTTTTCAGACGATCCCATCCGGCGCGAGGAGCTTCGGAGATTTTCGTGGAGCCGAGAGTCGGCCATTGTCCTGCTCTTCGGATTCCTGCCCATTCTTGGATGGAGGATGGCTTTGGGCCACCTGTACCTCGTCTCAGGAAACTGGGCGTTCCTCGGAGTGACACTCGCATTCCTTGCAGGAATCCAACGGACCGTTACAGCGACCCTGACAGCCGTACTCGCGTTTCTTGCGCTACAGGTTTTTCCGGTGCACGGAATGCAGGCCGTGATCAATTCCGTGATCTTTGGTTCACCGATTTTCCTCCTGCTGTTCTGGAAGGCGCTCAGGCACGACGCACGATCCACCCTGAAGCAGGCCATGATCGCCATGGCCATTCCCGTATTCGCATTGCTTGCGGTGATTCCGATCCTGCGACTCATGATCGATCATGCCACCGGTCCGGAATCCATGCGCGGCCCCTCGGTGAATGTCATCTACGGCTACCTCACCTCGGAGATTCGCGACTGGATCACCTCGCTCCCCTGGACCTACGAACTCGTGACTCCTGCGCGTCAGCGCGGTTTTCACCATGAGGTCAACTTTCCAGTCGGTCCTCTGCTCGTTCCATTCGTCGTCCTGCTTCGGTGGCGCGCCCTTGCCGTTGTTTTCGGAGTACTGACGGTCCTGGTCATCGGACTGGCCTCTCATTGGCCAGGAATTTCAGATGCTCTTCTCCTGGCATTTCCCGTCCTGAAGGCCTTCCGAGTTTCCGGGCGAGCGTTCATTCTCCTCGGATGGCTTCTGTCCATCTTCGCCGTTGCGACCCTGGTTCGGGATCTTCCGTCGCGGCGATCCAGGCCTTGGGTAACGAAAGACCTGATCTGGCCCGGTGCGACCCTGCTTCTCCTTCTCTTGAATGCACTCGCATTCGATGGACATGGCATCGTCCGTGAGGCGCTCCTGTGGACGGGAGTCGCTGCCGTCACCTGGAGCATCGTTCGCAGCGCAGCAGGCGCGAGCACGGCACCTCTTCCGATGGCATCGGGTGTACTCGCGTTTCTAGCCGTAGGGGCGTTTCTGTCCCTCCAGGAACGCGGTCCGTTTGTAGAGAATCAGCAGACGTCTTCCAAGAATCCCGAGCTGCTTCGTGCAGAAGTCCATCGCCAAGCCCCTGAGACGCGTCATCCATTTCATCGCGTCGCGTTCGTCGATCTCCTGCCCGGGTTCTTCGTCAATACCGGCGCGATCTCCTCGCTGGGTAATCTCGACGGCTACTTCGCAGCACCGAAAAGGTTCCTGAACCTGGAATTTGGCCTTCGTGCGGGACAATTTCCCGACCCCCAGGTCTCGGTTTCGCGGGTCGAGACGTCAGATCCTGCATTCGGGGTCCTCTCGGCGCTCTACAATGTTCGTCATCTCGTGCGAATGACCGCTGGCAAGGTCCAGGTCGAACCTTGGGAGCAGGCGACCAGTTTCGAAGCCGCTCCAGCCTGGATATCACTGGCCACTCGAGAACTTGCAGACTGGCCGGCTATTTGGCGCGAGCTCCGCGAAACTCATTCCGCCGGTCCGTACCGGTGGAAGGCCCTGCTCAGGCAGGAGGCATGGATTCTTTCAGAGGACCGTGTCCTGGCGCCACGATTCGAAAACTGTCGCCTTCATGGAGAACGGGCCCTCTTCCACTGGAGCGAACCCCGGCAACTTCCCGGTGAACTCGAGCTTCAGGTGTCGGGTTTCGAGGGCCGATGCCCTCTCACGATTTCGATGAACTACTCGAAGGATCTTCGAGTCTTTGCCGGAGATCGAGAACTGAAGACGTTCCCGTCATACGGCGCCCTTTTGGGAGTCTCGCTCAGCGATGAGGAGGCCCGATCTCCCCTCAGGATCGTCGCTCGAGCCGAGGTACCCACCTGGGCGCTCGCGTCACAAGTCCTGGGAATCCTGGGCCTGGTCGTCTTGACCTGGCAGTCGAGGCGGAAGCCCCCGCTAACCTGATGGCACGCCATTTTTCCTCTTGTTGGGTGCGCCGCCCTATGGTCCGTTATGACGCATCATGAGCTCATCTTTCATCCAGGTCACCACCCCGGAACCCCACAAGGACCGCGCCAAGCGCCTCCTCAAAGCCCACCCCGAAGTTCGTGAGCTTTTCGGCAATACGCCGTCATCGTTCTTCTGGGTACTTGCCATCGTCGCGCTCCAGACCGCGATGGCCTGGGTGCTCAGCGACTCCAGTTGGCTATGGATCTGGATCGCCGCCTTCACGATCGGCGCGACCGCCAACCACGCTGTCTTCGTTCTGATCCACGAATGCGCGCACAACCTGATCTTCAAGGGCTCGAACGGCAACCGCCTCGCCTCGATCATCGTCAACCTTCCGGCGATTTTTCCCGCCGCCATCGGCTTCCGCAACTTCCACCTGCTCCATCACTTCAAGCAGGGCGAGTTCGAGTATGATGCCGACCTTTCGGGTCCGGTCGAAGCCAAAATCTTCGGCCGCAACTGGTTCACGAAGACCCTCTGGATGCTCGGCTTCTTCATCATCGAAGGCGTGGTTCGCCCGATGCGCATCAAGAAGGTCAACCTGATGGATCGCTGGACGATCCTCAACGTCATCACCCAGGCCATCTACACTGCGGCCATCTTCACGCTGCTCGGCTGGCCGGCTCTCGCCTACCTGATGATCTCGAGCCTCTTCTCCGTCGGCCTGCACCCGTTCGGCGCGCGCTGGATCCAGGAGCACTATGTCGTGCACGGCATGCAGGAAACCTACTCCTACTATGGCCCGCTCAATCGCCTGATGTTCAACGTGGGATACCACAACGAGCACCACGACCTGATGATGGTGCCCTGGTCGCGCCTGAAGAAGCTCAAGGCCATGGCTCCGGAATTCTACGAGCCGCTTTATGCCCATCACTCGTACGTCAAGCTGCTGTTTCGCTTTATCTTCGACCCGAAGCTGAACCTGCACAGCCGCGTGATCCGGCCGAGCCGCAAGCCGACTTCCGAGGAGCAGGCTGCCGTCAGCCTGGTGCCTGCGGAACAGGGCTGAGGAGCAAGCTAGGCGGCAGCTTTTCCGCGCGCGAGGCCTCGTCGACGAACGTCCAGCAGTCGTTCAATTTCCGACCAGGGACGGGTATTGAGGACGTGCTGCGGTTCAAGCCAGGCACGCCTGGCCTGCGAAAGACCCAGGTGAATGAAGTCGAACTCCTGAACGGCGTGCGAGTCGGTCGACAGGACCAGCAGCACTCCGAGCTCTCTCGCCAGCTTGCAGTAGTGATCGGCCAGATCCAGTCGCTCGGACTGGCTGTTGAGCTCGACAAAAACTCCTCGATCCCGCGCTCCCTCCAGTACCTTTTCGATGTCGAGCGCCATCGGCGGCCGAGCTCGCGCTCCGCCAATCAACCTTCCCGTCGGATGCCCCAGAATCGAGAGCAGCGGATGATCCATCGCGCGAAGCACGCGTGAGAGCTGCTTTTCAGGCGACAGATGGAAACGCGAATGAACCGAGCACACCGTCAGATCCAGCTTCGAGAGGATCGAATCCGGTAGATCCAAACTGCCATCCTCGAGGATGTCCACCTCGCACGCCTTCAGGATCCTGAACGGGGCAACCTCGTCGTTGAGCCGATCAATCTCTCGAATCTGAGCCGCAAGCCGCTTCGGGTCCAGTCCATGGGCCATCGCAAGACGACGCGAGTGATCCGTGATGGCCAGGTACTCGTAACCCCGACCTCGTGCCGCAAGCACCATTTCGCGGAGCGTGTTGCGCCCGTCAGTTTCACGCGTATGCGAGTGCAGGTCTCCGCGGATGTCTTCCAGCGTGATCAGCCTCGGAAGGCGGTGCTCTCTCGCCGCCTCGATTTCTCCAGAGTTCTCTCGAAGCTCGGGCTCGATGAACGGAAGCCCCACCGCACGAAAGACGTCCCCCTCATCGGCTCCACCGATTCGCCTCCGGCCGCGATAAATTCCATACTCGTTGATCTTCAATCCAGCCCGAACTCCGAGAGCTCGTATGGCGATGTTATGAGCCTTCGAGCCAGTGAAGTAATGCAGGGCCGCTCCGAAGCTCTGCGGAGGAACAATCCGGAGGTCGACATGGAGCCCTCCATCGAGCTCCACCGTGCAGCGGGTTTTTCCTCGGGATAGCACCTTCGCAACGCCATCGAGCGAAAGAAAGGCACGCGAAACGGAGGCTGCGGCCTTCGTGGAGCACGCCACCAGGAGATCGATGTCGCCCACCAGATCCTTGCGGCGCCGTAGACTGCCGGCCATCTCGGCGGCACTCACCCCCGGAATCTTGCGAAGAGTTTCGAGGATCGGTACGGCAATCCGGTCCGCAGTGCCGAGCGCTGTTCTGCGTGAGCCTCCGGCTTTCCGTTTCTCCAGCTCGCGCAGGAACCCTTGGGTGAGCTTTCGACCAAAGCCGTGAAGCCGGCTCACTGCCCCCGACCGGAGGGCTCGCTCCAACTCCGCCATCGAATCAATTCGGAGCTCCTGGTGGAGCCTGGCGGCACGCTTCGGACCCAGGCCGGGAAGCGAGAGCAGTTCCAACAGCCCCGGCGGCACGGCGCGCTTCAACGCATCCAGCTCTGGAAACTGATCGTCGAGAACGATTCGGCGGATCTTCGCAGCCAGATCCGAACCGATTCCAGGAATCTTCGGAAACGCCACCTGGCCTGACTCGCTCTCTTCGATCATGGACTTCAGACTTCGCGGCCAGTCCTGGATGATCCGAGCGGCATTTCGGTAGGCACGCACTCGAAACGGGTTCTCGCCGCGAATCTCCAAGAGATCGGCCATCTGATCAAACAGGCTGGCGATTCGGGCGTTCGAGGCCGACATGGTCCAACGTGCTTCAAGCGGGATGCCCGGCGTATTTGCTGCACCAGAATCAGGGAATGGACGTCACCATTCGCTCCGGCGAGCTGGAGCTTCCTGGCTCGCTCGAGATTCCTGCAAACGCCCGTGGGCTCGTGGTCTTCGCACATGGCAGCGGGAGCAGCAGGTTCAGCCCGCGAAATCTCTGGGTCGCGCGGCGGCTTCAGGACGCCGGTCTCGCCACCCTGCTGTTCGATCTCCTCACCTCCGAGGAGTCGAAAGATCGGATGCTGATTTTCGACATCCCCCTGCTGTCTCGCCGACTGGCGCTTGCTACTCGCTGGGTGCAGAAGCAGCCGCAGGCAGGTCACCTCCCGCTCGCCTACTTCGGAGCGAGCACCGGCTCGGCCGCCGCGCTCTGGGCTGCCTCAGAGTTTGGATCACAGGTCCGTGCAGTCGTGTCTCGGGGAGGACGACCCGATCTTGCCCTGCACCGACTCAGAAATGTCGACAGCCCTACGCTTCTGATCGTCGGAGGAAATGACATCGAAGTGCTTGAGCTCAACCAAAAGGCCCACGAGGAGCTGCCGGACTCCGAGCTGCTCGTGATTCCGGGAGCGAGTCATCTTTTCAGCGAGCCCGGAACCCTGGAAGAAGTGGCAGACCAGGCCCGCGACTGGTTCATCGCACATTTCGGACCCGAACGCCTGAAATCGACGGCGTAGCTCCCAGGGTGTCGAGCATTTCGACACCAGAAGGTTTTTTTTACAGTCGGAAGAGCCGAGGAAACGAAAATCTCCAGCGATTCAGCTGAGGTGGCACTGGCCCCTGCATTGCAGCACCAGGCAGCATGACCAAGGAATTCATGCGCGAACTGCTGCTTCGTCAACTGGGCCTCAAGCACAAGCTCAAGGTCCACGACAGCGTGAAGCAGCCCGAAACGCATGAGGACATGGCTGCCAATCAGCTCGCGCGCTGGGAGCTCGAAGACGAGATCCACGCCATCGATGCCATCCTGGCCGACGCCCGACGGAACAAGGTCGATGAGAAGCGCAAGCTCGTCGAAAAGGACCTCGCGATCGGCAACCTCGTGAAGAAGAAAAAACTTCCTAAATAAACGTCCCGAGAGCCTGCGAGAGCTGAAGCCACCGATGATCCGGAGTGATCCTTCGCGGTGGCCCCATCACGTCCGTAATCGGCGCGCGCACGACCGTGCCGTTTCGGTAGACGGCGGCATGGTCCCACTGCCCTGCCAGGATCATCCGCGCCGCTTCAACCCCCATTGAAAGAGTCAGAAAACAATCCGTCGTCGTGGGATGCCGGCTGCGCTGGAGATGTCCGAGCACCACGGCTCGTGATTCCCAGCCGGTTTCCTGCTCGATCCATCGGGCGAGCTTCTGGCCGATTCCTCCCAGGCGCACGGCCTCGGGCGAGCCTTCGACGGTAAACGCGACACTCGGATCTTCGCCCTTCGCAGTGGCGCCTTCGGCCACCACGACGACGAGACCGCGACGCTTCTTCTGCTGCTCGCGCAGGTAGTGGAGAAGTTCGGCGCGATCAAAGGGCCTCTCGGGCACGAGAATGACTTCGGCATACGAGGCGAGCCCTCCGCCCAGCGCCAGCCATCCTGCCGTCCTGCCCATGACTTCCACGACCATGAGCCGGCGATGCGCTTCGGCGGAGACTCGCAGGGAGTTCACTGAATCCGCAATGACAGAGCAGGCGGTATCGTACCCGAACGTGATCTCGGTTCCGGAAAGGTCGTTGTCGATCGTCTTCGGAACTCCGACCAGCTTCACGGAACCCGGAACGACGGTGGAAATCTGCTTGAGTGCGGCAAACGTTCCATCTCCGCCGGCGACGAGCAGTCCTTGAAGGTTCAGCTTACTGATCTTTTCGGCAAATTCCTTCTCGCGGCCCTTCGTTCCAGACTTGTTCGAGGTGCCGAGGAGCGTTCCGGCAATCTGGTGGATGCCTTCGAGATCTTTCAGGGTAATCAGCCGGTGCCTGCCCTCAAATACTCCCTCGAACCCATCTTCGATGCCGATGAGCTCCACCCCATTGCGAAGCAGCACCCGTCCTGCGGCTTCGAGGATGCCGTTGAGTCCGGGGGCATCGCCACCGCCCGTGAGCAGTCCGATTCGCCTGGTCATGAGAGATCTCCTAGTCGGGTGATCGAGGCCCACACCACGATCACCAGATGTGCCGTCCACAGGATCGTTCGCACCCAGTTCGTCGAAACCAACCGCGCATGTGCCGCTTCATTGAAGCCCGAACCGAGGATGGCGTGCTGCGGAACGGAAAGAAGAGCGGTCGATGCGAAAACTCCGATCGTCAGCGCCAGGCACGTCCATGCGAGCCCTTGTGGAAATTTTCCAGCCCATGCCGCCAGGATCAATCCCGCGGCCGTGGCAAGCTCCAGGATCATCGCAGGACCGACGATGAAGGTAATCCGAGTGCTGTGCGCCGTATGAAAAGCGGTGAACTCGGCCGAACTCACGCGGTCCATCAACGGATAATGGACGAGCTGAATCAGCCAGATGAGTCCGGTCATGAAGGCGACGGATGCAAAATGCAGGAACCAGACGCTGCGAATCTCCATGCCAAGGATTGTGACCGGCGCAAGGTGGGGCGTCAACGACGCGAATGCTTCGCGGGTGACGCGGGACGCGAGTCCTGCGCGGCGTGGAGGAGTCCGGGACGTGACGCCGGCGCCGCAAGCGCCCTCGCCACAAGATCCGAAGGCACGGCCGCAGGTTTGAGCTTCACGCCCTTTTTCGGCAGGAACCAGGCGCGCACGTCCTGGTCGAGGCCGATGCCGTGCATGAAGTTATAGAGCGCGCGCTTGAGCCCATCGCCGAGCCAGTCATGATCCACGCCCGATGGATCGACGAAGCTGATATCGTTGCGGGCAAAGCGCTTCTGCCCTGGCCCGAGCTTCGGCTCGGTCAGTTGAATGCCGAACTTTTCCGGATTTCTTCCCACGGGCGAGTGAACCGTCGCCGAAAACCGGTGCCAGTACGCCGACTGAATGCAGCCCGACTCGAAAAGCTGGCGTACGCGTTCGAGCGCGTCCACAGTTTCCTGCACCGTCTGAGTCGGAAAGCCGTACATCAGGTACGCATGAACGAGGATTCCCGCTTCGGTCAGCGCATGACTCACGCGGGCCACCTGCTCGACGGTGACTCCCTTGTTCATGAGCCCGAGCAGCCGGTCCGACGCCACTTCGAGTCCGCCGCTCACGGCAATGCAGCCGGCATCCGCCATTTTTTGAGCCAGCTCCGGAGTGAACATCGGATCAAAACGGATGTTTCCCCACCACGAGAAGACTTCACCCCGCTCCAGAATTCGCTCGGAGAGCTTCCTGAGTGTCGCTGGAGGAGCCGCTTCATCCACGAAATGAAAACCGCGCTCACCGGTCGCGCGCGCTACCTCGACCATTCGATCGACCAGCTGGTCGGCGGGCGAAGGATCGTAGCGCCCGATGTAATCGAGCGTGACGTCGCAGAAGCTGCACTTCTTCCAGTAGCAGCCGTGCGCGAGGGTGAGCTTGTTCCAGCGTCCGTCGCTCCAGATCCGGTGCATCGGATTGAGCATTTCGAGGATCGAGAGGTAACGATCGAGCGGAAGTCCGGAGTAGTCCGGAGCTCCGACATCCTTCTGAGGAATGTCGTGCACGTCCTTGGAATCGATCAGCACGACGCGGGCATCGCGGCCGCTGCCTTCGCGGACATACGTCCGGCAAAGTCCCGACTTCTCGCGCCTGCCTTCGAGATGTTCAAGGAGGCAGAGCAGCGGACGCTCACCGTCGTCGAGCGTGACGAAATCGAAGTAGTCGAAAAGCCTCGGCTCTTCGAGCTCGCGAAGCTCGGTATTCGGATAGCCACCGCCGAGCACGATAGTCGCGCGAGGAGCAAGCTTCCGAATCACCCGCGCCATCCGGAATGCGCCGTAGACGTTTCCGGGAAACGGAGCCGTCATGCCGACGAAATCAGGGTGATGAAGCGCCAGGAGCTCCTTAGTAATCTCGTCGAGAATGCGATCGACCAGTGAGGGGGTGGCGCTTTCCACGGCGGCCAACAGCGGATCGATGACAGCCTGCGAAGCCGAAAGCTTCTCGCCATAGCGGGAGAACTCAAATCGGGGATCAATGCCTTCTCTCACGACGAGCGCGAGGTCATCGAGGAAGAGCGAGGCGAGGAACTTGCCACGATCCTGCACGCCGAGAGCACCAAAGGCCCAGGCGAGAGGGTCGCCTCCGTCGTCTCCACCGAGAGCCGAATATTGCTCGAGAGCGCGGAACGATGGACCGCGAGGCAGCACGGACTCCATGCGCACCGCGAGCGAAGGATCGCGTCCCTGAAGAAATGAAATCGCCGGATCGACCGCAGCGCGATAGCGATCAAACTGTTCCAGAAAGTTTTGGACGGCTTCCGATTCCGAATCGGCCAAGAGCTCCGCGCGGATGCGCTCGAGACCTTCGCGCGAGAACAGCCGGAGGACGAGTTCCAGTGCGGGATCCGCCTGAACCACCTCGAGATCCGGCCGATGACGGCGCAGGAATCCCTTCAGATACGCCGTCGCGGGGTACGGCGTATTCAGCTGGGTCATCGGTGGGACCAAAAACAACAGGCGCATCAGGGGTCGGACCCTATCAAATCCGACCATTTAAATCAACAATGCAGCCCGCCGAACTTTGAGAGAATTCCCTCTCCTGATCAACGACTTAGGCGTACGCCCGCACTCTTACCCGCTCGACGGAGTCCCCGAGCGCCCTTATACTGGCTGCATGCCACGAATTCCTCCCGAACCCAAGATGCGCCGTCTGGCGGAGCTTCGCGCCCGACTGGACGCCGCCCAGACAGACGAAGCAAGGTTTCTTGCGGGGCGCAGTTCACGCTGGGCTGAGCTGGTACGGGTGATTCGGATCGCCATCGAGTTCGTTCGGGGCTTCCGAAAACTTCACTTTCTCGGACCCTGCGTGACCGTCTTCGGATCAGCGCGCTTTCCGGAGGGGCACCCGTACTACCAGCTCGCTCGAGAGCTGGGTTCAGGGCTCGCTCGCGCAGGGCTCACCGTGATGACGGGTGGCGGCCCTGGAATCATGGAGGCCGCCAATCGCGGTGCAAAAGAAGCAGGAGGAGTTTCGGTCGGTTGCACGATCGTCCTGCCGCGCGAGCAGAAACCAAATCCGTGGCTCGACCACGTCGTGGACTTTTACTACTTCTTCGTCCGCAAGGTGATGCTCGTGAAGTACTCGTACGCCTTCGTCGTCCTGCCGGGAGGATTCGGCACTCATGACGAAATGAGTGAAGCGCTCACGCTGATCCAGACCGGCAAGCTCTATGATTTTCCGGTGATCCTGATGGGAACGGAATACTGGCAGCGCCATCTCGACTTCCTGCAGGACTGCGCCGAAAAATACGGCACCATCGCCCCGGCGGATCTGAACTACATCTGCGTGACGGATTCTCCGGATGAAGCGGTGAAGATCATCGCGGAAACCTGCGATTCGATCGGACTGAAGCGCGTCACGATTGCTGCGCCGACGTGATCAGAGCCAGTAAAGCACGACGATTCCGAGCGCGACTCGGTACACTGCAAACGCACCGAACCCCACCCGCGAGACGAGCTTGATCAGGCCCGAAATCGCGAGCCAGCCGAAGAAAAATGCGCTGAACGCTCCTGCGCCCAAAATCAGCATCGCCTCGCCCTGCGAACCCGATTGCGACAAGGCCGAAACCGACGTCACAAGCTCGTTCCAGTGCCGAAGCTCGTTGGCCACCGCAGCAGCGGTAACCGGAGCAGAAATGAAGAATGAAAACCTTGCAGCAGACTCGCGAGAGAGCCCCATGAAGCGCGCACCGAGGATGGTGGACCCGGACCGCGACATCCCCGGAACGAGCGCCAGGCACTGAAAGAGTCCCACGCTCCACGCGTCGCGCGAGCCGACCTCGCCGAATCCTCGTTTTCCGGTCGCGAACCGATCCACGAGATACAACAGGACCCCGCCGATCATCAGGGTCATGGCAATCAGGTGCGGGCCGCGCAGGTTTTCCTCAATCTGGTGGCGAAAAACAACGCCCACGGCCAGAGCGGGAATCGTGGCAAACACGACGTTTCCCATGCCCTTCCGCCCCTGCGAGGTGTGCAGCGAGGTGGCAAGGCCCACCCACTCGCGACGAAAATAAATCAGCGTGGCGGCCAGAGTGCCCAGATGGAGAAAGACATCGAAGCTCAGGCCCGGATCCTGAGTGCCGAGAAATTTCGGCAAAAGAGCCAGATGGGCGGAGCTGCTGACCGGCAAATATTCGGTCAGGCCTTGGACGGCGCCATACAGGATGGCCTGGAGCAGGTTCATGGACCTTGAGCATAAGGCCCGACAGCCCCCCTACCAACCGACTTTTTTTGTCGCCGGAGGGGAAAAACGGCTAGCCCCCCCGCCAGAGCTATGGAATCCTCAGGCCATCAACCACAGGATCCAGAGAAGGAGAACTTGATCCATGACTATTCGCAAGAACGCCCTCGTGGCGATTGCCGCAGTTTCGATTGCAGCCCTCAGCGCCTGCACCAAGAAGTCCGCTGAAACGACCAGCGCAACGACGGAAAACACCGCAGCTTCGACTGCGACGACCGACGCTGCCAAGGCCGAAGCCGATCTGAAGATCGAAAACATCAAGGAAGGCACCGGAGCCGAGGCCGTGAACGGCAAGCAGGTTTCCGTGCACTACACCGGCACCCTGACCGACGGTAAGAAGTTCGACTCCTCCGTCGACCGCGGACAGCCGTTCAAGTTCGTCCTCGGCGCTGGCCAGGTCATCCGCGGCTGGGACCTCGGCGTCGCCGGCATGAAGGTTGGCGGCAAGCGCAAGCTGACGATTCCTCCGCAGCTCGGCTACGGCGAGCGCGGAGCTGGCGGCGTGATTCCTCCGAACGCGACGCTCATCTTCGAAGTTGAGCTTCTCGAAGTGAACTAAACCCGAAAGGATATCGACAATGACTGAAATGGAAACCACTGGTGGCGAAAAGGAAACCCTGGTCGTCGCTTCGAAGACCAAGGACTACATTCGCAAGGCTTCGGGCGGCATGAACACTTCGGCAGCGGTGATGAACATCCTGTCCGAGAAGGTTCGCCAGCTCTGCGACCAGGCGATTGCCCGCGCCAAGTCCGACGGCCGCAAGACCGTCATGGACCGCGATTTCGAATAATTCCTGATTTTCAGGCACGAAGGGGCTGGGGAAGAATCTTCTTTCCCAGCCCTTTTCTTTTCGAGCGCACGACACCCCATGAATTCGACCCTCAAGACGGCACTGGAATCACTGTACTCGGAGCTGGGCTCCGAGGAGCGCGTGTTCGAGCTCATGTTCGGTTTCTACGAGGCGATGTCGCGCGACACGATGATCGGGTTTTTCTTCTTCGGAAAAGAGCTCGCCGCCGTCTCGAGAAAACAGGCGGAGTTCCTTCTCCGAGCCATGGGCGCACGCGATACCTATACGGGCAAGAGTCCGGCGCAGGCCCACGCGCATCTGCCGCCCATCCTGCCGGGGTTCTTCGACCGACGTGCCCGAATCCTCGAGGACTTCCTCCGCACACAGGGTGTCTCCGAGCCCGGAATCCGCGCCTGGGTGGCCTTTGAAGAAGCGTTTCGAGATGCGGTGGTGGCGAAGGGCTAAAGCCCTGAAACTCCAGCAAAAGACCTGTCCTTTACGAGCTCCGGCCCTTCGTGTATTGCCGCACCATGTCAATCACTCCCCGGACACCCTCCCGTCGCCTCTCTCTCCCTGCCTTCCTGACTGTCTTTCTGGGGCTGGTGTCCGGCGGCGCCGGGGCCGATGCACCGGAGACGCCGTCGCTGGCAACACTCTATCGCCAGGAGCGCCTCACGCCAGCTCCAGTGACTCTGTCCGACTCCTCGCGGGTGAGTTCGACCGGCTGGGTGCTCATCGACGGCATTCTCGGAGAGTTCTCCGGTTCGTTGTACCAGCATGTCCTGCCTGTGCTTCGAGACGAGGCCGGCGTGATGGATGTCGAGGTCATCCGGCCGTCGAGCTATGAGTCGATGGATGCAAACGCCGACCGGCTTGCAGAATCGCTCCGAAAGAATTTTCAGCGTGGCAAGAGGCCGCTCGTGATTCTCGCCCACAGTCGTGGAGCCGCGGAGACCCACCTCGCCCTGCTTCGCCACCCAGACCTCATCGAGTCGGGCGTGATCGACTCGGCGGTGCTCGTTCAGGGGGCGTTCCACGGTTCGCCGCTCGCCTCATTCGTCGAGGACCGAGTCGGGGGAATCCTGGGCCCCTTCCGAGATTCAGTGCGGACGCTGACTCCCGATGAGGCGACACGCCTCCATCTCGATGCGCGACGGAAGCTGTCTCGCGAGCAGCGCATGAGAATCGCCTCGAAGGTCTTTTTCGTTCGGGGCCGCGCCCAGGGCTCGACAGTTCGTGCCGCTCTGCGCTCAGGCGGACTCTACCTCGATCTCTTTCACGGAGAGAACGACGGCGTGCTGCTGACCACGCAGCAGAAGGTGGCGGGCCTGGGGCGTGACCTCGGCATTCTGGATGCCGACCATTTCGAGCTCCTCGGCTCGACGACCAAGGCCACGGATTCAGAGCCGGCAGAAGCCGCCCCACGGGCATTCACCCGGGCGCTGCTGCGCGTGCTTTGATCAGCGGCTCTTCTGCAGCACGGCCTTCTCGAGGTCGTCCTTGTACTGGCGAATCCGGCGCCGAAGCTCGGCGCCACGAGGCGTGTCCTGCGCCGAAAGAATCTGCGTGGCGAGAATTCCGGCATTCGCGGCTCCGCCGATCGATACGGTGGCTACCGGAATTCCGCGCGGCATCTGCACGATCGACAGAAGCGCATCCTGTCCTTCGAGTGCTCCTTGGGCGACCGGAACACCGATGACCGGAAGCTCGGTGTAGGCGGCCATCATGCCCGGAAGGTGCGCGGCTCCGCCTGCACCGGCAATCACCACGCGAAAGCCCTGCGCCGCGGCTTCCTTGCCGGTCCTTGCCACCAGGTCGGGAGTGCGATGGGCGGAAGCAATGCGAGTGTCGAAGCTGACGCCGAACTGCTCCAGCATCGCTTCGGCCTCCTTCATGGTCGGATAATCGCTTTCCGATCCCATCACGATCAGCACGTCTTTCTGGCTCACTTCTGTTCTCCTTCACGGATGCGGCTTCTTGCCCATTCCTTCCACGTCCGGTCCATTCCGTCGAGCACGGACTCGATTTGCAGACGCGCGAGAGGCACTTCAGAGCGCCAGTTCCAGTGTCCGAGCTTGCGAAGCGGCGTGCTCGTGCGCTTGCCGTAATCACAGGCAGACTCGAGATCGATCTTCGGCAGCGTTCCCGTGATGCCCTCCGGTCCGAGCAGATTCAGCATCGCAAACGACGGCGCTGTCTTGAAATCGCTGTTCTCGAGCGGCAGACCTGCGACTGCCCTCAGGTGGACTTCAAACTGGCTGCTTCGCGCGGCATCAACCGTGTAGTGCCCCGTATTGTGGACGCGTGGGGCGATCTCATTGACCAGGAGTTCTCCGGTGCTGGTCTCGAAAAACTCGATGGCAAGAACTCCCACCCAGTCCAAGTGCTCGAGGATCTTCGTCAGAATGCTCAGAGCTTGAGGCTGCATGCGGCCGAGGTCCGCAAGCTCGAGGCTCATCACCCGCTCGCACACTCCACGGTATTGCCGGCTCTCGACCAGCGGATACGCGTGAACCTGGCCCTGCCGATCGCGACAGCCCACGATCGCCAGCTCGCGCCGAAACTCGATGCGCTTTTCAAGGTAGACTTCCGCAGCAGGATTTCTCTCGCAAAAAAGTTCGAGCTCCTGCCTTGAGGGACGCCCGATCAACGTGCCGCGTCCGTCGTAGCCGCCCCGCGCGGCCTTGGCCACCCACTGCCCGCCTTCGAGTGCTGCAGCGAGACTGGAGCTGCGATCGCCGGAAAGCTGCAACGCCTGCCATTCAGAGGTTGGAACCTCAAGCGCGCTGCACAGGCGCTTTTGTTCGAGCTTGCTCTGCACCTGAAGCAGCGAACCCATCGACGGTGTCCATTTCTGGGCCTGATCAGACGCAGAGAGTGCTTCAAGCACCGCCGGAGGAAGGAACTCGCTCTCGATGACCACCTGATCGACCGAGCGCGAGAACTCGAGCAGGGCCGCAACGTCCGTGAGACTGCCTCGAACCCCCGTAGCACCGGCATCGGCAGCAGGGCTGGCCGGATCGAGGCCATAAACTGAGGCTTTGAGGCCGACCTTCTGCGTCGCCGCCTGCCAGAGCATCCGTCCGAGCTGGCCCGCACCGATGATACCGATATTCATCGGAGATGGAGTGCACTCAGTACTCAAGCACTACCTCTTGCGAGCCCTCGTCCGCGCCAGCGCGGAGACTCACCTCGCAGGACGAACCCCGGCGGCGCGTGATCACTTCGCCGATGTCCCACGACTTCAGACCGGAGCGGCGAAGCGATGTCATCACGGCCTTCGCGTTCTTTGCTTCAACCGCGAGCACCATGCCGACG
>JBIIXZ010000007.1:0-27398 GCA_044347055.1 Bdellovibrionia bacterium | reverse complement strand
CACTCCGCATCCCGAACTTCCTCCAGAACCTGCTCGGCGAAGGAGTACTCTCCGGATCGTTCATTCCGATTTATGGCCGGCGTCTGGGAGAAAAACGTACCGAAGAAGCGCGCGAGCTCGCAGGAGCCGTCCTCGGCGTCCTCGCGGTCCTGACGACACTGCTCGTTTCACTGGGCGTGATCGCCACTCCCTGGCTCATCGACCTCATCGCCCCCGGATTCGAAGGCGCTCGCCGCGAGCTCTGCATCCAGCTCGTCCGGATCCTCTTTCCGGGAATCGGCCTTTTGGTGCTTTCCGCTTTCTGCCTCGGCGTGCTGAACAGCCATCGGAAATTTTTCCTCTCCTACGTGGCCCCCGTGCTGTGGAACGCAGCGATCATCGTGACGCTGCTGATCCGCGGTCCCGGAACGCCGCAAGAAGAGCTCGTCGTGATCACCGGATGGGGCGTGGTCATCGGCTGCGTGCTGCAGCTCCTGGTTCAGGTGCCGACGGTGATGAAGCTGCTTCGAGGCATTCCGTTTCAAGTCTCGGGCGCGGCGTTTCGTGCGGGATCACAACTCCGAGCGGTGATCGCCAATTTCATTCCGATCGTTACGGCGCGCGGAGTCGTCCAGATCAGCGCCTACCTCGATACGGTGATGGCGAGCTTCCTTCCGATCGGGGCACTCTCCGTCCTCGGCTATGCGCAGACGCTGTACCTGCTCCCGGTGAGCCTGTTCGGCATGAGCATCAGCGCTGCCGAGCTTCCGGCAATGTCGCAGGAAACCGGAGGCGAGCGCGAGGTCGCTGAAGCGCTGCGCAGGCGCGTGGTCTCGGCCTGCAGGAGGATTTCGATCTTCATCATTCCGACTGTGGCCGGGTTTGTCTTTCTCGGCCCGTTGATCCTGAAGCTTCTCTATCGAGGCGGTGCCTTTGACGCGGATACCTCGCGACTGGTCTGGCTCGTGCTCATCGGATCGACGCTCGGAATCCTTGCTACGACCCAGGCACGCATTTTCTCATCGAGCTTCTATGCGCTTCGTGATGCCCGGACTCCGCTTCGCATCGCCGTCCTGCGTGTGGTGCTGTCGACCGGCCTCGGGGCTCTGCTGGCCTTCTTTGGTCCGGGCATTCTCGGCCTGGACGCGAGCTACGGAACGATCGGGCTCACCACGGGGTTCGGGCTCTCGAGCTGGATCGAATGGCTGATGTTGAAGCGACGGCTGGAAAAGTGCGTCGGAGCGCTCGTCGTTTCGAAGACCTATCTCGCTCGCATTTGGGCGGCAGCCCTTCTTCCGGCCGGCGCGATCTTCGCGCTTCTCGTGAAGAACCCCGAGTGGACCGACTCGTTCATCGGAGCAATCACCCTGCTCGGAGCCTACGGCTTCGCCTACCTCGCCCTGGCCGTGCTTTTGCGGGTGGACGAAGTCTCCGAACTTGTGCGCCGCAAGCTGCTGCGACGCTTCGGACTTTCCTAAAGCGCCTTCAAATCGCTCATCACTTCGGCAACGTGTCCTGCGACCTTCACCTTCGGGTAGACCTTCGCGATCTTGCCGTCCGAGTCGATGAGGAACGTCGTGCGTTCGATGCCCATGAACTTGCGGCCGTAGAGCGACTTTTCCTTCCAGACGCCGTATTTTTCGCAAACTTTTCCGTCTTCGTCCGACAGGAGCGAAAACGGCAGCTTGTACTTGGCTTTGAACTTCTGGTGGCTCTCGACCGAGTCGCGGCTGATGCCGAGCACCACCGCACCGAGCTTCTGGATCGCCTTGTAGGAACCGCCGAAATCACAGCTTTCGGTCGTGCAGCCCGGGGTCATGTCCTTCGGGTAGAAGTAGATCACGACCGGCTGGCCGGCAAAGTCCTTGAGCGAGACCTTGTCGCCGGAATCCGAGGGAAGAGAAAATGCGGGGGCTTTTTTTCCAGCAGTAAGTTCCATGACACGGAGATACCTGCGCTGAAGCGACGTTTCCAGCCTGTCTTTGACGTTTTTTCAGTGAATCTGTCAGGACGGACGATGGTCGGTGGGGCCGGGGATTGGCTAAGTTCCACTCACGAAAGAGAGAGTAGCCCTATGAAATTCCCCGCTCGCAAAATCCTGGCTGTCCTGTTCCTAACCACTGCAACGCTCGGCTCCGCCACTCCCGCCAGGGCCGGAGGAGATTATGGCTACGGCAACGCGTTCGATAACCCGTTCTTTCTTAGCGTGTCATCGACACTGCTTCCGTTTCTGATCACTGCTCTCGAGAATGGCCAGCTCAAGAAGCTGGCTCTCGCGCAGCAGGTCAGTGAGGACGCGGCCGTCTTCTATCAGACCGGAGAATTGACTGGAATACTTCCGGGCGTCATCCGAAACCTGCGAAATAGCGATTCGGATTCACGCGAGTTATCGGAATCGGAAGCCGTCGATCGATTGCTGGCCGATGCCGAGGAGCTGCTGTCGAGATCCACGAATTAAAGCGCGCAATCAGGCGTCGGCGCCTGCCCAGCCTGACGTGCGTTCGGACGGCTTGCGTCGGCGCACCCGAGGTGATTTGCGCTTTTTCGGCTCTTTTTCGGAGACTGCAAACGCATCGGCGATCCGAAGATCATCGAGCTCGCCTGCTCCGGAAGATTCGCCGAGGTCCGTGATTTCAGCCCGGCGATACGAGATCAGTTTGCCGGACTCGTTGGTGAAGCTGTCGCGCCGGATATTCACCCAGCCTTCCTGTCCGAGCAGATCAACAACCGCTTCAAAGAGCTTTCGATCGACGCCGCGCTGGTACTCGCCGACCTGGTCAAAAAGGCGTCCGATGGAGAGTCCGTGCGACTGTGAAAGCGCCGCGAGCGTGAGCTTGGCGATGGTCTTTTCCTTCGAGGTGAGTTCGCGCGAGGCGCTCGACTCGGCTCGGGTGCACCGGTCGCAGATACCGCAGTCGCCCTTCGAGTCGCGGTCGCCAAAGTACCTCAGGAAATAAGACATTCGGCAGCTCGTGGATTGAACGAAATCCATCATCTGCTGCAGCGATTTCTCGCGGTGCAGGCGCTGGCGCTCGTAGGTCATCTTCCAGTCGGCGGTGCCGCGGGTATAGAGCCCGTCGAGTCCGGCGATCAGTCCGCCGTGGATGCGCAGTTTTTCGAGCGCCTTGTCGAACGTTTCACGCGATAGCTTGCTGACTTCATCATAAATTTCATCGGCCGTCTTCGCCTTCGGGCCGCAGCCGCGATGCACCTGATCAAGTGCGGCGATCTCCGGGTAATCGCGCTCGAAGAAGAAATCATGCGTGCGCTGATCGGCGAACGAGTGCATCAGGATCGCTTCCGAAGGCAGAGCGTCGCGTCCCGCGCGGCCAATCTCCTGGTAATAGCCCTCGACGCTGCCGGAAAGTCCGGCATGAATGACCGTGCGCACGTCGGCTTTGTCGATACCCATGCCGAAGGCGATCGTCGCGACGATGACGTCGGTTTTTCCGGCGAGAAATTGCTCCTGCACCGTCTCACGCGTGTCTGAATCGAGTCCGGCGTGGTAGCAGCTTGCGCGCAATTTCCCGCGCGCGGCTTTCGTAAGCTTCGCGGAGATCTCTTCGGCCGCCTTGCGAGTCGGAGCGTACACGATTGCCGGAAGACGACCTTTTCCGGCGAGGATTTCGGCTGCGGCCTGTCCCCGATCCGGCACCGGAACTTCGTGGACGCGGATGGCGATGTTCGTGCGGCGGAATCCCTGAATGAACTTGCGCGCAGTCGGAATGCCGAGCTGCTGGAGGATGTCGTCCTGGACCAGCGTCGTTGCGGTGGCGGTCAGGGCGACGATCGGAGCGGCGGCTGTTGTTGTGGCGCCCGTTGAGGCTCCGTTTGAGGCGCCGGTGGGCGCGGCAGCCGATACTGTAGTTCCTGTGGGGCCGCCGGATGCTGCGGAGCTCGCGTTCCCCCCAGCTCCCCTGCGCAGTCGCCCGAGGCGCTCGCCGAGGCGACGGTACTCGGGACGAAAGTCGTGCCCCCACTGCGAGATGCAGTGGGCTTCATCGATCGCAATCAGAGCCGGCCTGCGCTTCTCGAGCATCTCTGGAAACCCAGGAACGGCGAGTCGCTCCGGCGCGATGAACAGGAATTCGAGCTCTCCCTTGAGGTAGCGAATGCAGGCTTCGCGCGACTGCTCGCGCGTGCGGCCCGAGTGGATCTGCTCGACTCGCATTCCCTTGGCAGCGAGTTTCGCAACTTGATCATCAATGAGCGCCAGCAGCGGACTGATGACCAGCGTCGTTCCTTTTCGTGCGATTCCTGGAAGCTGATAGCAGAGCGACTTGCCCGCGCCTGTCGGCATCACCACGAGCGCGTCCTGGCCGTCGACGATCGATTGGCAGACCTGCTCCTGCGACGAGCGGAACTCGCTGAAACCGAATCGGTCGTGAAGGATGATCCGCAATGACGACATCGCTGGCGACTATGGCCGAAGGCGGTCGGCAGGGCAATCGGCATGACAGGTCACTTCATGCGCATGAAGCGACTGGATCCAGCCATCACGGTCCGCCTGAATCCTCGCGCTTCGACCCTCGCGGAAAGCCGCCGAAAGGTCCTCACACGGATCTGTGGGCGACAGCGCGGGCCCACGGCGCGAATCCCAACGAAAGATCTGAAGCTGAACCTCGCCTCCCGCGGGGTCTCGGACCAGCGCAGCCAGCTGAAGGTACCTCACCTTTTCACCCTGCCACTCATCCTGGGCGCACTGGATTTGCCGAATCTGAACGACCTCAACCCATGGCAATGATTCAGCTTCGGCACTGATACTGAGCATTGCCGTGACTGCGAGACACGCGAGCAGCGAGCGGATTCCGTGCATGACGACGAGCTACTGCGACGACGGCGAGAAGGCAACCCCAGCGAGAACAACCTCGCTTGATGACGCATTGAGCTGCAGGTACCGGATACCGTTTCAGGGACGGGTCGCCTCTTCAATGGCGAGCCACTTTCCCCCCACCTCGACCTTGCCGCCTCGGACCAGAAGTTCGGGCGCCTTGCAGAGACTCAGCGTGCGGTAGGAATTCTGACCCGCCTCTTTCTGAAGGAAGATCAATCTCGGCTGGGTGTCCTCCAAAATCAGCCCGTAATCACACATCCCATAACAGGCGGGAACACGGAGACGATCGCGGTCGACCTTTCCTTTGAGTGTCTTCTCAATCCGGATCTCGGTGTGGTTCTGTTTCGAGTCCTCGACCGGACACGAGATGGCGCCGCCCGTTGGTGAGGTTCGCCGGGCGATCAGCACCAGATCGGCCTGCTTCCAGGCTTCCGGAAGCGAGGGGGTAACGCAGTTCTCACAGGCGAGAGCGTTGCCTGGCTGCCCCAGCAAGGGCAGCAGACTCAAGACCAGGCTCATCACTCCCCATTTCCAGAGCTTCATCTCCATCCACTCCCCCCGATGAACTAAAATCGGCCCACCCTGAGCCCGGTTTTGGCTGCTGCCACGACCTCAAAACCCAGCCGAGTGGCGCGTGTCGGCTCGCCATCCAGCTCGATGGCGATGGGCTCGGAGAAGCTCAGCTCGGCCTTCGCGGCTCGGATCTTTCGCACCCCCGGCTCGGAGCGCAGCCCGGCTCCATAAAGCGAAGGCAGCTTGAGGACGATCGAAAGCGGCGACTGCTTCTCGACCCAGCTGATCTCGAACTGTCCGTCGGCCAGGCTCACTTCGGAAGCGAAGCGCATTCCCCCGCCTGCATAAAGGCCCTTCGAGACGAAAATGGCCCAGGTGTTCCCCCGGAGAGGCTCGATGCCCGGCACTCGCAGCTCGGCTTGAAAGGGCTTCGCATTCCAGACTTCCGAGAGCGTCGGTACCGCGTAGCAAAGGGCACGCGGCATCCAATCGGGCAGGCGCTCTTTGACTGCAGCCACCTGCGCGCTGAGTCCCGCACTCGCCATGTTCAGAAAGTACCGGACACTGGCGCCATCGATCAGCAGCCGAACGGCATCGGCCGGAACAGGCTCGCCTTCACTAAGGCTCCGCGCGTAGTCCGAGCCGCTGCCGGCGGAAGCCATTCGAAACACGGGCAACGTCGAAGCGGCCCCAACGAGCGCCTCGCGATTTGCGAGCACGAGATTCGCGATCGAATTCCACGAGCCATCGCCTCCGATGATCACCCACTCATCAAACCCGGCTGCGAGTTTCTCTTCGAGTCGATGCGCGATTTCTTCGACTGAAGAAGGAATCCACTCGCGTGCAGAGCCAGTGGCGACCTCACGCTCGAAGCGCGGGCGCTGCGCCTGCCACCACTGAAGCGCCCTTCCCCCGCCGGCTTTCGCGTTGATGATGAAGAGCCTCTTCATCCGTCCCTGCTCCTCAGTGCGCGATGCCGAGCCAGCATTTCAGGTATCGGCCCTCCGGGAACTCGGCGAGCACGGGATGATCCGGAGCCTGAGCGCCACGCGCAACCCACGAAATCGTGCGGTTCTGCCTTCGCGCCGCCTTGGCAAGCGTCTCGCCGAAGGACTCTTCCACCAGAAGGCCCGAGCAGGAGCACGCGACCCACGCGCCGTGGTCGGCCACGAGGCGCGCGGCCTGCGTGTGCAGCTGCAGATAGGCATGCGTGCCCACGGGAATGTCTTTTCGTCCCTTGATGAGCGCGGGAGGATCGGAAATCACGAGGTCGAAGGCCTTGTCCTGGAGCCCCCCGAGGTCATGAAGCACATCGCCCTCGACGGTCTCGATGCGAACCGATGCAGACCCGGCAGCTGCGGAAACGTTCTTTTCGGCCTGCTGGAGCGCCGCCTTGGAGGCGTCGACCAGAGTGACCTCGACGGTGATTCCTTTTTTGGCGAAATATCGAGCAAGCTGCGCGCTCCACTGGCCGACATAGCAGCACAGATCGAGGATGCGGATTTTTTTCCGCCCGGTAACCGCAGGCCAATTCTCAAGTCGCTCGAGTACCAGCTGGATATTCGCCCACTGGTCGAGGAAGAAGCCGGTCTTTTGCCCGCCCATCAGGTCAGCCGTGAATTCGAACGGAGCTGGGTTCGAGAGCTCCGCCGACCGGATGAGAATTTTTGCGTGATGCAGGTCGCGCCCGTGGGCATCACCCAGAATCTTCGCGGCATCCTGCTGGAGTCCTTCGATCTTCCGCGACGAAGAGTCGTTCTTGATGATGGTGATGGCGCGATCGAGCCAGCCGTCCCGATGAAGCTTGCGCCACTCTCCGATGACCGATTCAAAATCGCGCGTCCAGCGATCCGCTCCGGCGGTTTGCGCCTGAACGACGAGAACGGTGGAGTGATCCGCGAGAACATAACGATCGACGATCAGCCCGGGCAGGCGATCCGCCTCGCCGAAACACAGGCGATGGCTGACCTTCTCAAATCCGAGCGCATGACGGAGCTTCCACGCCGCCTCGAGTCGGCGCGCCACTCCCGCCGGAGCCATCGCATCCTGTTCGGTTTCGTCGCGCGAAACGGCGCGAAAAGTAATCAGCGAAGCCGGATTGCCATAACCCCAGGCCATGAACTTGCCCGAAGGATCGAGCATCTCGAGCGCCTCTCCCGGCTCAATTCCCTTCGGAGAATCCTGCAATTCGTTGGAGTAGGCCCAGGGATGTCCGGTTCGGAAGCGACGGTCGTGCTTGGCCTTCAGGCGAATTTTCTTCATGTGATGTCCTTCGGGAGGCGCTGCCCCCTGACTCAGCTGCGCGAGGTGCGTTCGAGCGTGTAGTAAGTATACGGCATCGGCTCGGAATGGTCCTCGCGAAAACTTTCGCGCCACTCCTTCCAGTCGAACTCCGGAAAGAAGGCATCGCCTTCAAAGTCTCGATGGATGATCGTCAGGTACAGCCGGTCGAGGAGGTGCCAGGAGGCCTTCCAGATCTCTCCTCCACCAATGACGAAGACCTCCTCGAAGCCCTTTCGCCCTTCAGCTTCGCCTTTTCGGCACCACTCGAGAGCTGCTTCGACTGTCGGAAAGACGTGGCAGCCGGGCACCGAGTAGTCCTTCTGTCGGGTCACGATCAGGTTGTCGCGATTCGGAAGCGGCTTGCCCATGGATTCATAGGTCCGGCGACCCATGATGACCGGGTGGCCGGAGGTCATGCGCTTGAAGCGCTGCAGGTCGGCGGGAAGATCCCAGACCAGGTCGTTGTCCTTGCCGATGACCCTGTTCCTCGACATCGCTCCGAAGGCCGAGATGATCATCATACGGCCACCGGCGCCTTGATGGCAGGATGCGGATCATAGCCGACGAGCTCGAAGTCCTCGAACTTGAAATCGAAGATCGACTTCACGTCAGGATTGATCTTCATCTTCGGAAGCGCGCGAGGCTCGCGTGAGAGCTGCTCGCGAGTCTGGTCGAGGTGATTGAGATACAGATGGGCGTCACCCAGTGTGTGGACGAACTCGCCCGGCTTCAGGCCCGTCACCTGCGCCATCATCATCGTCAGGAGCGCGTAGCTCGCGATATTGAACGGAACGCCGAGAAAGAGGTCGGCCGACCGCTGGTAGAGCTGGCAGGAGAGCTTTCCATCCGCCACGTAGAACTGAAAGAACGCGTGGCAGGGCGGCAGCTTCATGTTCGGAATCTCAGCCACGTTCCAGGCGCTGACGATCAATCGGCGAGAATCTGGATTTTTTTTGATCTGCTCCACCACCTGCTGGATCTGGTCGACGACGACACCGTCGGCACCACGCCAGGAACGCCACTGCGAGCCGTAAACCGGGCCCAGGTTGCCGTTCTCGTCGGCCCACTCATCCCAGATCGAAACTCCGTTTTCCTTGAGGTAGCGGATGTTCGTGTCGCCCTTCAGGAACCAGAGCAGCTCGTGGATGATCGATCGAAGGTGCACCTTCTTGGTCGTGACGAGCGGAAAACCCTCCGAGAGGTCAAAACGCATCTGGTACCCGAAGACACTCAGGGTGCCCGTTCCGGTGCGGTCTTCCTTCCGGGTGCCATGCTGCAGGACATGCTCGAGGACATTCAGGTAGGTGCGCATAACACTGGGCTAGCATTAAGCTTTTCCGGCCACAACGGGCGACGGCTGGAACTTGCTTAAACATCCGTTATCATTGCCATTCATAAAATGAACGCCCCCTCGGGCGGGGAGCGGCTACACTAATACAGTGGAGGCCCCGCAACCGGCGGGTCGGTCATGAAAAACGATTTCAGGCGCGCCAGACATACCTTCAGCATCAGCGACCTGCATCTGACCGAGGCCGAGCCGGCCAATCCGAAGAAGCCGCTCTGGAAGCTCTACAAGTCACGCAAATTCTTCATCGACGCGAGCTTCAAGCTCTTTCTTGATCATATCGAACACCTCTCGGGAGCCGACAAAAACCCGGACGAGAAAATCGAGCTCATTCTCAACGGAGACGTCTTTGATTTCGATTCGGTGACCCGGCTTCCGGATGATCCGAAGCAGTTCAACCTGCACTGGCTCGAAAAGGCACGCGGCCTGAACGCCGAGGAGCCGAAGAGCCGGTTCAAGATGGAGGTCATCCTCCAGGACCACCAAGGGTGGGTGGCCGCACTTCGCGAATTCGTGCTCAAGGGACACCGCGTGGTCTTCATCATCGGCAACCACGACATCGAGCTCCACTGGCCGGGCGTCCAGAAGACGATCGTCGAGGCGCTCAATCTACCTGAGATTTTGCGCAGCCACGTGCGGTTCTGCGAATGGTTCTACATCAGCAACCAGGACACCCTTTTCGAGCACGGCAACCAGTACGATGCGTATTCTCTCTGCTCGAATCCAGTGCATCCCCTCATCAAGAAGGGCCGCAAGATCGTGGTTCGGACGCCTTTC
This sequence comes from Bdellovibrionia bacterium, assembly GCA_044347055.1. GTDB lineage: Bacteria > Bdellovibrionota > UBA1018 > UBA1018 > UBA1018 > CAIOHW01. The sequence goes on along the minus strand of JBIIXZ010000007.1, from coordinate 17,667 downwards.
GGGGACATTGCCAACAAGCTGCTGCTCAACGGCATGGGAATGCTCAACCCGCACGTGCCGTCGCAGTACATCATGGGTTTCAAGGACTACACGCGGTTTTTCTTCAAGTACCTCGTTCGGATCCAGCCCGGGATCATCCTGACCTGGTTCTGGAGCGCGCTCGCGACCCTGTTTCACTCGCTGGTCGAAGGGTTCCTGCCCGCGGTCAAGGATCCGCTGACGGTCGAGAGGCGCATCGCGGAGATCGCGCAGAAATCAAACGCTTCTCCCCGCACCGTGCGCGCGCTGAAGGAGATCCATGTCCATCCCGCGCATTTCAATCCGATCAAGATCATGCAGGAGCTCTGGGTCGACCGCGCCCTGCTCTTCCTGCTGATCCTGCTCGTGAGCTTCCAGGTCATTTCGCTCGTCAAGCTCATCGCCGACATCTCGATGTTCTGGATTCTGGTGCCGATTGCCGGAACGATGCCGTTCTTCGTCTTTTACGCGCAGTCGATCACCAGCAAGCTCGATGAGGAAGTCGTACAGGCTCCTTCACGAAGCGTGGCGGTCAGCAGCCGGCTCGCGAAGGTCTCGCGCGTCGTCCACGGGCACACGCATTACGAAGCCCATCGCCTCGTCGACGGCGTGGAGCTGCTGAACAGCGGCACCTGGTCTCCGGGCTTCAAGGATCTCGAGTGCACCAAGCCGTATGGCCGTACGCCCTTTGTCTGGATTCGTCCGCCGGCCCCTGAGGAGGTGCAGGACGGGGCGCGGGCCCGCCGAGTCGCCGAGCTGCGCGAATGGAAGGAGGCGTCGAGCTCTCGAATTCCGATGGAGTCGTCGGCCGAGGCGGATCCTGCCGAACCACCTGCCCAGATTCCTGCGGAATCCGCCTCAAAATCAGGATAACCAAACAGGGTGGAAACCTTGATCTTGGGCCCGGGCGCCCTCGGCTGCACGCTCGCCCGCCATCTCCAGAATCGCCTTCCGGTGCATCTCGTAGGACCTCGCGCTCCGCGAAGCCCGGAGTTTGCGGCGCTCTGGCAGCCCGAGGCTCCTGACCATCTCGAGGCTCCTGCGTTCGTGTGGCTTGCGTGCAAGGCGCCGCAGGTTGCCGAGCTGGTAGAATCCGGTCTGCGCCGGATCTCGGAAAACTCACCGCCTGCGGTGCTTCAGCGCTCGCTCCTCATTGCTCCCCAGAATGGACTCGGAATCACCGAGACCATCACGAAGGCGCGACTCGCCATTCCGCTCTGTCGTGCCGTCGCGTGGTTCGGGGCACGATGGGAAGGACGAATGCTCCTCGAAACTCCCCCACCCCGACGACTGACGCTCGCCACTGAGGCCGGGCCGCAGGTGCACGCGCTCCAGCGCATTCTGTCGCAGTCGGGATTTACGGTCGATCTGATCGACGGAGAAGCTTCGAATTCGATCGTCGAATGGAAAAAGGCTCTCACGAGCGTGGCATTGAATCCGGTGCTCGCACTGGCGCGTGCGCCGAACGGTGCGATGCTCGAATCGGCTGAACTTCAGGCGCAGGCGCGCACACTCCAGATCGAGGCGCTGCAGGTGTTTGAAGCGCTCGGGCTTCGAGGAGTTTCTCGAGAAGAGGCATGGAAGGATCTTCTCCTGACCTGCGAGCAGACGGCAGCGAACAGAAACTCGATGCTTCAGGATCTCGAGGCAGGTCGAGCGCTCGAGCTGCCCTGGCTCAATGGCTGGCTGCTGGAGCAGGCTCGGCTCCGCGGCCTGTCACTGCCCCATCATGAAGCAATCACTCGAAAGCTGGCTCGCTCCTAGGACGCGACAGTGCGCCCCATCTCGGTGCCCCGCCTCGGTGCAGCACCTGCAACACTAGCGGCATGATACGCACCATCTCGTGCCAGCAGCTTCTCGATAAGCAGCTTCGATTCATCGACTCGTGGTTCGCCATTCCAGCTCCGGACCGGCTGGTGATCTTCGAAGTCGGATCGGTCGAGCACTTCAACGGAGGGCACCTTCCTCGAGCCATCCGACTGCCGCCACTGCCTCAATCGGTGGAGCAAGTGAGCAGCCTTCTCCAGGAGCCGACTCCCGAGGCCATCATCTACGGACAGGACGCGCGCGACCTGCTGCCGTTTCACTGGGCACGACTACTCGAAGCGGCAGGGTATTCCGACGTCTACGTGCTCCTCGGTGGAAAGAGCGCTTGGAAACACGAGGGCCTGACACTCCAGACAGGATGGGTTCCTGCCGATCACCTCAGCGAGGTCCTTCCCGAGGCCGCACCACGAGCGGCGTGAGGATCTCGTCATTTGCAGATGCACGAATGATGATTGCTTCGCTTCCTCTGATCTACCCAGGTCGTGCACCTGCCCCTTCGGTCACGCTTCGAGCAGTATTCAAAGGCCGTCACCGTATCCTGGGCATCCACGTCCGAGACGACTCCTCCCATGATTTGGCAACTCTCAGTCCGCTTTTTGCAATAGTGGTAATTCTCCAGATAATTCTTGTTCGAATTGAACCGCCAGCCCCTGCCTGCATCTACGCTCGGATCGAGATACCAGCACCTGGCATTGATCCAGCCCCTGCAGCCGCTCGTACTGCCCGTGCTGCTCGTCACGAGTGTCACTCCATCCGGAGTACCGCAAATGACCTCGCCTGTGGCGCTGATGCCCGCCACCCCTCCGGATGTCGAACAGTCCTTTGGTGCGACAAAGATTCCGCACTTGCCTGATTCAGCATCAAACCTCAGTCCAAGCTGCTCACAGAACGCCTCGACGTCCGGCGATTCGGCTGCCGCTGCTCCCAACGAGCACGATTCGACGACACGCTTGTCATTGAGTCGTAAGGTCACCATGCCAGGCTCCACGACCTGAAGATTTCCTGGCTTGCTGCCCGCCATCACCAGCTGCAGCGGCAGGATGTACTCCGGATTCGATGCCGAGTGACCCGGTCCTCGAGCAATTCGCGACAAGACGAGTCGCATGGATTGGCCCGCGTACCCTGACGGAGCCGGCAGCTGCGCGATGGCTGGATAGCCTCTTGGCTGGAAAAGCTCCGGGCATCGATCTTCCTCCTTGGCCTGAGGGTCCAGGCTGCAGGATTCTCTGGTATTAGGCTTCAACGCCACCTCGAGATCGCTGCAGGCCTGGTCACCAGCGCTTGTCAGGAGCTTTTGACAGAATTCGGCCTCTGGCGGCAACGTCGCCCCGATAAAGGCAGTGCAAAGTCCCGAATCCTCTCTTGCCAGATACTGACCGGCCAATGACTTCCACGTCGACAGCTCGCCGCGAGTTTCTATCTGTTTTTGAAGCCGGGCGATATTGAGGTTCATGGAGAGCAGAGATGCTCCGACAACGACACCCGCACCGGCCATCACCATGACCCCGACCAAAGACGCTCCCCGGCGGCTTCGAGTCAGCACTCCCATTCTCTTCTTCGATTGTGCCACGGCGCCCCCTGAGTTCTCAGGTTACGGGGCGCCCTCTCATTCAACAACTGTGTCCACTCGGACCCGCCAGTCCTTGAACAAAGAAGGCCGGGACCCTGAAACCCGGCCTTCTACCTCAGGCGGAAGTCGCCCCTGAGCGACGTTCACGCCTCCCTGAAAAGTGTTCTTACTGACGAACGCAACCGAAGGCAGAACCAGTCATGCGGTTCGGGGGCTTCATGGCTTCGGTCCCGTTCGATGCAGGGGGGTTCTACCCAGAACAGTAACGCGGCGCAGCTAAGACCTTCTAAGATCGTTTTCAACCTGCTGTAAGTCCTTGTTTCAAAGACCGTTTCTTGGCGACGTCCAGCAGGCCCGAAAACGCGGAATGCCGACCACAGAAAATACCGCGAAGACCACCGAGCTACTCCAGACCCCGGCTCCACGTGCCGAAAAGCCTGTGAGGACCGTTTATTGAACCGTTTTAGGCCTTCACCACTTGTAGCCCTGACTGCTGCCCTGGCGATGGCCGCGCTCGCGCCGGCACGGTGCTTCGCCGAGGCAGCCGGCCCACACTGCTCGCCTCAGGCCGACATCGCTCGAGCGACCGATGTGCTCGCGAAGGTCAACGAGACCACGACCGCGCCCTCGTGCGACAGCGAAACGCCCTCCGGCTCTTTTCGCAATGATCGCCTCGGATGCCCGCACTTTCTGATGGACCGGGTCCTCAGCGGAGACCGGAAATCCGGATGGCTTGAACAAAGCCCGAGCGACGCCTGCAACGTGGCGAATCCGAATATTCCCGCGAGCGAGATCGAACGAACCCTCGCATCGCATCCTCGCTCCAGTCTCGGAGCTGAGCCGGATTTTCGCGCGAAGAATTGTTTCCAGGACGAGAGCGGAAAAAATTCCGCCACGCTCGATCGAACCGTGATCACCGCCGAGTACTACCTGAACATGACCCGACTCCGGTCGGCTGCCGATGGCGCGACGGAAAGCATTGCCACCATCGATTCGATGCTGGGCAAAAAAGCGCTCGAAGGCGTGGATTGCTCGAACCCGCGCATTCCCTCTTCCGAACGCAGCTGCGCGACACTCTCACAGTGTGAGCCCGCAGGGGGACTTTCCGAGCAGGCGGAAACGATCGCCGAACTCTGGCCGGCGATGCAGAAGCTTCGAAAGGAAATGGCCTCCACGTCATCCAAAGCCGGCTCGACCGGACAGAGCTCTGGGTTCGCGTATGGACTGGCCAACAAGAGCCAGGTCGATAGCATCGCCGCCCAGGGAGAGGAGCTCCGGCAGAAAGAACAGGCCCTCGCCGAGCTCGAATCCAGCGTGCCCGCGGTTCGCGGCAAGGTGTTCCGGAAAATCTTCGACCCCAAAAAGCGCAACTTCGAGGAAGCGCTTCGCGCACAGCTCGAGGCCACGCGCGCGAAGCTTGTCGAACAGCGGACAAAAACCCTCGATGCCATCGAGTGCCTGAACTCGCCCATGACCTGCGGCAAGTGCGCCGATTTCGACAAGACCCTGGGCAGCACGCCGGAGTTCACTTCTCCATCGTTTCGTTCGGGAGCGAAGGCCACATCGGCTGAATTATCTGCACAGTCGTTTCTCAGTGCCGTGGAATGCCGGCAAAAACAGCGTGGCTTCCGCGAGCAGGCGGGAGACGTGGTGGAAGATTTTGCGATTGGCGCGGGCCTGACGATCGTGACGGCCGGTCTTGGATCCGTTGCCGCTGCCGGCAAGGGTGCTGCCGGAATGTTCACCGCCGCGCGAGGAGCTCGCGCAGGTCTGGCCGTCATCGACGCAGGCGCAGCTGCCGCCGGCGCCTCCTCAGTGGCCTCGAAGTGCTCCGAGCTCCTGAACCAGCTCGAGCAGGCCTCCTCGTCTTCGCCTTCGGTTGCCGGAAAATGCCCGGGCCAGGCGAAAACTAGTGACGGCAAGACCGTTCCGCAGCTGGTTGCCGACTATCAGTCCTGCGTGGCCGCTGCATCACTGGAAGGCGCCACCACGATTCTTCCGCTGCTTCCGCCTCGAATCATGAAGTTCATGAAACGCCCTGCAAACACGACCGAGCGGGCTCTCGCATCAAGCCCCGGACTCGCTCCCACGAAGCGTCTTCCGGAAGAGCGCCTTCTGAGCCTCGCTCCGGATGCACGTCGCGAGCTCGTGGCGAACATGCAGCTCAGTGACGCGGCTCGCGCCTCGAAGATTTCTTCGGAGCTGAAACTGGCTCCTCAAGACCCGAAGGTCGAGAAGCTCATGAAGCTCCACTCCGACTCACGCTACTCGGGCACGCTCGAGGCCTCGACCGACGAGCTTCAGAAAAAGATCGACGACGCCATGGATATCGTCGTGCCCGGCTACAAAACCCTGCCCCCTGAAGCCCGCCGCGCGCACTCCGCCACGCGCGTCGAAATGACGGACCTCGTACGCAAGGGCGTGCTGGGTCAGGCGTCTCCGGAGGTGAAGCAAATTTCCGGAAAGATCGCCCAGGCGGAAATTCGAATTCAGGCGGAGCTGAAAAAGTACTCGCTGAGTCCTTCCGTCATCCAGCAGAAGCACAACCAGATATTCCGCTCTTCGACTCCCGGCATTTCGGAGAAGGCTCCTGCGGAGGCGATCGTCAAACGCGTGAATGCGATGCACACGTATATCGCCGACATGAAAAAGGCCGTCGACGTGATTCGCGACGCCGGCATCGACTCCGGAAATGAAGCTGTCGAGCAACTTGCCTTAAGCCAGATTCGCGAGATCAAGGCCCAGGTGAAGCAGCTCGAGGCCGAAATCTCGGCCCTTGCCGACATCCGCAAGCCCGGCTTCGAAAAGTTCAAAGAGTTCGGCGGTGACGACTCGTTTGACCCAAGAGCAGCCTCGAAAGAACTGAAGGCTCTGCTTCAGGAATTCAACGCCTACTGACGCATTAGAAACTGTCGCACCACCTCGCGTAAGTCTGGTAGTACTCCAGACGGGAGGACACATTGGATGACCAAGCATCTGCGCACTCTGGGATTTATCGAGGCCATCTCGCTTCTCGTGCTGTTGTTCATCGCGATGCCGCTGAAGTACCTCGCGGAGATTCCTGAAGCCGTCCGAATTGTCGGCAGCATCCACGGCGCGCTCTTTGTCCTCTACGTGGGGTCGGCGGCAGGGCTTGCCAGCCGGATTGGCTGGTCGCTCAAGACCCTCGTTTTCGCCTGTGTGATCTCCAGCGTTCCTTTTGGACCGTTCATCTTCGACAAGAAGCTCTTTCCGCCGGAAGCCTAGGGCAAAAATCCGGAACTGACGGGTAGGCACGCCGATTGCCTTACTTCCTCCTGTGAACAGGAGCCCCATCCGCATGACCGCCCCGATGAGAGCTGCAAAAACCCTCGTGCTTTCGATGGCCTTGGCACTGGCAATGGCTTCGTCAGGGCCGAGTTCGCAGGCTTGGGCAGCCGTCGGTAACGTGTCGAAAGATTGGACACCCGAAAAGGTGTCGTCCACCAGCGATGAGGGCAAGCTCCTTCGAAAGCTGGAAAAGCTGCGGAGCGCCCATCAGCAGCGCGCCCAGGAAGGCTATGGCGTCGTCCAGGTCATCACCCGTCCCGGGTCGGCGAGAATCGGCAAGGGCCCCGGAACGATCGTCGCTTCGGGAACGCTGGTCTTTCTCGACCAGGAGCCCGTGGTCCTGACCAACTCGCATGTGCTCGCGGGACGCGAGTCCGCTGAAGTCGAATTTCCGCTCTTTCATTTCTCGGTCGCCGCAAAACGGATTTTGGACGTTCCGGTCGCCGATATCGCCCTCCTCCGACTCGATATTCCGAAAGCGGGAATCGAATCTCAGAAGTGGCATTACGCCCACGCGGGCGCGTTCATGAACCTGCGCTTCTGCTCGCCGAAGGATACGAGCTGTGAGGCAGGCATCCACTACTTTTCTCGCATGAACTTCTCCATCACCGAGGAAGTGATTTGTGCGGTGGTGGATGCACGTCCGGTCTGCACGAAGAACACGGCTCCCTGGCAATCGATCACGGTTCCCGACACCGTCGTTTCCGGAATCTACAGCCACATGCTGCAGATTCCGACATTCGCGCGGCCGGGAATGAGTGGCGGCGCCTACTACGCCTCCGGTCGACTCGAGGCCCTGCTCTCCAAAGTGGACCTCGGACTCGGATCCTTCGCCTACGCGATTCCGATCTATCAAGTGGCTCGGGTGATCGGCCAAAAGTACTTTGGCTTGCCCAACGGAATGACCATTCCGGAAGCTCGCTGGATCGGCGATGCCGCATCGCCGCTGCTCGAAGTGCGAATCGGCGATGAGGTCGTCATCAGCTCGCCTCGCTCCGGTAGCGCGGTGTCTGCCGGCGGCGAAGCTGGCAACTCCGGCGGCGAAGCTGGCAACTCCGGCGGCGAAGCTGGCAACTCCGGCGGCGAAGCTGGCAACTCCGGCGGCGAAGCTGGCAACTCCGGCGGCGAAGCTGGCAACTCCGGCGGCGAAGCGGGCAACTCCGGCGGCGAAGCGGGCAACTCCGGCGGCGAAGCGGGCAACTCCGGCGGCGAAGCGGGCAACTCCGGCGGCGAAGCGGGCAACTCCGGCGGCGAAGCGGGCAACTCCGGCGGCGAAGCCGGCAACTCTGGCGGACATCCCAGCCTTCAGCGGTACTGGAAGCTGCTCATCCGCATGTTCGGTGGCGAGCAGACCGTGCGAGCCTCGAACCCGTTCTTCGCGAAGCCCCACGACGTTCGGGTCAACGGCCGTAAGCTCCTGGCGCTCGAGTTCCCGCATGAGAGGGCTCCGGAAAAGCGGATCCTCCTCTCGCCCTCCACCCCGGCCTACCTTTGGGCTCGCCTGAATGGCACACGACACGGTTTTTCCTGGAAGCGCCTCTGGGACACCCCAGAAGATCGCCAGTCCCTCATCGAGCGGCGAAAGAAGAGCTCCGTTCGGCCCAGCCATGCCCGAATCTACCAGCTCCGCGCTGGAGTTTTTGAGCAGGATCGTTCTCGGGGAGACGACCTTTTCCAAAGCGGCGCCGTGGACCTCCGGAACAATCGAAGCTCCAGCCCCTACCGCGCGCAGTGGGGAGAGATCGATTCTCTCCTGACAGTGACCGTGAGTCCTTCGCGCGAAAACCTCGCCATTCGCGTGGACCGAGGACTGGATGAAATCCTGATCAACGCTGCGGACCAGGACTTGTCGCTCCGACTCCAGCGAATCACGCCGCTGGAAGCACCGACACTTCTGTACTGCGTTCAGGACTCAAAAACGGGACGCTGTAGAAGCGGCAACCCCTATCGAGCGTCGATCAGCTGGTCGCGTTACGATCTCGGAAGGCTGGACCGCATCCTGATCACCACCCCAGAGTACCTGCATGAATTCGTGTCCTGCAGGGTCGGACAGATCGGAGACTGCGTCCGATGATGATCGATGTCTTCACCCTGACCGATTGGCAGTGCGTGGCGCGGCTCGATTCGCGAGAGCCCCTGCCCCCGCTCGGTCTGTACAAGGCACTCTCCGGACTCGCCAATAACGGTGGAAGCCGCCCGGAAGAAGACCAGCTGCCGACGGATGCTCGTCTCCTGCTCGATGCGCGTCGACTGATCAAGGCAGGCAAACTGGAAGACTTCGACGCCCTCACCACGAATTTCACAGCTCGCACGGGCGACCCCGGTTTCGACCAGATCCTGAGCGGCGATCTTCAGGCCATCCGCGCCATGAGGCTGGGCAAGCAGGGCCGATTCGAGGACGCGCGCGCAGCCGCACTCGAAGCAGCCGAGACCTTTGCCAACACTCCTGACCTGCATCGCGAACTTCGTGCCCGAATCAACGCCGAAATCTTTCTCTGCACGCTCGACACCTACCTTATCGGCACGCTCTACTCGCTCGAGCAGTCCGCACGCCGTGCGGGATTTGATGATCTGGTCGGAAACATCCGCAAGGGTCGCACGATCCAGCTCATGGATGCCGCACGGTTCGAAGAGGCACTCGCCGAAGCCACCGGAGCCGTTGCCGCTTATGAGCGCGATGGATGCCCCGAGGACCGGGCCGTGGCTCACACGATGCTTGCCATCCTCCACCTGCTCGCGGGCCATGTTGCCGAAGCGCAGACTGCTGCAGGAAAGGTCCACTTCAAGGACGGCAAGGTGAAGCACTACTTCGAGGCCTATCAGGCGCTCGTCTCTGGAAAGAAACCGCACGTTCCGGAGGGGCATCCCCTCGCCCTGGTGCCATGGCCCGTTCATCAGGTGAAAAAGGAATCCATCAGCGGAAAGATCCTCAGGCGCCTCTCCCAAGGCCCTGCAACCCGCGATGAGCTGATTGCCCATGTTTGGGGAGAAAAGGCACTGGATCCGTCCTACTGCTCGCGCCTCTATACGGCCATCAACCAGCTCCGGAAGAAGGACGGACATGGCATTATTTTCGACGGCAGCGTCTATCGACTGACCTAGAAACACCCTTTGACTTTGCATTCTCCTCTGCTACCGATTTCATACGCACTGCGGAGGAGAAAAATGGTTCATCTCGCTGGAAACAAAAGACTTTTTGGCGCCGTGGCAGCCTGTTTCGGGGCCGTTTTACTGGTGTCAGGATGCACCAGCCAGCCTCCCAGCCCCGACATGGTCACGATTGCGATGGGAGCCGAGCCGCCGGATCTCAACGCCACCAAGGCTACCGACAGCGAAAGCTTCTTCATTCTGGGCCATGTCATGGAAGGCCTGACGCGCGCAGGAAAAGACGGCAAACCCTCTCCCGCCGTTGCCGAGCGCTGGGAGATTACCGATGCCGGCGCCACGTTCCACCTGCGGGCCAATGCCCAGTGGAGTGACGGCAAGCCCGTTACCGCTCACGATTTCGTCTACGCCTGGCGCACCGTCGTCGACCCGAAGAATGCTTCCGAATACGCGTTCATTCTCTTTCCGATCAAAAATGCGGAAAAAATCGTGTCGAAGAAGGCCCCCGTCGAAAGCCTGGGCGTTCAGGCAGTCGATGCGCGAACCCTGAAGGTGACCTTTGAAAAGCCGTGCGGCTACTTTTTATCCCTCACCTCCTTCGCCACCTACTTTCCGGTCCGAGGGGATTTTCACCAGCTTCATGGCGAACGCTATGGCGCCGAGGCGAATACCCTGCTTTACAATGGCCCCTTCCGCCTGACCCAGTGGGTGCACGGCGCCTCGCTGAAGCTCGAAAAGAATCCAGGCTACTGGAACGCTTCGGCCGTGAAGCTGAGCGCCATTCAGATTCCGTACATCACCCCGGACCTGAGCGCGCAGCTCAACCTGTACAAGGACGGCAAGATCGACCTCGTGTCGCTTGGAAAGAACACCCTCAAGACGGCGATGCAGGAGCGCTTCAAGATGAAGAGGTACTCCGACGGCACGGTGTTCTACCTCGAGTTCAATTTTGCCGAGGGACGCATCACGCGGAACAAGAACCTCCGCAAGGCAATCCAGTACGTGCTGGATGGCGAAGAGTTCGTGGGGAGGGTCATCAGCATTCCGGGCACGCTGGTCGGCACCAGCGTGATTCCGACCTGGATTGCCGGAAAGAACGGACTTTTCCGAGAAGACTACCCGATCGAGTCCGTGAAACCGAACCTCACGCTCGCGAAGCAGCACCTTGCCGACGCCATGAAGGAACTCGGCCTGAAGGCTCCACCCACGCTCGTCTGGCTGACGGGTGATAGCCCCGGCGCTTCGAAGGAAGCCGAATATTTCCAGAACCTGCTGAGCTCCACGCTCGGAATCACGCTCAAGATCGACAAGCAGATCTTCAAGCAGCGACTGGCCAAGATGTCCGCCGGCGAATTCGACATCGTTTCTGCCGGCTGGGGCCCGGATTACAACGACCCGATGACCTTTGCCGACCTCAAGACCTCGTGGAACGAGAACAACCGCGGCCGCTGGAAAAATGCACAGTACGACGAGCTGATCCGAAAGGCGCAGTCCACGACCAAAAACACCGTTCGAATGGACGCGATGGCTGCGGCGGAGAAAATCCTGCTCGAGGAGCTGCCGATCCTGCCGCTCTATGAACGCAGCGTGATCTACTCGCAGAGCGACCGGCTGGCCAACGTGGGACGCCGTGCAGTCGGCTTCGATCCGGACTTCACCTACGCCACCACCCGCGAAGAAACGGCGAAAAACTAGGAGACCTGACCATGTTCAAGTACGCGCTCAAGCAGATTGCAGCGGGAATCGTGACGGTCTTCTTCATTGCGACCGCGACCTTCACGGCGATGCACGCTGTTCCGGGAGACCCGCTGTCCAAAGGCAAGGCCATCGCCCCCGAGGTTCGGAAGAATCTCGAAGCGAAGTACGGTCTCGATCAGCCGGTCACCAAGCAGTACACGATGTTCCTGGCGAACATGATGAAGGGCGACTTCGGCATCTCGTTCACGCAGGCAAATCGCTCGGTCAACGACATTATCCGAGAGCACTTTCCGATCTCCGCGATCCTTGGACTCTTTGCGATTGCCGTTGCAGCAGCCGGGGGAATTCTCTGGGGATCGCTCACGGCGCTCTACCGCAACAAATGGCCCGACAAGGTCATCATGCTGGCCGTCATTTTCGGAGTATCCGTGCCGAGCTTCGTGGTCGCGGCCCTCATGCAGCTCGGCGTGACCGCACTCAACAAGCATCTGGGGCTTCAGCTTTTTGCCGTCGCCGGCTGGGGCGGCCTGACTCATGCTGTCCTTCCCGCAGTCGCTCTGGGGCTCAGCACCATGTCCTTCCTCACGCGCCTCATGCGCTCGTCGATGCTGGAAGTCGTCAACGCCGACTATATCCGCACCGCCAAGGCCAAGGGCGTGTCCTCCACCGGCATCTTCTTCTCGCATCAGCTTCGAAACGCGATCCTGCCCGTCATCACGGTGCTCGGTCCTGCAATTGCCGCCATCACCACTGGGGGCTTTGTCGTCGAGAGCGTGTTCGCGATTCCAGGCCTCGGACGCTACTTTGTCCAGGCCGTGCAGCAGCTCGATTACACCGTCATCATGGGGCTCACCGTCTTTTACGGCGCCTACCTCGTCGCGATGGTGATCCTGGTGGACATCGTTTACGGACTGATTGATCCCCGCATCAAGGTTGGAAAGGCTTCAGGATGAAAACGGACGCACTGACACGATCGGATTTCGTTCCTGCAACCCGCACCGGGTCTGCGCACCAGATCTCGCGCCCCTCGCTGAGCTACTGGCAGGACGCCTGGGTTCGACTGAAAAAGAACCGCCAGGCGCTGGCATCGCTCTTCATTGTCGGTGGCCTGTTCCTGTTCACGGTTCTGGGCCCTTACATCTGGACCCAGAGTCCGGCCCGCCAGAGCCTCGCTGAAATCTCGCAGCCTCCGACGTTGGGCCTTCGCGCCCTCGTCGTCGACGGGGCCGAAACCATCGCTCCGAAGGCGGTGCTGTCGGCATCGCTCGAGACTCTGGCCGCTCCGCATACTCGTGGAGTCATCCTTCAGTGGAAGCCGATCGATGGTGCCCAGGGCTATGCGCTCTATCGCAATGAGGTCGAGCCCTCGGAGAAGCTCGACTTCGGACTGCCTCTCGCGGAGCTCAAGGGTGCCGCGCAGCTGACTTATCAGGATCGCCTCAACCTCGAGCCGAAGACGTACTACTACACGGTCGTGCCTCTGCAGCAGGGCGAGGAAGTCAGCGGCAAAGCCGTGACCCTGGAAGTTGAAGTTCAGCTGGCACTTCAAGAGAAGGAAGCGCAGAGCTACGTCGCGGGCGCAAAGATCGGCGAGGAGATTCGACTACCTGCACATCCGTTCGGCACCGACTACCTGGGACGCGACATGCTGGCCCGAATCATCGCAGGCGCGCGAGTGTCGCTCTCGATCGGATTTTTCGCTCCGATCATCTACATCTTCCTGGGCGTGCTCATCGGAGGGCTTGCAGGCTATCTCGGTGGTCGCGTCGATATGGTGCTGATGCGCCTGACTGACCTGGTGATCGCGCTGCCTTTCCTGCTCTTCATGATCCTGTTCCGCATCGCCTTCGGCGTCGGACCTGGAGAAAGCGGCATCATCCCCATGGTGGTGGCGCTGGTTGCCCTGTCCTGGACCTCATCCGCGCGACTGGTGCGCGGACAGATCCTGCAGCTCCGCGAAAGCGAATACGTCCAGGCGGCACGCCTGCTCGGCGCGAAAACCGGATACCTGCTGCTCCGGCACCTGGTCCCGAATACGATCGGCGTGATCCTCGTCTACCTGACGTTTGCCATTCCCTCGACGATCTTCACGGAGGCCTTCCTGTCGTTCATCGGGATGGGAGTTGTTCCGCCGACTCCGTCCTGGGGAAGCCTCAGCGATGACGGCATCAAGACCTTCCTGACCTATCCGCATGAGTTCATCGTTCCGGCAGTGTTCATCAGCATCACGGTGCTGGCGTTCAACCTGCTTGGGGACGGACTGCGGGATGCACTCGATCCGAAAATGCGAGGCCGCGAATGAGCCCCCTCGGAGAAAAGACCATGAATACTCCCTTGCTCCAGGTCCGCGACCTTCACGTCGAATTCGACACCTACGGCGGCATCGTCAAGGCGGTCCGAGGCGTCAATTTCGAGGTGGATGCCGGAAAAACCCTCGCCATCGTCGGCGAGTCGGGCTGCGGAAAGTCGGTCACCGTGCAATCGCTGATGGGCCTCATTCCGACCCCTCCGGGACGCATCACCAGCGGATCGGCACTGCTGCGCGGAAACGAGATCCTGAACATTCCGCTGAAGGAAGCCAACCAGATCCGCGGCAAGGAAATCGGGATGATCTTTCAGGACCCGATGACCTCGATGAATCCGACGATGACCGTGGGCAAGCAGATTGCCGAGACGCTTCGGATTCATGAGGGCTATTCGGCCGAGCGGGCGCGTGAGCGTGCGATCGAGCTTCTCGAAATGGTTCAGATTCCTGAGGCAAAGACCCGTGTCGACCTGTACCCGTTCCAGTTCTCAGGCGGCATGCGCCAGCGGGCCATGATCGCGATGGCCATTGCCTGCAATCCGAAGGTGCTGATTGCCGACGAGCCGACGACCGCGCTTGACGTGACGATCCAGGCGCAGATCCTCCAGCTGCTCAAAAAGCTCCAGCGCGAGCATCAAATGGCGATCATCCTGATCACGCACGACCTCGGAGTCGTTGCCCAGATGGCCGACCACGTTGCCGTGATGTATGCGGGCCAGGTCGTCGAGTATGGCACGGTGGACGACGTGTTCTACAGATCGTCGCACCCCTACACGCTCGGACTTCGCCAGGCGATGCCCGAAAACAATGAACAGTCGAACAAGAGACTGATTCCAATCGACGGATCTCCACCGGATCTTTTCCAGCCCCCCTCAGGCTGCGGCTACTACGCCCGCTGCCCTCAGGCGATGAAGGTGTGTGAATCTCGCATGCCGATCGAGTTCGGAGTACGCCAGAGTGCCGGCGCGCACTTCAGCCGCTGCTGGCTCCACCACGAGTGGGCCCCGGCAGACATCTCGAAAGCCGTGCTCGCGCCGGAGGTGACGTCATGATGCTCGAAGTCCGCAATCTCAAGAAGCACTTCCAGGTCGCCAAGGACAAGACCGTGCATGCCGTCGACGGCATTCACCTGAAGGTCGCTCCTAACGAAATCGTCGGCCTCGTCGGTGAATCCGGCTGCGGCAAGTCCACGCTCGGCCGCACGATCGTCGGCCTTTATGACAAGACTGCCGGTGAAGTCTGGTTCGAGGGCGAGAAGATGCCGGTGTCGTTCACGGCCGCCGACTTCAAGAAGTACTCGCGCAGGATCCAGATGATCTTTCAGGACCCCTACTCGTCGCTCAATCCGCGAATGACCGTTCGGGACATCATCGCCGAAGGTCCGGTGCTGCACGGTCTCTGGAAATCGAAGGAGATTGACCAGAAGGTCGGCGACTGGCTCGAGCGCGTGGGCCTCTCGCGCGACCACCTGTCTCGCTACCCGCATGAGTTCTCCGGCGGCCAGCGCCAGCGCATCGGCATCGCCCGAGCCCTGGCTCTCGAACCGAAGTTCGTCGTCTGCGACGAGCCGATTTCGGCGCTGGATGTTTCGGTGCAGGCCCAGGTCATCAACCTGCTCGCCGACCTGAAGGAAAAGTTCGGCCTGACGCTGCTCTTCATCGCCCATGACCTGTCGATGGTCCGCTACGTTTCGGACCGCATGGCCGTCATGTACCTGGGCTCGATGGTCGAGCTCGGCCCGGCAAACGACGTGTACTTCCGGCCGATCCATCCCTACACCCAGCTCCTGATCTCCTCGAATCCGGAAGCTGATCCAAAGCTCGAGCGCGAGCGAGAACACCACGAGCTCAAAGGAGAAATCCCGACGCCGGTCAACCTCAAGCCGGGATGCCGGTTTGCGGGACGCTGCCCGATGGCTACGGATCGCTGCAGGGACGAAAGTCCGGAGTGGCGTGAAATCCGCCCCGGACACTTCGCAGCCTGCCACCTCGTCTAGGAGACGAGCTTAGAAAACGTAGACGACGCTTGCGCCGAGAATCCCGGAATGGGCGCCAATGGAGAAGTCCGAGTTGCCGTTCACGAGCGAAAAGCCGGGGCCGCCATCGAGGCTGACGAAGACCGGTGCGTCCTGGAGCTGATAGCGGATGCCCATATTGGCGATCAGCGAGAGGGCAAAGTCGGCTTTGCCGGCGCCCAAGATTCCTGCGGCGAAGCCACCACCCACATGGAACGAGGCGCTGCCCTTGGATGCCACGTTGTGGTGATAAAGACCGCCCAAGCTGAACTGAAACGGCGAAGTGGTTGGAACTCCAAAGAAAGCCTGGATGGAATTGACTGAATCGAGCTCCAGCCAACCGGTCACCGAAGTCGCGGTACCGGTAAGCCCCTCGACCGAGGCAAAGCCCAGTCCTTTCTTATCCTGCCGATAGCTGGACAGGGCGGCCGTGGGATCTGCCAGCTGAAGGCTTTCTGCCTTCGACTTCGCCCGTTCGCGGGCCTGGGCGGAACCACCGCACACGGCGGCGAATCCCACGAAACTGAAAGTCACCATCACCAACCACACGAGAGATTTTTTCATGCGAGAAAAGTCACCGGTGAGTTGCGCCGTGTCAACCCCCTCTCGCCTCAGTCAGCTAAAATCCGCTTGCCGGGTTCAAGCCCTTTGGATATCCGAGCCCCGTTATGAAAAAACTCTTTGCTCTCGTTTTTGGTTTGATCGCGGTCGCCGCCATGGCCTTCGCAAGCCAGGCTCACGCCGCCCTTCAGAGCTGCTATGCATCGGCGTTCTGTCCCCAGACCGGTCGCACCGTGTCGTGCATGGTCTACGCAAACCCGTACTACGGCCAGAGCTGCACCTATGAGTTCCAGACCGGCGTAGGCGTGCGTTGCACGGGCTGGGACATCTACGGACGCTGGGTCGTCTTCCAGGATTACTGCATCTACTAAGATTTGAATCGCACTCCGTTGAACAAGGCCCGGCCAGAAATGGTCGGGCCTTGTTGCATTTCAGGGCCTGCTCGAACGCCACACGATTCGGTCAATCTTTAGGATTTTGTCAGCGGAGCCTTCGCCCTTGGCGCCGTGGAGGCCTTGGCCTACTCTTGCGGCATCATGAAAAACGCCAGAATCATCGCCATTGCGAACCAGAAGGGTGGAGTGGGCAAGACCACCACCACCATGAACCTGGGGCATGCACTCGCGAAGCAGGGCCACCAGGTGCTGCTCGTCGACAGCGATCCGCAGGGCAATCTCACCCGCTACCTGGGCATTGCTGCCGACTCTCTCCTCGACGAGCTCTACTTGTCGAAAAAACGCCCCACCCGCGAGGCGCTCTTTCCATTCATCCGCCGCTGCTCCGAGACCCTGCATCTGTTGGGCTGTGATTCGAACCTAGCTGGCGTCGAGTATTTTCTTTTCTCGCGCGAGGAACGCGAGCTGGTCCTGTCGCGCTGGCTCGAGCTGCTTCGGCAGGAATTCGACTACATCCTGATCGACACGCCGCCTTCGCTCAATCTGCTCACGCTCAATGCGCTCGTCGCCTCCGACGACGTGCTCGTGCCGGTGCAGCCCGAATTTTTCAGCCTGGAAGGCCTCTCGAAACTTCGATCAACAGTCGACGGCGTGCGCACCCGGTGGAATCCGCGAATCAAGATCGGTGGAATCGTCGTCACCCAGTCGCAGCAGCGCCGAAAGCTGACCGCCGAAGTCGTCGCGAGCCTGGAGCGAGAGTTTGGCCCGATTCTTTTTCAGACCCAGATCCGCGACAACGCCGCCATCACCGAAAGCAGCGGCCATTCAAAGTCGATTTTTGACTATGCGCCAAGGTACAATGGGG
>JBIIXZ010000112.1:0-8682 GCA_044347055.1 Bdellovibrionia bacterium | reverse complement strand
CTTCTCTCTGCCCAGGCTGGAGGATCGAAGGCATGACGGCACGCAAGGGACGTCAGGAAATGAACCTGCATTTCATCGGCATCGGTGGAATCGGGATGAGCGGCATCGCCCAGGTTTTTCAGAACCAGGGATACCGCGTCAGTGGATCGGACATTGCCGACTCCGACACCTCCAGAAAGCTTGCCCAGATGGGCATCGAGGTCCAGCTGGGTCATCGTGCCGACAATGTGCGGGATGCCGATGTCGTCGTGGTTTCATCCGCGGTCAAGCCGGACAATCCTGAGGTCATCGAGGCGCGCCGTCGGCGTTTGCCCGTCATTCCACGCGCGGAGATGCTGGGCGAGCTCATGCGCGGCAAGATGGGCATCGCCATTGCCGGAACCCACGGCAAGACCACCACGACCTCGATGATGGCCACCGTGCTGACGGCTGCGGGCTGGGACCCGACCATGGTCATTGGCGGAAAAGTCGATTCACTGGGTGGAAATGCGAAGCTCGGACAGGGAAACTACGTCGTCGCCGAGGCGGACGAGAGCGATGGATCGTTCCTTCATCTTCCGGCCACCTATGCGGCGCTCACGAACATCGACAATGACCACCTCGATCATTACGGATCGCTCAAGGCCATCGACGATGCCTTCGTGGAGTTCGTCGGCCAGCTTCCTTTCTACGGCCTTGCTGCCATTTGCGCGGAGGATCCCGGTGCACGCAGGATTCTCACACGCCTGACCAAGCCCTTTGTCACGTACGGCTTTTCGGAAGAGTGGGATTACTCCGCCACCGCCGTGAGGACGGAGTCACTGGCCTCGAGCTTTACCGTGCGGAGTCGCCGGGAAGGAGTACTCGGTGAAATCCTGCTCCACGTGCCCGGGCGCCATAACGTCCTGAATGCCCTTGCCGTGGTGGCCCTCTGCCTGGATCTCGGAATGCCTTTCGCCACGATTGCCTCCGGGCTCTCGCAGTACCGAGGGGTGAAGCGTCGTTTCGAAATTCGGTGGCGCGATGATTCCAGAAATCGAATGATCGTGGACGATTACGGCCATCATCCCACGGAGATCGAGGCGACGCTCGCAGCCGCGCGCCAGTTCTGGCGGGGGCGAGTGGTTGCAGTATTCCAGCCTCATCGCTTCAGCCGGACGCTCCACTGTCGAGACGGCTTTCTTCGCGCATTTCACGGGGCCGATGTGGTCCTGCTGACCGACATCTACGCAGCCGGCGAAGCTCCGATCGAAGGAGTGACCTCCGAAAGCCTCGTCGAGGAAATGCGGCGAGTGGCTCTGCCGGGCCAGCAGATCCTGCACGTGGGGGGACTCGAATCCGCGCGAGACCTGGTGTCGAGGATCAGCAAGGATGGAGACCTCGTGCTTTGCCTCGGCGCAGGCACCATCACGCGGCTTCCGGAGCTCCTCATCCAGTCGATCCAGGGGGCATGATGGACGTTTGGGAATGGTTCGAGAAGAATAAGGCAAACTTTCACGGCGAGCTTCGCTGGAATGAGCCGCTCTCGAAGCATACCTATTACCGAATCGGCGGACCTGCGCCACTCATGGCATTTCCGAAGGATAGTTCCGCATTGAGATGGCTTCGCGAAGGAATCGAGGCAACCGGGGTGGAATCCTTCATCCTGGGCCTGGGCTCGAACCTCCTGGTTTCCGATGAGGGATTTCCGGGCCTGGTCATCAAGACCTCGCGCCTGGATCTCGGAATCGAAGTCGTTTCGAGGGTGGATGATTCGATGATCATCCGCACCGGCGCCAGCGTTGCCGTTTCGACCCTGCTTCGTCGAGCCGCACAGGAGGGTTGGTCCGGCCTCGAGTGCCTCGCTGGCGTGCCCGGATCGGTCGGCGGAGTCGTCGTGATGAACGCAGGAACGCATCTCGGGGAGGCCCAGGAACGGATTCATCGCGTGGGCGCTTACCTGATGAAGTCAGAGGAGACTCGCGAGTGGACGCGCGGTGAAATGGAATTCGAGTACCGCAGAAATCGATTTCTTCCTGCCGATGCGATGGTGACCTGGGTCGAGTGGAAGGTGCAGAGGCTCGAGCCGGCACTCGTGAAGAAGACCATCGACGAGACTCTGGAGCGTCGGAAGTCGACCCAACCCGTGGATTATCCATCGTGCGGCAGCGTGTTCAAGAACCCGCGCGAGAGCGGCCTTCGGGCCTGGCAGGTGGTGGACCAGCTCGGACTTCGCGGTCACCGAATCGGCAACGCTCAATTTGCCGAGAAGCACAGCAATTTCATCATCAATCTCGGCAACGCCCGCGCGTCGGATGTTCGCGCGCTGATCGAACTCGCCCAGATCCGGGCAAAATCCGAACTGGGCATCATCCTCGAAGAGGAAGTGAAGTTCCTGGGCAGGTTCCCTGGCTGAAATCCGGCCGCTCCGTATCCACGCTACTCTGAAGTGTACGGAACAATGGATACCCTGGCGGCGGGAATTCCCGCCTTGTCAGCCAGTTCGTTCTTCAGGCGTGCTGCCGTTCCAAGCACCGTGATCGTCAGTCGATCGGTCGTGATGAACCGCGAGAGGGCCTGATTCACCTGCGCCAGCGTCACCTTCTGGAGGTTCTTGGAAAGATCGGAGAAGAAGCCCTGCGGAAGGTTCAGCGTCTCCTCGAAGATGCGATTTTCAATCCGCTTCTTGGGAGTGTCATTGATGAACGCGGCATTGTTGATCGAACTCTGCTTGGCCAGTTGGAACTCCTTTTCGGAGATGCCGTTGCGGCGAAGCTCCTCGATCATGGCCACGGTCGTCGCCAGCGCGGCGGGAGTATCCTTTTCTGCCGGAAACAAATGCACCTGCCAGGAGCGCGGCTGCAGGCTGAACCGAAAGCTGCTTCGAGCTCCATAAGACCATCCGCGCTTCACCCGGATCTCCTGCATCAGCCGTGAGGTAAACGAGCCGCCGCCGAACGCCACGTTACCAAGGTAGAGGGCGTAATAATCCGGATCGGTCATCCGCACTCCGGATTGGCCGATCAGGATCTGGGTCTGGGTGCGATCCGGTTTGTCGACGATCTGGAGTCGACGTTCTGAAGGAAATTGCGGCTGCGGAGCAATCGTCAGGGGCGAGGTCGGCTTTGCAGGAAGGCTCGAGGCCAGTTGATCCGACCAATTTTTCAGAGCGGACTGCGTGACGTCGCCCGCGCCCAGGACGAGCAGTGCCTCGCTGGTGAATACCTGGCGATGCTGCCGGATGAGCGCTTCGCGATCGAAGCTCGAGACCTCGCTGGGGATTCCATCAATCGGACGTCCGTAAGGGTGCCTCTCAAACAGGAATTGCCCGAACTTCCGCGACGAGAGTGCGTGGTCGTTTCCTTGCTGGGCGAGGATTCCAGAAATCGTCTCCTGCTTGAGCTTGCTGATCTCGCCCTCGGGAAAGAGCGGCTGTGAAAGCACTTCGCGAACCAGCTCCAGGAAGTCGGGCATCTTGGCACTGAGCACCGCTCCGCGAACTACCATGGATTCCGTGCGAGTCTCGACTCCCAGGCTCGCACCCCACTGGTCGAGCATCAGGTCGATTTCTTCCTTCGTGTGCCGCTGTGTTCCTCGCAGGAGCATGTCGCCCACGAAATTGGTGAGTCCGGTCTTTCCCGCAGGGTCGGCAATCGCACCGGTGCGGACCACCACGTTGAGGTAGGCGATGGGCAGGCGCGAATCCCTCTCGACGAGCACCTCCATGGCTTGCGCGAACGAGATCGTCGCCAGGGCGACCAGTGGAATCAGTTTCAGGCTCTGATGGATGATGCGCATTTTCATCGGTTTTCTCCGCTCGAGGACTTCTTGAGTCCCACGATCACTGAACGCCGTTGAGGCTGGAAGTACTTGCGAGCCACCTCACGGACCTGCTGCGAGGTGACCGCCAGGCGTTGTTGGTGGAGCTCGAGTCCCTTTTCGATCCTTCCGAGCTGCGATTCGTAATGGCCCAGATATCGGGCTTTCTCCGAGTTGGTTTCGAGTCCGCTGAAAAACTCGAAGCTCAGCAGATTCCGTGCGCGATCGAGCTCCAGCTGCGACACCTCTTCGTTCGAGAGCCTCTCGAGCTCGCGCAGGATCACCTTCTCGGCCAGGTTGGCCTTCATCTTGTCCTGCATCGATGCCCCGAGCAGGAAAAGCGACGGATCACGCGCATCGGCCGCGTAACCGTAGGCAACCGTCGCAATGCCGCTTTCCACGAGGGCCTTCTGCAGACGGCTGCTCCGGCCGCCCGAGAGCAGCATTTGGATGATGTCGAGCGTCGGAATATCCTCGTGCTCCATGGACGGAATCGGAAATGCCATCAGGAGCTTTTCGACCTGCACGTTCAAGCGAAGAGTCTTGCGCCTCTGAGATTTCTGTTCTGGCTCGGTCTGCCTCTCTGCCGGCGAAGCGTCCACCTTCGGGTAGGATCCATAGTACTTCGCCACGAGGTCACGGACTTCGGCCGCCCGGACGTCGCCCGTAACGACAATCACCGCCTTGTTCGGCACATAATGCTTCTCGTAGAACGCGCGAGCGTCGACTGCGGACATGCGTGCGAGATCCTCGGCATATCCGATGACGGGCCATCGGTAGGCCTGCTTCGTGAACGAGAGGCCGTAGATTTCCTGGTACATCAGGCCTTCCGGACTGTTTTCGTTCCGGTAGCGCCGCTCATTCTGGACGACCTCTCGTTCGGTCGCAAAGGACTCGTCATTGACCACGAGGTTCCGCATGCGATCGGACTCGAGCTTCACCACGAGCTCGAGTCGTTCCTTCGGGAGCTCCTCAATGTAGGTGGTATGGTCGTGCGTCGTGTAGGCATTCTGGCCCTCGGCGCCGGCCTCATCGATGATGCGATCAAACTCGCCATCGGGAACGGACTTGGTTCCCTTGAACATCATGTGCTCGAAAAGATGCGCCAGTCCGGTCTTACCCGGCTCCTCATCGCGCGAGCCCACATCAAACCAGGTCTGGTAGGCGAATGTCGGCGCGGAATGGTCCTCGAGCACCACGAGCCGCAGGCCATTTGGAAACTGGTACCGGAACGCTTCGACGGACTCGATCACCCTGACTTTTTCGGCTTCGACGGCTACCACCGACGAGCGCTGCAGGGTGGAGCAGGATGCCAGAGACAAAATTCCGACGGCTGCAAAGGCCGCTTTTGTGATTTTCATGTTGGCCTCACGGGTGACGTTTTTTTACACTGAAAGGAACCCATGCGGCGAACGAAACCTGCAGCAACGGTGATTTTGTCCGGACTGGTGATGGCACTGGCCATCGCCGGGCTTGTTGCCGCGCTTCATTCGCCGCTGTTTCTTGTCCGCGTGGTGGAAGTGAGTGACCAGCCTCTCGACTCACCGCTCGATCCGCGCGAGGTGAGCGAGCTTGCCGCAGTGCCGCTCGCCAAGACGAGCCTGTTTTCGCTCGATCTGAAGTCCATCGAGAAGAGGCTTCTCTCGAACCAGTGGGTTCGCGATGTCATTCTGACGAAGCGCTTTCCGCAGACTCTGGCAATCCAGGTCATCTATCGCCAGCCCGTTGCGCTGTTGCAGGGACCGCAGGGAGTGCTCAAGTACGTCGACGGTGACGGCAGCCTGTTCGGACCTGTCACGCTTCGAGGAAGATCCGATCTGCCATTGATCCATGGACTGCCGCAGGGTGCTGCCGGAGAGAAGCTCCTGATGCAGGCCGTTGCAGCCTTGAAGTCCTGGGCTTCGCACCCCTGGAAAACCGTCAATCAGGTGTCCCAGCTGGTCTGGGACGAGGAGGAGGGGTTCACCGCCTGGACCGCCTTCGAACCCTCCTACCGTGTTTCCGTGGTTCTGGGGCCGGATGTCGGAGCTGATTCAAATCCTGAGTTATTTACGCGAATTGACGCGGTTTTTCAGTATTCCGTCTCGAGATCCATCCCGGTCCGTCAAATCTACGCCGACGCGAACAAAAAAATAGTTGTCAGGACTGCTCGACGTTCTTAGACTTCCTTAGAGCCAAGAGATCGACGCAGGATGCTCGATCTTTGACGCAACGAGGGAATGTGAATGTCCAACAAGAAGGATTTTGTTGTCGGGCTGGATATCGGGACCACCAAGATCTGCGCGATCGTCGGCGAGATCGCCGAGGCTGGCCCGAATCCGGTGATTGATATCATCGGAATCGGCACCGCTCCTTCCAACGGACTCCGCAAAGGGGTCGTCATCAATATCGACAGTACTGTCGACAGCATCGCCAAGGCGGTGGAAGAGGCCGAGCTCATGGCCGGCGTCGAAATTTCCACGGTCTACACCGGCATCGCCGGTGGACACATCAAGTCCTTCAACTCGACCGGCATTGTTGCCATCAAGGACAAGGAAATCCAGCAGGGTGACGTGCAGCGCGTGATCGACGCCGCCAAAGCCGTCGCAATTCCGCTGGACCGCGAAGTCATTCACATCATCCCGCAGGAATACGTCATCGACGACCAGGACGGCATCCGCGATCCGATCGGCATGAACGGGGTTCGGCTCGAGGCCAAGGTCCACATCGTCACGGGCGCCGTTTCCTCCGCGCAGAACATCATCAAGTGCGCCAACAAGGCCGGCCTGAATGTCTCCGAAATCTGCCTCGAGCCGATTGCCTCGGCCGAAGCGGTGCTCTCGCAGGATGAGAAGGACCTCGGCGTCGTTCTCGTCGATATCGGTGGTGGAACAAGCGATATCGCCATCTTCAAGGAAGGCGCGATCGTCTACACCGGCGTGCTTGCCATCGGCGGCCACCACATCACGAACGACATCTCGGTCGGCCTTCGGACTCCGATCGCAGAGGCGGAAAAGATCAAGATCGACTACGGCTGCTCGCTAGCGTCCCTCGTCAGCAACGACGAAACGATCGAAGTGCCCGGAGTCGGCGGACGCAAGCCGCGCATTCTCTCGAGGCGCCTGCTGGCTGAAATCATCGAGCCGCGCGTCGAAGAGATTTTCCAGCTCATCCATACCGAGATCAAGAAATCGGGCTTTGCCGACGTGCTTTCCGGCGGGGTGGTGATCACCGGCGGAACGACCCTCCTCGAGGGCATGCCCGAGCTTGCCGAGTACGTTTTCGAAATGCCCGTGAAGCGCGGCATTCCGATGGGAATCGGCGGTCTTCGCGACGTCGTGAACTCGCCGAAGTTCGCAACCGGCGTGGGCCTGCTGAAATATGGCGCGCGCCAGATGCAGCGGACTCGTTTTCCGATTCGCGAAAAGAACATCTACGACAAGGTTCGCGGCTCCATGCGCACGTGGATGAAGGATTTGTTTTAAAAGTCGGTAGGACAAGCCGGCCCGAGGCCGGTAATTCGTCCGACCGCAAGTCGGACAAAATT
This sequence comes from Bdellovibrionia bacterium, assembly GCA_044347055.1. Lineage (GTDB taxonomy): Bacteria > Bdellovibrionota > UBA1018 > UBA1018 > UBA1018 > CAIOHW01. The sequence continues at coordinate 1,379 of JBIIXZ010000112.1, read as the reverse complement.
AAGGAAGAGGATCTTCTGGTATGTTCGAAATCGATCAGGTCAACAATGATGGCGCTAAAATCAAGGTCGTAGGCGTGGGCGGCTCCGGCTGCAACGCCGTCAACACCATGATTCGCATGGGTCTATCCGGCGTGGAATTCATCACCGCCAACACGGACAAGCAGGCCCTCGATGCCTCGCTAGCTCCGACCAAGATGCCGATCGGCCAGGAGCTGACCAAGGGCCTCGGCGCTGGCGCGAACCCCGAAATCGGCCGCAAGGCAGCGCTTGAAGACTACGCCAAGATTTCCGAGCTCCTCGCAGGTGCCGACATGGTGTTCATCACCGCGGGCATGGGCGGCGGCACCGGAACCGGTGCTGCTCCGGTTTTCGCGAAAATTGCCAAGGAAGTCGGCGCCCTCACGGTCGGCGTCGTCACCAAGCCCTTCCAGTTCGAAGGCCGCAAGCGCATGAAGCATGCAGAGCAGGGCATGACGTGGTTGCGTGAGAACGTCGACTCGCTGATCACGATTCCGAACCAGCGCCTCCTGGCGATCTCGGGATCCTCGCTGTCGATGATGGATGCGTTCAAGAAGGCAGACGAAGTCCTCCTGAATGCCGTCCAGGGCATCTCGGACCTGATCAACCATACCGGCCTGATCAACAGCGACTTCGCCGACGTTCGCACCATCATGCAGAACAAGGGCCTTGCGCTCATGGGCATCGGCCTCGCATCCGGCGAGAATCGTGCTGTTGAAGCTGCCACCAACGCCATCTCGAGCCCGCTGCTCGAGGACGTGTCGATCGAGGGTGCTACCGGCATCATCATCAACATCACCGGCAGCTCGAGCCTCAGCATCCACGAAGTCAACGAAGCCACGACGCTCATCATGGAAGCCGCGCACGAAGATGCCGAAATCATCTTCGGAACGGTCATCGACGAGTCGCTCAAGGACCAGGTCAAGGTGACCGTCATTGCGACGGGCCTCGGCGGTGCGAACCTCGCAGCGACGGCAGCCATCCACGCCAATGCTTCTGCGCAGAACCAGATGCAGCAGCAGAATGCGATGAACGCCGCCCAGATGCAGGCCCAGAACGCCATCTCGGTGAACTCGGCTCCGATGCAGGCGCAGCAGCAGCAGTATGCTGCCGCTCCCGTCCAGAACGTCGCTCCGCAGCAGCCGATGAATTCGTCCTACGCTTCGGCGGCGGTTTCCGAGCCTTCTCTCGGATCGCTCTCCGGTGCTTCTGCTTCGAATTCGGCGTCCGTCGCGGCTTCGGCCAACATGGGTTCCTCGATGCAGGCTTCTGCACCGGCTTCGGCTCCGGTTCCTCCGGCTCCGAATGCAGCGATGCTGGCCTCCGGCTCTTCGCGTCACGAAATGGGCGCAGGTGCTGAG
>JBIIXZ010000111.1:0-8712 GCA_044347055.1 Bdellovibrionia bacterium | reverse complement strand
CGCGACCCGATGGCCTGTGAGAGTTTCGAGCACCAGCTCGCTAACGAATTCCTTCGCGCTGTCCGTGATCATGCAGCGGACCTCGCATCCGGACTTCTGAAACAGGCGCACGAGCTCCGGGGCCTTGTACGCAGCGATGCCGCCCGTGACTGCGAGGAGAATCCGCGGAGGATGGTCACGCATGCCGTGCCACCTTCCTGCCGTACTGGAGGAGCCCTTCGAGCGTGAGATCAGGAATGAATTCAAACGAAGGCGCCAGCTTCAGGAAGTGCCCGCAGCCACCCGTGATGATCCTGCGTGCGTTCGTGAAATCGCTTCCGGCATCTTGAATCAGCCGATCCGTCAGGCCCTCGATCAGGGCCTCAGTGCCCTGGATCAGGCCGCTCTGCAGCTGCGTTTCAGTCGTGTTTCCGACCGAGGATTCGGGCCGGACCAGCTCGACCGAAAAGAGCTTTGCCGCGCGCGACTGAAGCGCCGAAAAGCTGGTCTCGAGCCCCGGAACGATGGCTCCGCCAATGTAGCGCCGCCGGCCGTCGACCAGGCAGAAGGTCGTGGCGGTGCCGGAGTCCACGATCAGGAACGGAGGTTCATATCGAGCGAGTGCGCCCATGACATTGGCCAGGCGGTCTGCGCCGAGCTGCTCCGGATGCGGCAATTCGAGCTCGAACTCACGCGGAGTCTTCGAATCGATCGAAATCCAGTTTCTGCCCGCCAGCGCCTCCTGCAACGAGCGGTGGAGCTGAGGAACGACGCTTGCCACCAGGACCCGATCCGCCTCGGCAATCGAGCCCACTGCGGCCTTCCACTCGTCGGAAGTGGCGGTGCTGCTGGTTCGAAAGCGCGATTTCTTGAGCGGATGGAATGAAAACGATCCCGAGTCCAGCTGAACTTCATAAAGTCCGGTGACCGTCTGGGTGTTTCCGATGTCGATGGCCAGCCACTTCATCGCGCGATCCTCAGTGGGGCTTTTCGAGCTCCGCCGAAGCGGAACCCACTGGTTTTTCAGCGGTGACTTCCTCGATGTACTCCCGGGCGCACTGTTCGATGATGCCGGCGACGTGGGCACGTGGCTTCGCGAAGCTCGGAGGCGGGTTGATGGAGAGTCCGATCAGGTCATTGATCACGAGCACCTGTCCGCCGCAATCGGCGCCCGAACCGATGCCGATCGTCGGAATCCGAAGCTCTGCCGTGATTTCACGCGCCACCTCCGATACGACGCATTCCAGCACGATCGCAAAGGCCCCAGCATCCTGGAGCGCACGCGCCGAGCGCAGCAGGCGTTCGATCTCGGGCGAGGTCTTGCCATGGCGGTAGTATCCGCCGAGCTGGTGCACGGACTGCGGCGTGAGTCCGATATGGGCCACCACGGGCATTCCGTTGTCCGTCAGTCGCTTCACGATGGGCGCCACACGCTCGTCGCCCTCGAGCTTGACGGCCTGGCAGCCGCTTTCCTGGAAGGCGCGGACCGAGGCCCGAAGGGCGGTGTCCGCGTCGATCGTGGTGCCGAACGGAAGATCGAGCACCACCAGCGCGCGGCGGGTTCCGCGAACCACGGCCGCAGTGTGCCGGATCATGTCGTCCAGGGTGACCGGAATGGTATTTTCAAGTCCAAGCACCACGTTGCCGAGGCTGTCGCCCACGAGCAGGATGTCGATTCCGGCGCGATCGAGGAGCGCTCCAGTGACGTGGTCGTAGGCGGTCAGCATCGTGATCTTGCGATGCTCGTCGCGCTTTTTTTGGACGTCGCGCACCGTGATTCGACGAAGCGTTCCGGTATGGCTCAGGTTTTGAGTCATACCGGACCTCCCGCTGCATCCTCCACCCGGAGCGGAGTCGCGCGTCCGCGGTCGCGATACTGCGAGAAATCCTCGGGCGAAACGTACAGGCGGGTGATGCTGCGCTTTTCCTCGTACTTCGAGAACAGGTCGGTGCACTTCTCGAGCGGAATCAGGCTCGGCGCGCTGTAATGATTGTCATAGCGGACAAAGATCGGATCGCCGGGCTTGCGGAAGTACTTCGAGAGCTCTCCGGTCGTCGTGGCCTTCAGGAAGCGGATTTTCTGTGACTGGAGATCAGACTCGATCTCGGCAAGAAGCTGCTGCTGCTCGGTGGCAGCAACCTTGGTTGCCGGAATGCCGCTGTGAAGCTCGATGAGCATCCGGTACGGGCGCTTTTCAGTGATTCGACGGGCCCATTCATTGGGGCTTTTTGCCAGGTGCGAGTAGAGATGCGCGTCGTTGGCGTTGCAGTACTCCTCGATATCGGCCGGAAGCGAGTAGTCGCAGTCGGGGCTGGCGAAGTATTCCGCAAGCATCGAGTCGTAGACCACGCTCTTGTAGTGAAAATACACCATCAGGAACATGTGGAAGCGCGAGATTAGGAAATCCTCGAACGAGTAGAGCGCCCGATGCTGGAGCGCGAGGTAGCATTTGCCATCCTTGACGTGGCTCGTGAGGTTCGACACCAGCCAGTCAAAGTCGAAGTGGCCATAGCTGACCCCGGATGCCGTGCTGTCACGACGGAGGTAGTCCATGCGGTCGGCATCGAGCTCGCTCGAGATCAGCTGCTTGAGGATGGGCTTGAAGTCGATCTTTTCTCCTCGAAGCGAGGCGGTGAAGAATCCGTCTCCTGCGTCGATCGAGGGCTCGACGAGCGAGGCGACGTGAATCGGCAAAAAGTCGAGCTTCTGCTGCTCGGCGCTTCGACGAATCAGGGGAGTCAGTCCGGAGTCGAGGATGATCTTGAGCGTGTAATCTTCGTGGGTGGCCTTGCGTCCCTTTTCGGAAACGTGAGGGACGGCGAGGCGCTCTACCGGCGGCATGGCGAATTCGGTCGTGTGCGAGAGCGGGCCGTGTCCGATGTCATGAAGGAGGGCTGCCAACCGGACGACGGCTCGAAATCGAGAGTGGGCCTCCGGGGCCAGTTCGAGAAGTGGCAGAGCGGCGGGCGCATTTCCGGTCCGCGATCGCGGGCCACCGAAAATGGTGTCGAACGCCTGGGTCGCGGTTTCCATCGCCCCGAGGCTGTGGATGTAGCGGTTATGGGTGGCGCTCGGAAACGAGTACTCGGCAAATCCCAGCTGGCGGATGTTGCGCAGGCGTTGGAAATAGCGCGAATCGAGGACGCCCAGCTCGGCCGGATGAAGGGCCACGGAACCGTGAATCAGGTCGCGAATTTCCATGCCTGCGGTCTAGCAGGGAGGGGGCCGGGAGGAAAGGCCGGAAACACGAAAGCCCGACCGGGGGCAGGGCCACCAGCCGGGCTTTCGAGAACTTTCAGGCTTCGACTTACTCTTCGGATTCGTCCGAGGATTCGAAGGCCATTTCTTCTTCGGCCGGAGCTGCTTCGGGCTTGTTCGAGCCGTAGCCGAAGGCCTGGCTCAGGGTGGCGCCGGTAGCAAGGCCGGCAGCCATCGGAGCTGCTGCGGCAGCCGGAGCAGCCTTCACGGCCGGGGCCTTCTTCGGTGCAGTCTTCTTGGCAACGGCCTTTTTCGGAGCAGCCTTCTTGGCTGCCTTTTTCGGAGCAGCTTTCTTCGCGACCTTCTTGGCTGGCTTCTTCTTGCCAGCAGCCTTCTTCGCGACGGCCTTCTTTGCCGGCTTTTTCGAAGCCTTCTTTGCGGTCTTTTTCTTCGGTGCGGCCTTTTTTCCGGCTGCCTTCTTTGCGGGCTTTTTCTTCTTCGCCATGATGGTCTCCTGTTCAGAACTGTTTCTAAAAAGTGAGACCTGATTTAGCCGCTCACCCGAGCTATTTGCAACTTCAATGATCGATGTACGGAGTCGGATCCGACTCCGCGCCCGAGACGGAAACACCTGAACTTTGGAGTGACTTGAAGGAGACGAGCTTCACGCTATAGCCGACTCGGCCATTCTGTGAGCGGAGCGGAGCCAGGTCTCTTCCGGAAAACCAGGGCCGAAGTTCGCCGTTCGTGATCTTCGGGATGATGGTACCGGCCAGTCCCGAGACATCCGCGCCGGTGATGTCGCGCATCGGGTCCATGACCCGGGCGATCTGGATGCCTTCTCCTCCTTCGCCGGAGTTCGTTCCCAGACGACCAAAGTACTCGTTCAGGTCTTTTCGGAGTTTGCTTTTCAGTCCACTCAAACCCTCGGGTTCGGGATGTTGCGTCAGGATGTTCTCCACTTCGCTCCGAGCATTGGCTCCGCCGTCCAGGCTCACTGGGGCGTAAAAAGAGTAGGAGCTGCCATTGACGAAGTAATTCTTGTAGTCGAGGGCGTTCGGAGGCTGGTCTCCGGCAGAGTTGTAATCCGTCGGGATGATGTACCTGCCGTATTCGGCCTGGTTGGGCAGGGCGGCAATGGCCTCTGCCTGGACCAGCCGGTTCGGGTCAATCGTCTCACCAGAGCCTGATTTGATGTAATTTACCAGCCCTCGAAACAATGCCGTATTGTAGAGGCCCAGGCTGTCTCCAGGACGAAAGGCCATGTTCGGACTGCCTCCGGTCATGCTTCCGACGGAGCCTAAGTTGGCCGGTGGAATCGGGTCTTTCTGAATAAAAAATTCGGAGTTGAGTCCCGCAGCAGCCGCTGGTCCGAGGCGAGCTCCAAAAGGTCGGGCGGCAGCAAAGGCTTCCAAGGTCAAGTTGAACGGATTGAAGAGCAGGTTGGGCGTGCCTCGCACCCGGACGGCATAATAAGTCGTCGGCCCGACCTTGGAGGCGCCCACCGGCAGAGTGGTATCTCGGATCGGAATGCTCAGCAGCCGCTGCTTGCAGTCGGTCTTTGCATTGCCGTCAGTGGCAGCGATGTAGGTGGCGTAGGTGGTGAAGCTCGAAAAGAGAGGTTCGAGCTCCAAAAGGGGTTTGGCACCGGAGGGCAGGAGCTCGTCCATCTGGAACTTGCCTTCCGGAAAGAGAGAGCCTCCGAGAGTTCTTTCCGCGGACTTGAACGCCAGGACGGTGCGCTCGTAGGTCATCGGATTCGGCTTTTGCTCCAGGCTCCTGACGCCATCCGAAGTCACGCCTCTTTCGGCGGGCATGTTCACGATCTTCTCGAGGGTCTTGATTCGCTGAAGCGTGATGAGGTTTCGAGGCACAACCCCGAGGCCCTTGGTAATGGCCGGCAGGGTCCGCAGGGCCTGCCGGGTCTCCGGGTCATTGAACGTGCTGCTGATGAGATTGCCGGATCCGTCAGGGTTCGTATTGTAGAGCCACAGGTAGAGGGCCAGGATGTTGGCCTGGCTGAGTCCGCTGCAATTGCGCTTACGGATCTGCTCGATGTTGTCGAGGACCTCCTTGAGCGCCTGGCCGATGGCATCCAGGAAAAAGGGGTTGTCGGGAGCAGTGACCGGTTGAAGGTCATAGATCGCGCAGTAATTGTCGTTCTTCTTGAATTCGAGGCAGACTGCGGGAATTCCCAGATTCACGAACTGCCTCGGATTGGTTCCCGAACGGTAGGCTCCGAACCGGTATTCTCCTCCGGCGGGTTCGTTGGGGCGGGTCAGGTTTCCGATGACGTAGTATCGGAACAGGAAGCGCTTGTACTGGCGACGAAGTTCGTAATTCAGGATGCCGATGTTTTCGAGGTGGCGGGCCTGCGACGCTGCCCCGGCGTAGGCGGCCACGTCGGCCGCGTTCTGCAGGTTGATCTTGGCGTGGACGAGCATTCCCGTATTCACGACGAACGCGAAGAACAGGAAGAACGTGGTGCCCATCAGCGCTGCGGCGACAATGCTGATCTGGCCGCTGATCTGGCCGTTAATCTGATGTCGAATCGGCCGTTTTCGTGCCGTCTTTTCGGAACCCCTCATGGATTCTACTAGTGTCCCAGCGTGGAAAGGTGCTGTCCACCTGTCAGGTCTTTTTACACCTGCGGACCGATGAGCGAAGAAAGTGGGTTCCAAGGCGCTGAGAATTATCCAGTGATTCTCAATCTTTATGGGTGGGTCGAAAATGACGCAGCTTGGCATTTCGCATGCACTAGGCCCCGCTCGTGAAACGTAGAACGTGTGCGGTAAAAAGTGCGAATCGCTGGTGGGGAGCAGGGGCGGCACTCCTGGTCAGCTTCACTGCTTCGGCAGGGTTCGGCCCGGTCTGCGACAACTGCCAGCTTCCATCGGCATCTCCAATCGCGGCGTTGGGATTGGAATCGCAAATTCCAGGACTGGCGGCGGTGGATGCCTCGGGCACCCTCGGAAAGCCCTTCGGGAGCTTTCTTCCGAGCACGGGGCTGATTCCGGCTCAATCCGCCTTGTCCTTTCCGAATCTTTGGAATCTTTCCGGCGGATCCACTCCGCCGCCAACGCCGTCGTGGATGGAGCGCGTGAACGCGGAATACCTTCCTTCCGGTTTCAGTCTGGCTCCGAAGCCCCTGGTGGACCCGGATTCGATCGTCTGGAATTGGGGACCGTCCTCGGCGCAGCCAGGTCTTCTCCACCCGTATCTGGCCATGAACTCGCTCTGGAACGGGCCTTCAGCCCCTTGGTACCAGGCGGCACAGTTTTGGAGCGGAGTGGGCATGAGCCCGATTCCGCAGGGCGTGATCCCGCAGGCCTCGCCACAGCTGGCGATAGCCGCAGGAACGGCCCGGTAGGTTTTTCAGGTTCCGGCCGGCGGTCCCGGTCGGTGCATCTCGAGGCGTGATCCCCCTCAGGCCTCGTTGTTCTCTCTCTACTCCCCCCGGGGGCTCGGATGAATGAATCGTTCCGGGCCCCTTTTCTTTTGGGGATTCTGGCACTTGGGATGCACTCCACGGTTTTGATCCGCAGGATGCGGGTACTCCTCTGTCTCTGGAAGTCCGTGAGGACTTCGCTCTCTGGAAGTCCGTGAGGACTTCGCTCTCTGGAAGTCCGTGAGGACTTCGCTCTCTGGAAGTCCGTGAGGACTTCGCTCTCTGGAAGTCCGCGAGGACTTCCTCTCTCACCCGCTGGAATGGTGGCCCCGTTCCAGCGGGTTTTTTGTTTGCCGGGGGTGGCGGGGCGCACTATAAGAGCGCCACCCCCATGACTTTCCTCAAGGAATTGCCCGTCATCCCTGAAGAAGCGCTCGACCAGCCCTCGCTCGGTTGCGCTGCTCCAGTGAGCCGCTCGCGGTCAGGTGAGGCACGTCCGCTGGCGCCTTCCGAGGCGGCCAAGATCCTTCAGTCGCGCAAGCCTGAGTGGCTCAAGATTCGCCCACCGGGGGGAGAGGCCTATACCGAAATCAAGCAGATGCTGCGTGAGCGCAATCTTCACACGGTCTGCGAAGAGGCCCGTTGCCCGAATGTGTCCGAGTGCTGGGCGAGCGGCACCGCAACCTTCATGCTGGGTGGCGACACCTGCACGCGCGCCTGCCGCTTCTGCGCGATCAAGACGGCGCGCCGTCCTCCGCCACTCGACCCGAACGAACCCGCCATGATCGCCGAAAGCATTGCGTCGCTGCGACTGCAGTACGTGGTACTGACTTCCGTCGATCGAGACGACATGGCCGATGGCGGGGCAGGGCACTTCGCGGAAACGATCCGCGAGATCAAGCGCCGCGATCCGAAGGTCATCATCGAAGCGCTCGTTCCGGACTTCCGCGGCGATAGTGAAGCCGTGAAGACGATCGTCGACTCGGGCCTCGACGTCTATGCGCACAACATCGAGACGGTGAAGCGCCTGCAGTACCGCGTTCGCGATCCGCGCGCCGGCTATGAGCAGTCGCTCGCGACGCTGCGCTTTGCCAAGCAGTGGTCGGTGGAGAGCGGTCGCTCGAAGATGTACACGAAGAGCGCGATCATGCTGGGTCTCGGTGAAACCGAGTCCGAACTGAACGAGGCCTACGACGACTTGATGGCGTATGAAGTGGACGTGCTGACGCTGGGCCAGTACCTGCGTCCGTCGCTTCAGCACCTGCCGGTCGAGAAGTACTATTCGCCGGACGAGTTCGACGGACTGGGCACGATGGCCCGCGATAAAGGGTTTTTGTACGTGGCTGCAGGGCCGATGGTTCGGTCGAGTTACAAGGCAGCCGAGTTTTTCATGAAGGGCGTGGTCGAGCGCGATCGCAAGATCAGCAGCCACAAGAAGAGTTAAACCGAGAGCTCAAGGAGAAAGCAGACATGGAATTCAAACTTCCGGAACTGGGTGAAGGCGTCCACGAAGGCGAACTCGTGAAGTGGAAAGTCAAGGTCGGTGATCTCGTGAAGGACGACCAGATCCTGTGCGAAATCATGACCGACAAGGCCACGATTGAAATTCCTTCTCCGTTCCACGGCGTCTGCAAGGAAATCCGCGCGAAGGAAGGCGAGACCGTCCACGTCGGCCAGGTCCTCGTGACGTTTGAAGACGGCAAGAAGGCCGGCGCTTCCGCTCCGGCAGCAACTGCAGCTGCTCCTGCTCCCGCGCCCGCAGCGGTGCAGGCCTCTGCCTCTGCGCCTGCAGCGATGCACGCGGCTCCTGTCGCAAAGCCCGCCGCAGCAGCTCCCGCAGCTTCCAATCTGATCACCGGCGGACTCTCGCCGGAATCCCGCGTTCTCGCAGCTCCCGCCACGCGCCGCATGGCTCGTGAACAGGGTGTCGATCTCTCCAACGTTCCAGCCTCCGGCCCGCACGGCCGCGTGATGCGCGAAGACGTGGAGAATTTCGTCAAGGGTGGCGGATCGATGGCTCGCGGAACCGGCGCTGTCGCAGCTGCTGCTCCGCAGGTCGCCAAGACCCTGCCGTTCCGCGCTCCTGTGGCCGGAGCCCAGACCGAAGAGCGCATCGCCTTCAAGGGACTTCGCAAGAAGATCTCCG
>JBIIXZ010000313.1:0-2517 GCA_044347055.1 Bdellovibrionia bacterium | reverse complement strand
TGCCCCACTTACGAGCAAGACACGCCCTTTCGCTGCTGCAGAAAAAACTGCAGTACTCACCAGTCGTCTCCATACAAGGCGTGAGGCAATGCGGAAAGAGCACCCTCGCTCGAGAACTCCTTCCCTCCACGGTCAAGGGTTCCGTTTATCGCACGTTGGATCTTCCTTCCGTGCTCGACTCGGCAATCGCCCGACCGGAGTCCTTCTTGGAGGCGCTTTCGGACTCAGGAATCGTGATTTTGGACGAAGCGCAGAAGGCACCGAAACTTTTCGATGCCATCAAGGCGCTGGTCGACCAGAATCGGCGCCCCGGACAGTATCTGCTTCTTGGCTCGACTGAATTTTCAAAGGCCATGAAGATTCGCGAAGCTCTCACCGGAAGGCTGTCGCGTCTTCGACTTTTTCCAATGACTCTCGGCGAGACCCTCGGCCTGAAGCAGGAAAAAAGCCGCACGTTCTTTCTGTCCACGCGACCGCGAGTCAACCGTCGGGCGTTGCTGCAATTTCTCCACCGTGGCGGAATGCCAGGAATTTTTGCGACCCGCTCCGAAAGTGAACGGCAGGGCCAGTTTGAGGATTGGCTGTCACTGACGGTGGAGAGGGACGCCCTGCAGATTCCCACACGTCGCCTCAATCCCGTTCTCCTTCGACGAGTGCTGCGCGAGATCGTCCTCGCTCGCGAACCAGACGCCGTTCACCTGTCGCGAGCCCTGCGAATTTCTCCGACCTCGATTCGCACGATGCTCGACGCACTGAAAACCTTGTTCGTCATTCATGAGATTCCGCCGCATCCAGCGGGAACTGGGAAGCCGCATTATTACTTGTGCGACCCGGGTCTGGCCACCCAGCTGGGCGCCAGCTTCGAAAAACAGCTGAAGACCTGGTTCTACCTGGAGGTACTGTCACGTCTCGCCTCTCATGGACTGGATGGAAATGTACTGTTGTCCTACTATCGCACCAGCAAGGGAAGCCTCATTCACGGCGTTTGGGAGGAGCCTGGCAAAACCACCCTGCTCAAACTGCTGGACCGAGAAGGCATCGACGAGCGAGAGCTGCTGGTTCTCGAGTCGGCAAAGCTAAAACATTTTCCGAAGGCCGATTTGATCTCGCTTGGTGGCATCAGGCAGTCCGAAAAGGTTCGTTCCGTGCACATCCACCCTTGGGAGTCTCTGGCGTGATCCGAGATGTCGGAGCATTCTTCTGATTTGCGACTGATGCAATGCGCACGGGCTCACAAAACCACGACGGCGGGGTTTCTTTTGTGAAACCGCCGCCGTCGCCGCATGCTGGAAGAGTCTCGAGAGATTATCGCGAGTTCCTGATGAACTTCTTTACGGTGCTCACGATTTCCTTGAGGTCTTCCTCGTACCTCTTGGTCTGATGAGGTCCCTGGACCTGGAACTTGAGCAATGCGTCCTTGTACTTCCTCTCAATCCGTTCAAAGTCATGCTTTCTCAGTCCGATGAACGCTTCGGTCGTTCCAGTGACTGATCCTGCAGCAAGCTCGAGCAATAGACTCCTATTCTCAAACTTCTGGATCGGCGTGCGATCCTGGATCGGAGCGGCTTGGAGGATACCTCCAGCGTCGGTCACTTTGATCGTGACCGACTGGCCTGCCTGATCCTCGATCTGGGCCTGCTCCTGAACAATTTTGGCCATCTCAAGCATGTTCAGCTTATCCTTCTTGCGCTCAACACAGCGGTCGAAGTAGGCGTCGCTGAGAGTCTCTGAGCCTTTCGCCGACTCCAGAGCGTCCCGCGCGCAGTTCGTCGAAGCGCTCTCAACTTTGAGGCGAGCCTCCGCGATCTCGCGGGCCAAAGCCTTTCCGGACACTTCTTTCAGTTTCCGAAGGAGCCTGGCTACCTCGCTCAGCGTCTGCACCTTCTCCAACTGAGCAAGAATCGACTTCGCTTCCAATTCGAGCGAGTCATTAGCGCTGTAATCCTTGTTCAGCTCAGTTGCGGTATAACGAATGGCGTCCATCACTGAGGTTTGGCCCGAGACACTGACCCGCGCCACCACACCATAACGTGAAGCCTTTTGTACCGCCTGGTATGAACCTTCGCTCCTCAACTGCGAATCGATCCCAACAGCCCACGGTAGGTTGTTGGCCGTCGCAGTGACCTCGACAGCCGCGATATTCTGCTCGAGCCTCGTCCGATCCACAAGGAAACGGCCCTTGGCAGATTTGAACATATCGTCATTTTGAATGACCTGATCGACGATGCGTTGACCGAATTCCTGCAGAAGCAGCGGGCTGAGTTCCGCCCGTGCGTTTGGACTCAAAACTGCCGCCGTGAGTGTGAGAGCCGTTATCGTTTTGGGGAGCGACGAGAGCAGTGATGTACGAGGACGCATGAGGTGTTCCTTTCATTTGCGAGGCAGAAGTTCAGGATTTCATGCCCCAAGTTGATTAACGCGGCGCGTTCTAACCCCCCCCCCCTTCAAAGTAAAGCTAGAATTTGTCCAAAACTTCGGCCCAGGAAGTTACTTCATGAAATCAACCACTTAGAATAG
>JBIIXZ010000314.1:0-2517 GCA_044347055.1 Bdellovibrionia bacterium | reverse complement strand
GATACAACTCATCACGCAGAATCGAATCCCGCTGAAAACAGATCCCCGGAAGCCCGCCGCAAGCCAAATGCGACTCAAGGCCCTTCTGCGTCAGCCAGGCCTCTCCCTGAATGCGCTCCCAGATGTTGCGCGTGCCGAGCGAAGGAGCTTTCAACAACACATCCCAAAAACTGCCAAGTGGCCGCCGGTGGGTCTCCGCGACGCCCAGTGGCAGCAACTCCAGGACGAGGGTACGCCCTGTAAGCGACTCTTGAATCAGCTTTTTCGAATTCAGTCGCACCGATCCGGTGAGCAGGTAGCGTCCGGGAATCCTGCGCTCATCCATCAGCGCCTTGATCTCATCAAAGACCTTCGGGAGCTTCTGTGCTTCGTCAAGCAGGATCGGAAAGGGTCCGGCCTTCAGCCGAGCGTCGAGATTTCGCTCGAGGTCGGCTCGTACGGACTCTTTATCCAGAAAAAAAACCTGCTTCGCGTGCTGCCTCAGAAGAGTCGTCTTTCCGGTCTGTCGCTGCCCGATCAGGCTGATCGAAGGCGATGCCTTGATGAACTTGGCGATCCAGGATTCGAGGTGACGCTTTCTCGCGTGAGGCATTACTTATTTTAACCCGCTTAAATTTTAAGGATACTTTTAATTTTGTACAGGTTGACAGTAGCACTCACGAAGCGCGACAGCCACGCGGCGCAAGCTTCGAATGAAATTCCGGTGGGTCTTGATTTCAAGACCGTCGCTCACTTCCGAGGCCAGAGCCCAGGGCATGAGCGCACCCGACACCGCTGCGATCACGATCGAGGCAGCCACACGGCGCAAGTTTCGAATGCACTTCAGGAAGGAGATCATCCTTGAGCTTATCGTCAGAGTTCTGGCGAAGCTTGAGAAGCTGTGAAGCTTGAGAAGCTTCAGAGAAGGTGGGCGAGAGGGTGAGTCTCAACGGACACGGAGCGGGTGCTCGTTTGCGTCCGAGCCGCTTCGGCTGCCTTCTGCGCCTTCGGCCGCTGCTCAAACTCACGGCGATCTCTGCGTCCTTCTAGAAGCGTAGCTACTTCAAGCAGGGAAGCGATGCCTTCGAAGCGCACGCCACTGCAGCCGCTGCATCCAGAACGCCGCCGGAGGCCACCTTGTTCTGGAGCTTGGCGACCGGTCGAACGGTTGCGAGCAGGATTTCGCGAATCTGGGTTGCCTTGAGGTGCGGCGCCGCGGATTTCACCAGGCCTGCAGCCGCAGCAACGATTGGAGTGGCATAGGAGGTACCCTTGCCCTTTTTCCAGATCGTGCGGTCGGACCATGGAGCAATGAGCTTGATTCCCGGTGCAGCCAGGTGGACATGGCGTTTGCCCCAGCTTGCCGTATTCACGAGATCGTCGTTTTCGTCCACGCCGGTGACGGTGATCAGATTGTCCATTTCATATCGCGCAGGATACGTGTTCTCGCGATCGATGTTTTCGGCGTCGTTTCCTGCGGGCACCAGGACGAGCACGTCCTTTTCGCCCGCGCGCTGGATGGCACGCTCCAGGATCTTTTCCTTGCCTTCACCGGCAAACGAATAATTGATGACCGAGGCTCCGTGGGCGATCGCGTAGTCAAATGCACGAACGGCATTTTCGGTCTCACCGAAGCCGTCACGATCGGAAAAGCGTACGGGCAGGATCGAGCAACCGGGACAAACCCCGACCGAGCCGATTCCGTTTTCAGGAACCGCTGCAATCAGGCCGGCAATGAAGGTGCCGTGGCCGTTCGGGTCGTGGGGCAGGTTCACGTTGCGCAGGAAGTCCCAGCCGATGACGTCGTCGACAAAGCCGTTTCCGTCAGTGTCCTTGCCGTCGAGGGGCCACTCACGATCATTGCGCCGAATCGCGGCCGAGATCTCCGGGTCGTTGTAATCGATGCCGCTGTCGACCACGGCGATCGTCACCTGGCGCTCGCCGCGCGTGACCTGCCAGGCGCTCTCGGCGCCAATCCGCGACAGATGCCACGAAGCGGCGTAATCCGGATCTGGAATCTCCCGGTCGAGGACCGGCACGGGCTCAAGCGGCTTGGAGCGATATTTCGAGCCTGTTCCCGCCTCGGCAAGCGATCCAGGCGCTACGGAGGCCAGCAAAATGAGGTGCGTCATCGCCCTCAATACCCACGATCCAGAAAAGATTTTTGCCACGGCCGCCTTGATCCCCTTGCTTCGACGACATCAGCCCAACATCTCCGGAAAAAATCTCCGGCGCCCCAGGTAGTAGGCGGGGGGATATAGCACCCGTGGACGGGTTTTCAAGTTTTGATGGCAGGAAGTTCTCAAACTTTTTTGGTGCCGGAGTCGGCATCGCCTTCTCGTAGGCGCGCTGCTCCCAAGACTGCACCAGCAGCGGCCGGAACTCCTCGACGTCCAGCCCCAGCTCTCGCAGGTGAGCCTCGGCCGCAGCCACGAAGTTGCTCGGATCTTCGGTCCAGCGCCGGATCAAACCGGACGCCGGCTTCTGGTACTTGATTCGCGAGCCGGCATTGAACGTCTTGTCCATCAGCGCGCGAAT
>JBIIXZ010000110.1:0-8769 GCA_044347055.1 Bdellovibrionia bacterium | reverse complement strand
ATTCTTCCGCATCGGCTCGAGAAGCGCATCCAGATCTTCTTGGGCCACCTTGCCACCCGCGCCAGGAGCAGGAGTTGCCCCAGTTGCTGCCGCAGCCGCGGCCTGCTTTCGTGCAGTGAAGTCGATCCACTGATCCAGATCCATGGAGTTGCCCGTTGCATCGAGCGAAATGCGCGGTCTCAGGAAGTCCACGAGTTTTCCAGTGACCTTGAGGTCGCTGCCCGGAGCTGCCATCGACAGGTCGATGCTCTCGAGCTGGTTTGTGGCGATGCGTACGGTGCCGTCAACACGAGGATTGGCCTTGAACATCGGATGAGCAAATCCGATGGCGTCGGCCTGGAGCTTTCCGCCATAGCGAAGGGCTGAGGCCGAGCCACCAATATCCAGCTCGAGGGAGGATTTTCCCGAAAGCTGGTAGGTCTCGAGCATCGGAACGAGTTCTCCCCAGGGCTTGAGCTCGATCGGATTGGTGCGGGCCTTCAGCGCAAGCTTCGGCTCCGCCGCAAGCTCATTCACCCGTCCTGTCAGGGAGAGTTCCGCGTTGTGGAACTTCGCAACCAGGGAGTCCAGTCGAAGCTCGGAAGAGCCGATCGCGAACTTGCCGGATGCCGAGAGGGGGATGCCCTTCTTTTTCATGAACAACCCCGGCATTTCGATTTCGAGCTGATCGGCGCTGGCCAGGAGCGATGCGCCCATCTCCTTCAATTCCGATCCTGTCAGGATAGGAGTCGTATCGAGCGCCAAGCGGACCGGACCGGCCACTCGAACCTGCTCGCCCACTTTAGTGTCGATCAGGGCTTCGACCTCAAGCTGGGTGGGCTGGGTTACCGAGGCATCCTTGAGCCTGACCTGGAGGCGATCCACCCTGCTTTCAAAGTTGGCCCGTTCGTCAAGGAAGCGGAGCGACCCGTCGCGAATCTCGAGACCAAGCCGGGCGCGAGCAGCGATGGCTGGAATTTCAACTTCAGTGGTCTTCGACGGCGCGGCGGAGGGCGCTTGCTCGGTCGCCGGAGATTTCTTCACGAGGGTCATGACATTCAGCTCGCCCTTCGAATCTCTCACCACGGAAATCGCAGGCTTCACCATCACGAGCGTCAGCCGAGGCGCACCTGAGAGCACGGATGAGAAGGGAAGAACAAAGGAGGCATCGGCCACGCTGACCACTTTCCGATTTTTTGCATCCTGGAGCTCCAGTCCGGCAACATCCACCTTCACCCTGCCCCAAAGCGACAGCTTGAGCTTTCCGAGCTCGAGTCGCCCCTCAATCATCGAATTCGCCTTTTCGAGGAGCTGCGGTCGATAGCGATCAACATCAACGAAAAGGGGAACGGCGAGAGCGGCAACGATCAGCAGGGCCAGAAGCCCGCCCAGAAGCAGGACGATCTTTTTCATGTTCATCTTTCAGGACTCCCGTTTCGTTGTCGCTTGGAGGGCTTTTCGGATCAAGTCCTGGATCAGGGCGGGATTCGCCCTTCCTTTGGACTTCTTCATGACAAGACCGACCAGAAAACCCAGGACCTTTTCCTTGCCCGAGCGAAGCTCCTCGGCTGCTTCCGGATTCTCCGAGAGGACCTCTGAAACCAGTGGTGCCAGAGCTCCGGCATCATTCTGCTGAACCAGGCCCTCGCGGGCAATGATCGCATCGACCGGGTCTCCAGAAGACCACGCAAGATGGAGGATCTTCTTGGCTGCCGTGCTGGAGAGCTGGTTGCCGAGAAGCAGCTCGACGATTCGTGCAACATGGACTGGCGTGACGCGTGCGGAGTCCAGGTCCTTCTCCGCCTCATGGCTGAGGCGTGAGAGCTCTCCGCCGATCAGATTTGCCGCCGTCTTGGCGAATCCATCGATGGGAAGCGTGGAGACGAACCGTGCCATGACAGATTCGAAGAACCGGGTCAGTTCACTCGACGACGTCAGCAGGCGGGCATCCTGCCTCGGAAGCAGGTAGTCCTGCCTGTATCGATCGCGCTTCTGGGCTGGGAGCTCCGGGATGGCTCGACGCTCCTCTTCGATCCACTGCTGGGGAACGACGATCGGAAGCAGATCGGGATCCGGAAAGTACCGGTAATCCTCGGCTTCCTCTTTGGTTCGCATCGAAAACGTCTGGTCCTTTTGAGGATCGTAAAGGCGCGTCTCCTGGACCACGGGTTTTCCTGCTGAAAGCACGGCGATCTGTCGCTGGATTTCGAAGGCAATCGCCTTCTCGACGAAACGGAATGAATTGACGTTCTTGATCTCGACCCGAGTTCCGAATTCGCTGCTTCCTTTGCGTCGGATCGACACGTTTGCGTCGCAGCGAAAGTTTCCTTCCTGCATGTTGCCGTCGGTGATTCCCAGCGTGGTGACGATGGCGTGCAGCTCGCGCAGGTAATCTCCCGCCTCTTCCGGCGTTCGGAGGTCCGGCTCCCCGACGATTTCGACGAGGGGAACCCCTGCGCGGTTCAGATTGACGAGCGTCACCCCGAACTCGTGCACGCTCTTTCCGGCGTCCTCTTCCAGGTGGATCCGTCGCAACCGGGCCGCTTTCCTGGCTCCATCAACCTCAATTTCGACCACTCCTCCTTCGCAGATCGCCGACTCGTACTGGCTGATCTGGTAGCCTTTTGGAAGATCGGGATAGAAGTAATTCTTTCGGGCGAACACGCTCGATTGCCGGATGCGGGATCCGACGGCAAGCCCGGCTCGCACCGCAAGTCGAACAGCTTCGGCGTTCATCACGGGCAGGGCGCCAGGATGTCCGCAGCAGACTTCGCAGACGTTCTGGTTTGCCGGCAAAGAAGAAACGCTGGCTCCTGCCGGAGGACTCGCGGGGCAGGAGCAGAAGATCTTGGAACGGGTGGAAAGCTGGCAGTGAACCTCCAGCCCGATCACGGCTTCAAAGTCGTGCGCGCTCATCGGAGTGACTCCACGGCCAGTCCCGCCCGGAGCAGCGTCAATTCATCGAAAGGTTTTCCGATCAGCTGCATGCCGATCGGCAGTCCGGCGGAATCGCTTCCGACCGGAACGCTCAGCGCCGGAATGCCGGCGAGATTTGCAGGAATCGTGTAGAGGTCGTTGAGGTACATCTGCAGCGGAGATCGTTCGAGCGAGCCCCGGCGGAACGCGGTGCCTGGCGCCACCGGTCCCGCAATGACATCCACTTTCTCGAAGGCACGAAGAAAATCGTCGGCAATCAACCGCCGAACCTGGCAGGCCTTGCGGTAATAGGCGTCGTGATACCCGGCAGAAAGAACGAAGCTTCCGAGCAGGATGCGTCGCTTCACCTCGCGACCGAAGAGCGCGCGCGATTCTTCATAGAAGGCCTCCAGCGACTCAGCCTGTGAGGCTGCGCTCGACCGTACACCGAATCGGACGCCGTCGTAGCGTGACAGATTGCTCGACGCCTCTGCCATGGCGATCACGTAGTAAACAGGAATGGAATGGACCGAGTTCGGAAGCGAGAGGGGCACGAGCGTCGCCCCTGAGGAGCGCAGGCGATCCAGGATCTGATCGATGGTGGCCTTCACTTCCGGGTCGAGTCCGTCCACGAAGAATTCCGCTGGAACTCCGATGCGGAGGGGGCCGCTTCTTTCAAGTGCTCCGCTCGTTGCGGGGCTCGAGGGCACGATTCGCGCCGATGTGGCATCGCGAGGATCATGCCCCTCGATCACTTCATAAATCCTGGCCAGATCGGAAACATTCCTGGCCATGGGGCCCACCTGGTCCAGCGAAGAACCGAACGCGACGAGCCCAAAGCGACTGACTCGACCGTAGGTTGGCTTGAGCCCCGCGATGCCGCAAAAGGACGCAGGAAGCCGGATCGAACCTCCGGTGTCGCTTCCGAGCGCCGCAAGGGCCAGATCCGCAGCCACGGCCACCGCGGACCCGCTGCTCGACCCTCCGGGCACGCGGTCGTGCTGCAGCGGATTCAATGCCGGACCGAAGGCCGAGTTTTCTCCCGATCCTCCCATCGCAAACTCATCGAGGTTCGTTTTACCAAGAAAGACCGCTCCTGATTCGCGGAGCCGTGCCACACACGTGGCATCGAAGGGCGCGCGATAGTTTTCAAGAAGACGCGAGGCGCAGGTGGTCCGTTCGCCTCGGACATGAATATTATCCTTGATTGCGAGCGGCACTCCGAGGAGAGGTTGCTTCTCGATCAGCTTGTCGAAACCCTCGCCAGAAATCCGTGCATCCAGTTCGCGAGCTCGCTCGAGCGCCTGATCAGTGAACTCGGAGAGATAGGCGCAGAGGCCTCGATGGGCTGCCATTCGTTCCAGGTACGACGACACCACCTTCTCCACCGTCAGGGACCGCGAGAGCAGTGCTTCATGAAATTCCGAGATAGACCGCGGACTGAACGACCCACTCACGTGTTTCGACTCCCGCGCTGAGCGACAGCCTGGGGCACCTCGAAGGCGCGCTCCGTGAGCTCCGGCGCGCCTTCGAGGATGGCTGCAGCTCGGTTGCCCTCTTCTTCAGGATCGCGTGGTTTGTCCTCCCGCAACGAGGCGGACTCGGCGCCTGGAAGGAGCTCCAGTAAAGGATGAATGAAAGGCTCAATTCCAACAGTCTGGACGGCGCGAAGCTGGTCGACATGATCGAGGATCTGCTCGAGCTGGGGAACCAGCTCCGAGATTTCTTCCTCGGTAAGTTTCAGGCGGGAAAGCCGGGATGCCTTATGAACCCATTCCCGGTCAATGCCGGGCTTCTTTTCGTCATGCCCCATGAACAGAGGCTAAACAAAAGAACCTGGAAACTCCACTTCGCCGATTGCCGCGGTCGGCCTGATTCCGTGGCATTGCGCCAGCTCCGAGACAAATTCGGCCAAGGCAGCGCGTTCGTCATCCGAGGAGAAGACAAACTCCGCCGTCAATCGATGAACGTAAGAGCGGTCGCTCACGATGTGGCCTTGGCGCATGGGAGCACGACGCTCCGTGATGACCGCCCGCATGGTGACCGGACGCGGATGATGGAGCGTGACCTTCACCTCGTCACCCGGATTCAGGGGCAGGCTGCAGAAGAGCCGAAGTCCGCGGGGAGAAATGTCGTTGAGCAGGACGCGTGCGTCAATAACCTGACTCGAGGTGGAGATGCGCGCTAGGACCCGGCGCAGATGGGGAATATTCAGCGTGGGGTTTCGAAACGACTCCGAACTCTTCCGTGCTCCGCCCTGCCAGCTTTTCCTTCGTGAGGTCCACATGCCTGAAGTATCGGAAAACCCATCCCGAAACTGAAACGAGCGGCGCAACGATCGGATCGATCAGCCTCGCAGAAACGACGCGACGTAACGCCATAGAAACTTGCGTCGATCGCGACCGCGGAACTCCACCTGGACTTTCTGGTCCGATCCACTGCCTTCGACGGAAAGGATCCGGCCCTCGCCGTATTCAGGGTGCTCGATGAGCGCACCCACGAGCTCCTCGAAGGCTCTTGAACCTGCTGTCGGGCGAACGACAGGAGGAGGCACCTGCGAATACTCATCGTAAACGATGCGCTGCTGCGAGCGATGTGCCATGTCGGTGGCGCTGCTCGTGGTGGTGACCGTGCTGCTGACCCGCACCTGTCGATCCATCCAGCGCGATGATCCCGCGCGGAACTGCGAAGCCCCGTATCCGGAGGCGAGGTCACGGAAGTCGATCAGGTCGTCGGAGATCTCGTCAAAGAACCGAGCGGGCTCCTGGTAGCCAACGTTGCCCCAGATGCGCCTCATGGCCACATGGCTCATGTAGAGGATTTCTCGGGCGCGCGTGATTCCGACGTAGCAAAGCCTGCGCTCCTCCTCGAGATCCTCCTCCGATTCCTCCTCCCACTGCTTGATCGAAGGAAAGAGACCCTCCTCCATTCCGACAAGGAAGACGACTGGAAATTCGAGGCCCTTCGACGCATGCAGGGTCATCATGCGGATGGTGGCACCCTCGAACTTCTGGTCCGCTTCGGAGGCCAGTGAAGACTGTTCGATGAAAAGAGCCAGCAGTTCACGCAGGCGCCCAGGCCGTTCGAGTTCGGGCACCTTTTCCAGGAGATCTTCCTCGAACTCCTGCAGCAGCGAGTCGAACTCCTCGAGGTTTTCAATGCGCGAGAGCGCCTCTTCGGTGCCCTCCTCGCGAAGCTCACGGACGTATCCAGTCTCGTCCAGAATCAGGTGGTAAAGCTCGGACAGGAGAAGCCGCGGCTGCTCGACCGCAAAACGCTCCATGATCGTGGTGAAGGCCGCAAGCTTCTTCGAGGTCGCTCCCGAGGTATGCGACGAATCGATCGACGCGATCCGGAGCGCGGACCAGAGGCTTGAATCGCCGTCAGGAGCAGTGGGAAAATCTCCCCGCTCCAGGCGAAGCTGGAGTTCTTCGAGCTTGTCGATGGTCGTCTTGCCGATTCCGCGCCCCGGGACGTTGATGATGCGCTTCAGGCTGATCGAATCCGACGGATTCAGGATCGCCTTGAAGTACGACATGACATCTTTGATTTCCTTGCGATCGTAGAACCGGAGCCCGCCCACGATCTGGTAGGGAATCTTCTCTTTGCGCAGGACATCTTCGAACTGGCGGCTCTGGGCGTTGGTTCGATAGAAAATAGCGAAATCAGCGTAGCTTCGACCTTCTCGTGCAGCGCGGCGCTTGAGTTCGGAGATGACATACTCCGCCTCGGCGCGCTCGTCCGGAAGGCTGCAGCGAATCAATCTCTCGCCGGCCTCGTTTTCGGTGAATAGCGTCTTGTCACGGCGCTGGCTATTGTTTCGGATCAGCTGCGCCGCTGCCTTGATGATCGTGCTCGTCGAACGGTAATTCTGCTCCAGCTTGACGATTCGGGCACCCGGGTAGTCGCGTTCGAAGTCGAGGATGTTGCGGATGTCCGCACCGCGCCACTTGTAGATCGACTGGTCTTCGTCGCCGACGACGCAGATGTTCTCATGCCCCCCATGCTGGCGGCTCGCCAGCATCGAGAGCAGCAGGTACTGCGCACGGTTGGTATCCTGGTATTCATCCACATGGATGTAGCGAAAGCGATCCTGGTACTTCCTCCGGATTTCGGGATGATCGCGCAGGATCCGGTAGGTCATGCAGAGGATTTCGCCAAAATCGATGGCATTATTGGCGAACAGGTCCTTCTGGTACTGCTCATAAACCCGTTTCACCTGCCTGCCGAAGATGTCGTGCTTCTCCGGCTCGAGCTCCTGCGGCTCTACCGCATCGCATTTCAGTCGGTTGATATTGGCCTGGATGGCCTTGGGAGAGAACTGCTTGTCGTCGATTCCAAGCTTCTCGAGCGATCCCTTGACGAGCGACAGCTGGTCCGAATCGTCATAAATGACGAACGGCTTCGTGAACGGAGTGGCAATGGCCTCGCGCCTGAGGATCCGCATGCAGACCGAATGAAAGGTGCCGATCTCGGGTGTGCCAAGCCACGGCCCGGATGACCAGGGCGTGTCGTTGAACTGGATCTGGAGCGAATGAGAGACGCGCTCCTTCATTTCGCCGGCCGCCTTGTTGGTGAAGGTCACTGCCAAAATGTGATGGGCCGGCACTCCCATTCCGTCAATCAGGTAGGCAATTCGCGACGTGAGCATCCGGGTCTTTCCGGAGCCGGCGCCCGCGAGGACAATGAGCGGGCCCTCGGTCGTGGTGACCGCCTCTTTCTGCCGTTCATTGAGATTTTCGAAATATTTCATGAGAGCCGCGCCTGTACCATAAACGAAATGCGGGCCAGTTCGCGATCATAAGCGTGGCGAACATCGGAAGAAAACACGAGACCGACCGGCCGCCCCTCCTCGGAGAGCACCGGAAGGCAGATCTGCGATTCGAACACCGACGAGAGCTCGGATAGACGAGTCCCGACGCGGGCGGTCCGAATGGTCCCACGCATCTGCGGCTGCGAAGACAGAAGATCACGTGACTCGAGCAGCCCTTCGAGTCCGGCAGTCGACTGCGAATGCAGGCCCTGTTCAATGATGTCGACAGTCAGCAGGCCGATGAAAGTACCGGCTTCGTTCACGACCGCCAGGAAGGGATAACGGCACTGCCGGATCATCTCGTGGCAGGTCCGGATGGAATCCGTTTCGCGCACCGACTGGAAGTCACGAACCATGGCATCCCCAGCAGTCAGCGACTGCAGCACGGCCACCGAACGACCTTCCCGGATGGGAAAGTTCTTGGCTTCGAGGACGGACTGGATCCAGCCTCTGACAGGAAAGCGACGGGCAATCGCCCCGGCGATCCATCCCGCAAGAAGGGCTGGAAGGAGAAGGCTTCCGCTTCCACTCAGCTCATAAGCCAGCACTGCAAAGGTAATCGGGGTACGAAACCAGACGACGCACCAGGCGACGGCACCAAGCAAGGCCGCGTTTGCGGCAACTCCCGAGTGCACCCAGCCCGTGGCCAGAAGGGCACGAGCCAGGAGCATGGAAACCGTGGCCCCCAGAAGAAAGGACGGCCACCATACTCCCAGGCTGCTCCAGCCGGAGTACATGGCCGCCAGCACCAGAAAAACCGAAACCGCCAGCGCTGACAGTGCCGCCAGCGGGAGCTCATTTCGAATCACGGATTCCAGGAAAATCGCTGGAGATCCGATGCCGGCGTTTCCTCCGAAGACCACGACGGAAAGCAGCAGGCCTCCCGCAGCCAGGGTTGCCCCGGAAGCCTGATTCCTTCCGAACCGGTCGAAAAGCCCTCGAATCGACTGGAGCACCGGCAGTATTGCCAGCGCCGCAACTGCGGAAAACAGGCAGACCATCAGCGCAGCGAACCATTCTCCCGCATCCCCCAGGCGAAAGCCCCAGAGGTGCTGGAGGCG
>JBIIXZ010000109.1:0-8774 GCA_044347055.1 Bdellovibrionia bacterium | reverse complement strand
TGAATGATTTCCGTGTTTTGTTTGTGGTGGATGGAGGAGATTCGCCGCACGCCGAGAGAGCCAGCGCCGAGAGAGCCAGCGCCGAATGGGAGCCCCGTCCCTCAGGTTTTCAGTTCCGCGGCACGTCGATCTTCTCTGGAAGCGGCTTGCTCTGCTCGCGGTAGCTGGCTCCCACTCTTTGGATCACGCCGCCGCCGAGGCACTCGTCGCCGGAGTAGAACACGACCGATTGTCCGGGGGTGAGCGCGCGCTGCGGGACGTGGAACTGCACATGGACAGGAAATCCCGGCCCTGCGCAGGTGATCGTGCACGGCTGCTCCGGCTGCCGATAGCGCGCCTTGGCGCTGCATTCGAAGAGGCGGCCCTCCTCTGCCGGGGGGTGTCCGGCAACCCACGATAGCTCCGTGGCCCAGAGCTCATCGGCGTAGAGCGCCGGGTTCATCACGCCGCGCTCGACGTAGAGGATGTTTCTCGCCGCGTCCTTCGCGACCACGAACCAGGCCTCGCCTTCGCCCCCGAGGCCCAGTCCTTTGCGCTGCCCCAGAGTATAGTACGCCACGCCCTGGTGCGTTCCGACGCGCTCTCCAGAGAGCGCGCGGATCTCGCCGGGTTTCGCGGGAACGTATTTCGACAAAAAATTGCGGAAATTTCGCTCGCCGATGAAGCAGATTCCGGTGCTGTCCTTCTTCCCTGCGGTGGCGAGTCCATGGGCTTCGGCTATCGCGCGAAGCTCGGGCTTGGTCAGGTGGCCGATGGGAAAGAGCACGCGTGAAAGGATTTCACTGCGGATCGTATAAACAAAGTAGGTCTGGTCCTTGTTCGTGTCGACGGCCTTGAGGAGGCGAAAACCGGATGAGGAATGGCCCGAGCCCGCCCCCGCGGCAATCGGAGCGCCGACACGGCAGTAGTGCCCCGTGGCGAGGTAATCCGCACCCATCTCGAGCGCTTTCTTGAAGAACAAATTGAACTTGATCTCGCGGTTGCAAAGGATGTCAGGGTTCGGGGTGTAGCCGGCCTGGTAGGCGCGAAGAAACTCGGCAAATACGTGGTCCCAGTACTCCTGAACGAACTCAATCGAGTAGTACGGAATCGACAGCCGTTCGCAGACCCGCGCCACATCCTCGTAGTCCTGGGCGGAGGTACAGACGCCGTTTTCGTCCTTTTCCTCCCAGTTCTTCATGAAAAGGCCGATCACCCGGTAGCCCTGCTGCTTCAGCAGCAGCGCTGCCACTGAGGAATCCACCCCACCGGACATGCCCACGACTACGGTTTTCATTCGTGATTCCGTCTTCGCACACTCGAGGCTGTGTCCGCTAGGACAGGGGCGAGGAAGAGGTCGAAGTTGACAGGTCGCCGCTTGCCCGACAGACTTAGTCAGGTATGGGGAAGAATCGGGTTCAGGGGTGTTTCCTAGGATTTCCATCGAACGTGAAGCGTTCGATGGTGGTGGCGTTTCTGCTCAGCGGTCTGGTGTCGGTGAGCGGGTGCGAGTTCCTGCAGCAGCCGGTCAGGGATCCTGCTGCCAAGGTGGCGCCTCCGACCGGAGGCGGTGGCGGGTCAAACAGCGGTGGCGCCACGATCGGTGGCGGAACGATCTCCACCGCTCCCACGATTTCGACCAAGTACTTCAGCGGACGAAGCAAGTTTGTCCGTGATGAGCCCGTGAAGGTGAGTGTCAGCTCGTGCGCTGGCGTAGCGAAGGTTCTCGTCACGGAATCTGCAGCGACACCGGTGAACCCTGTCCTCAGTTCGGCACTCGACTGCGCGACTGACCTGACGCTTCCTGGTTTTCAAACCAACGGAGCATACACTCGCTATCTCTGGTTCTACAATTCCTCCGAAACTCGTATCGGCTCAGGAAGGGCAGTCACTTTCACGGTCGACCGTACAGGCCCGGCGAGGCCCACTTTTGGGTGGAGGTCCTTTGTTGGTGGCAAACTCCGATCACCTATCGTGGTCGGTACTTTCGTCCTCTCGCCCTCAGAGCTGGTCCTTTCGCAGGAAGTCGTCTCGGTGCATCGCTCGGCTCATTGCTCCGGCGCGGTAATTGACCCTCCCGCTGGCGCGTGGACCATCACTACATCGAGCACTCCTTACTCGGTCACGCTGACGAGTAACGCGGTGTTCAACCAATCCTACTCTTTCAAGCTTCGTCTTACCGATTCTGATGGAAATGTAGGTGAGCACTGTTCGTCAGTCATCGGCGGACAGGTCGCACCCTCGGTCGATCTCGACGCGGTTGCCCCGACGGCAACGGTCGTCCTGTTGGCCACCCAGGGGCTCATGGTCGAAGGAACGACGGCATCCTTCAGCGTGACCTTCACCGACGCGATCGGAATCGAGTCGGTGAATCTCACTGAGAGCTCCTTTGAAATCCTTCCGACGGTATCAGGAACGGCGCACTCGTGTTCGATCGGCACCATCGGTTCGGCTTCTGGAATCGGAAGCACGACGGCGCGGGTTTCGGTGACGGTAACCGGTTGCCGGATCGGAGAGAAGTTCAAGCTTCGTCTCAAGGCTGGACAGGGAGCTCAAGATTTCGCTGGAAGAACGATCACCCAGGCCGCTGAGTCAGCGGAGGTCGAGGTCATTGCGCCTGCGACGAGCATTTCCATCCGAGGCGTGGATCTGATGCGCGATGCCGGTGAGCTGCTGCCTGAGATTCAGGTTCGGGTCTTCGGTAGCAACTCGACCGAAATCAAATCCGGAAGAGTTCGGCTGGAGCTGCTCGAGATCGCGGGATCCGGCTCGAGCGAGACGGTAACTCTCCGCACTGGGTATTTTGCAGACGGAGCATCGTTTATCGACGCCAGCCTGAATCCGGAAGGTAATGGCGCGAAGTTTTCATCCGTCAGGGTGATGCGACGGGGAAGGTTCCGGATTCGGGCCTCCTACGGCACCCTTCAGGCGACGTCGCCGGATATTCGGATCAGCTGGGGGTTTCGGCGGAACAACGACGCCGCTTCGGTCCTGACCCACGTCAACAGCATCGTGAGTGATGCCGCCACTGGAACGATTTTCAGCGTAGGAACCGGTGCCACCACTGCGGCCAATCAGTCCTGGACCTCGGGTGTGCAGAGTGTGGCCATTGCTACTGCCGGCACCCACCTGCTGCTTCAAAAGCAGGACAAGGACGGAAATCCACTCAAGCTGGCCCACATTCCAAACGTCGCTCCGTCCACGGTGGTGGATGCAACCACTCCTGAGACGAATATCCTGCTCCGACAAAGCGGAAAGTTGATCGTCCTGGGGCGTCTGACCCAGCAGTATATCATTGGCACTGCACCCACTTCGGTCACCATCTCTCCGGGCCCTTTCGTGGCGATGTTCAATGAAAACCTGGCGCTGGAACGTATGGCTTCGCTCGTCATCACGACATCGACCGCAGAAAAAAATTGCCACTATTCGGATGATAATCTTCGGATCACCGCCGCTGCAGTCGGCAGGGATTCCGGCCGCATTGTGATCGCCGGTTATTTTGGAAATACCGGCGTGATCAACGTGTGCCTGAATCGGGCCGGAGGAGCGGTGCTCGATTCTCGAGGAAACTCCGACATCTTCGTGGCTGAGTTGAACAGTAGCGCCAGTGAGGATTTCGGCAGGTTCGAATGGCATCAGGTTGCGGGCAGCCCCAATCATGATCAGGCGCTGGCCATTGTCGTCGATCCGGTCGAGGGTTATCCGATCATCGGAGGATTTCACAACCCTGCCAACACCGATGTAGGTCGAACTTATTTTCATCTCGCTGCAACCGGGGATACCGCAATTCCCGGGGTCAACTGTCCGGCTTTGAGTGCCTGCGAGACCCTTTTTGTGGCCATGGTGTCGCCCCGAGGCTTTGTCTGGTGGCATCAGGGGGGCACGGGCAAGGCTGCGTTGGCAAATACGGCCACCAATCGGGTGTTGACGCTCGAATTGAGTGCGCCGGACAGCATGGAACGAAACGAGTACAACGGAATCCTGCTGGTCGGCGGGGTGGTGACTGCTGCAACGAGCTATACGATCGCCAACTTTGGAAATCAGCTGTCGATTCGACCGAGTGCCGCTGATGGGTTTGTCGCGATGATGACTTACAACTTCCGCGATCTCACTCCCTCGTGGAACCGTGTTTACCCGGTGGGTGGGCCGGGGGCTGACAATGTGAGATCGGTCCGGATCAGCCATGACGGGTTTGTCTTTATTGCAGGAGAGTTCCGTTCTTTGAATCTAGAGTTCGATTACTCCGATCGACAGAGGCTCGCCAAGAGTTGCACGGCAACCAACTGTGCCGACCTGTATATCATGGAGCTGGATGGAGGAACGGGTGCCTGGTTGCCCCGCTGGAGCCGGAAGATCAGCTCGACCGGATCGGATGAGCTCGAAGGACTGCTGATGTCGGATATTGCCGGCTGTTATGTCTATGGAAGCTTCAATGCCTCCAGCGCTTCGGCAGGGGGGCAGAGGACGTTCACCGGAAGCAAGACATTCAACGGTTTTCTGACCCGAATCGGCGCCCCGTAAGCTGACACTCGAGCGCGCTCGTGGCAGGATCGAGGCATGTCGAATCCACTCGAGGTCTTTTACGATGCCGTGAAACGCCAGTCGCCCGTTGCTCCCCGAATCCACTGGATCGGCGAGAGCTGGAGCCTGGCCGTGCTCTCGGACCTTCGCGCCGAGGGCTGGTCGATCGAGGTGCAGGATCCTGCCGCACGCCTCGAGTTCCTCAGCCTTCCGCGAGAAACCCGCGATGGCGTTTTCGTCGAAGCGGTGCCCGCCGGCTGGACCGGAGACCTCGTCCAGCGTCTGCTGGCCACGCTCTTTTCAGGGTTGAAGCCGGGTGGTGTTGCCTTCCTGGGATTTCGAGACCGCGACCCGGTGGCGATGCTGGCCTGGCTTCGCCAGGCCGGGTTCGAGGCGCTGAAGCAGGGCGCTTCGGGCGAGATCAATGGAGTGCTGGCTCGCCGGATTGGTGGAGCATCGCCCTGAATCGAAGCGCTTCGTCGTTTCGCATGGAGTGACCGAATAGCACCACACGGGGCTCATGCCTGCGGCAGAGCTTTTCAAGCCGGGTCAACTGCTCTTGCCCGTAATATCGAATCCATCGTGAGGGGTGCCAGCCGTGCAGCTTGAAGATCGGCGTTCGGACTCCACGAGGAACGGAGTGCCAGAGCGGATCGAAGACCAGAGCAGCGCGAGAGTCCGTGGCCGCGGCGGGCTCGAGCGGATGTGCTGGAAGCTCGCGTCCTGAGTCGATCCACCACTCAGTTCCACTGGCGAGTAGGTGCGGCAGCTGAGCCAACGCTGCATCTGCCCCAAGCGATGAGGCATCGGCGGCGCCATCGGTGGGCGGACCGCTCCAGCGCACCAGAATCGCCATCGCCGAAAAAGCCTCGGTCAGTTCCGACAACAGCTCGATCCTTTCCCGGCCGGCCTCACGGTTCCGAAACAGGTAGGCCGAGGACACCGAAATCACGGTCCGATGCGGGCTCTGGTGGAGCGTCTTGAAGATTTTGGACCGCGTCCGTGAAGAGACTTCGAGCAGGTCCAGCGCGTCCCACTCCGAGACATCGACCGAATCGCGATGGGAACTCGAGAGGAGGAATTCCTCGGCCGAGAGGTCTCTCGGCTTCGAGATGCCGATCTTCACTGCGTGACCCGTGACTTGAACTCTTCGGCAGCGCGATGGAGGCTCTCGCGTCGGGATGCCGCCAGTCGATCGTAGGCCCGTGCCATCGTTGCCATGCGAGGATTCTTGATGAAGGCCTTCTGGTGCTTGGCGATGAAGCTCCAGTAGAGACCATCGGCGATCTCGCACCACGGCCCTTTGCCGTAGTCCGACATCTTGAGCAGGTAGTTGGAGCCGCAGATATAGGGCTTCGTCGCGAAGATGCCGCCGTCGGAGTGAATTCCCATGCCGAAAACGTTCGGCCCCATCACCCAGTCGGCAGAATCGATGAAAAGCTCCATGAACCACCGATAGGCCTCGTGAGGGTGGATTTCGGAGAGCAGCATGAAGTTTCCCGCCACCATCAGCCTCTCGATGTGGTGCGCGAATCCGAACCGTGTGGCCTTGCGAATGACATCATCGAGCGGAAGCAGTCCGGTCGTGCCCTCGTACCAGTGCGCGGTCAGCCGGCGCTCATGCCCAAAGTGGTTGAGCTCGTGCTGCCTTTGGCCGAAATGCCGATCGATTCCGAAAATGAACTCTCGCCAGCCGATCAGCTGGCGGATGAAGCCTTCGATGGAGTTGAGTGGAAGGTCTCGCTTCTTGTGCTCCTTCACGATCGCGTCGAGAACTTCATGCGGGGTCAGCAGCCCCGTATTGAGGAACGGCGTCAGCACGGAGTGAAACAGAAACGGATCTCGAGCGCTGAGAGCATCCTCGTAGGCGCCAAAATCCTCCAGGCGCTCACGGGCGAATCGTCGAAGCCACGCTCGCGCTCCCGTGCGGTCCGTCGGAAGCCAGAAGGTGCGCGCATCGCCGGGATGGTCGGAAAAACGACGTGACACCAGCGCGATCACTTCGCGCGTAATCTCGTCGTGGTCTTCCGGCGCAACCGGAGGAACTCCGGGCAGCGAGACCGAGGCGGGAAGCTTATCGCGGTTTTCTTCGTCAAAGCTCCATCGACCGCCCTCCGGCTCGCCCTGGTCATCCATCAGGATGTCGAGCCTCCGGCGCTGCGACTCGTAGAACGTCTTCATGAAGGGCTTTCGCACGGACTGCAGGTATCGGGTGAATTCCTGGCGCGGCGTCAGGAAGCCCGGGCTCTCCAGGCGGGTCCACTCGACGCCGAGGCGTCGCAGGAGTGCTTCGAGCTTCGCCTCGAAGAATCGGTCGGAGATTTCGTACGAGACCACGGAGGAGATCTGATTCTTCTTCAGGAAGGATTCGAGTCTCGATTCGAAGCTCTCGTCGGAGAGCTCCTGGTAATTCACGCGAAATCCCTGAGACTCGAGTTCAGCGCGGTAATGCCGCATCGACGAGAGAAAGAGGACGAGCTTGTGCTGGTGATAGTTGAAATGAGTGCAAAGGCCGACGTCCTCGGCCATGAAGACGGTGGCGCGATCCTTCCAGTTCGACATCTCGCGCGAGATCGGAAAGAGCTGGTCACCGAGAATCAGGAAACAGGTCATGCCCGAGGCTGTATCAGGGCTGCGCGCATTCCATCCAGTACTTCTGCCGAGAATTTCCGATCGACGCTCGGAAGAAACTCACTCGGCAGGATTCGCGGATCGAGGGCTGGATTGCGGGCCATGAAGCCGGAGCATTCTTCGGAAATTCCGATGATCTCGGCCAGTCGTGGAACCGTCTGCGGCTTCGGAACGCCGTGGAATTCGCCGCCGCTGCCATCGCGACGCCAGTGATGAAACAGCACGGCCTGGATGACGATGGGGTCGGCCTTCAGGGTCGTGGCAAGGTGGTGTGCACTGCGAACCGGATGCTCGAGGTACAGATCACGGGCTTTTCCGGTGAGTCGCGATGCAGCTTTTTCGTCGTGAAGATCGACATCGAGATCCAGCAGGGCAATGTCATGGTAGAGCGCCGCCATCGCCAGGTGGAGAAAGTTGTCTTCTCGCGTGAATTGGAGGGTGCGGCCGAGGAGCGCCGCGACCGTGAAGGTCGAGAGCGAGTGCTCGAGCAAGAGGCTTCTGCGAATCCAGCGGCGCGCCTGCTCGCCACGTGGAATCGGACCCTCTACTGCGAGGGCCGCTCGGAAGGAGGAGAGGAGCTCACGACTCCGGTTCCAGAACGTCGCATCGACATCCCGGATCGTGGAAACCTGACCCATGAGGCGGGAGAGTTCTCTGACGGAAATAGCGGCCTGGATCTCGGACCATGCTCCCGAACTCTGGCTCGAGCGAGAGGCAATGCCGTCCCGAAAGATGCGAATGGCGATGAGGTTTCGTTCCAGCGCTTCGCGCACCACATAGACGTGGGTCAGGCCACGATCGCGGTATTTGCGAAGCTGCTCCCATGGGTTTTGCTCGCGCGCTTTCAGGAGGCGAATGAATTTTCCGCCGTCCATTTTGAGATGCACGTCGAAGATCAGTGACTGGCAGTGTTCAAAGTCGGAGACGGGAACTCCGATGAATGCCCCCTCGTCCAGTACGTCCACTCTCGGAATCGCGGCCGGCTCGCGGGCAGTCGGGTGTTGGGCCAGAAACTGCTCGAGGTGGTACGAGGAGATCGGTTCGCAGAGCCCCAGGTGGACGCGTACCGTCGCGTCGAAGGCTGGATGCTGCGGGTCCGTCTCGTCGTCTTCGATGAGGAGGTGGACCGGTGACCCGGGGCGCAGCTTTCGAAACTGATGCAGGAGGAGAGAAAAGTCCTCGTCCCAGAGATCAGGCGAGAGGAGCAGGCCGCCCACGCGCAGCTCTGGATCCTGGATCCACTTCAGCGCCTGCCGGCCGGAGCCCGTCATCAAGTGCGCCAGCGGTTCAGCCGGAGCACTCGGGTGTGTCTCTGATGCGACGATCCAGGAGCTCATTTTCTGAGTCTAACCGTGTCCGTCGCCCTGGCCGAGAGGCAGAATTTGCCGGACTCGCCTGGCGGAGTTAAAATGGGCGCATGGATTGGAGACTCTGGGGAGCCAAGGCTTTCTTGTATACGCGCGCCGCCGCCTATTTTTCCCAGCTGAGATCCCTCCAGTTCCTCACCGGTCTATTCTTCAAGGAGTTTCCGACCCGGGTCAGGGAACCCGGACTTCAGGCGAAGGTCACTCAGTCGCTCTTCGATCTCCTCAATCGCGATGCCGCCAGATTCGCGGATGGCACCTATCCGAGGGCGATGCTGA
>JBIIXZ010000312.1:0-2534 GCA_044347055.1 Bdellovibrionia bacterium | reverse complement strand
GCTCGCATCGGGCTGGGGCGTTCCAAACTGCACTCAGATCGGAGTGCTCGACCTCATCGCTCGCGAAGGACTCGACGGTCAGTGGGTCGAGTACGCGGTCGACATGAACTCCGAGAAGGTCGGTCTTGCGCGGACTCAGAAGCCTGCCGAGATTTCACGCCCGGCCTGGAGCGTCCACCACATCAAGCTCGAAGAGCCCGAAGCGGTGAACACGAAGATTCGAGAACTGGGCGAGCTCCACAAGGGAGACCGCTACAAGTTCGGCACGAAGGCGGCAAACCTCGGCGAGCTCAAGAGCCTTCTCGATAACGGCAGCGAACGCCTGCCCGGCTTTTATCGGGTGAAGCGTCCTCCACGCGACCATCTCGTTCCGTACCTCGCGAAGTATCTCGGCGTCGCCGAGGATGCCGACATGTCGAAGGCGGCAGGCGAGTTCCTCCGGGCGAACTTCGTCGTGCCCCGGGGCATCGCGATTCCTTTCTCGATCCAGCAGGAGTTCCTCGAGAGCTCGCCTCGGATCCAGCAGCTCATCGGCAAGCTCAAGATGGCCATCGAGCTCGAGAGCCGCGAGGTGGATTCGCTGGCACTCTCGCTCCAGAAGATGATCATCGCTGCGCGAATTCCGGACAAGGTAAGAAGCTACGTGGACTCGCAGATTGCCCGACATATGGCGGGGGTCTCCGAGTTCGTCGTCAGAAGTTCGTCCAATGCAGAGGATCTCGAGAACTTCTCCGCCGCAGGAATCTACGAGTCGATCACGCACGTCACGAGCGCGGATACTCTTTTCGAGAGCATCAAGCAGGTTTGGGCCTCGCTCGTTTCTCCGCGAAGCGTGCGCCTTCGAAATGAGGTCGGCATCTCGCTCGACGAGTCCTACATGGGAGTGATCGTGCAGGAGCAGGTCCAGGCCTCGATCGGCGGCGTGCTCGTGACCACGAATCCGATGAGCCGCGGCGACTTCCGGAATGTTTACATCAACGTTTCGACGCATTCCGTGCAGTCCGTCGTCGAGGGTGCGGAGCTTCCTCTGCAATACCTCTACAACACGGTGGAAGGCGGAGGACGCACCATCTCGCTCGGATCCGCGAAAGAGGACCTTCCGGCAGCCGCCAAGGACAAGCTCCAGAAGCTCGCTTTTGCGGGACGCCTGCTGCAGTCGCACTTCGCGCCGGATTACACCTTCAGCCAGCCCGTCGATATCGAGTGGGCCATGGACGATGACCGGGTGATCCTGCTCCAGCTTCGTCCGTACGCCACCGGCAACCGACTGGCCAAGAAGTGAGCGCCATGAGTGCTGCCGCCTCCCGGAGCTCGAGCCTGGATCTGAAGCCGCTCACGCGAAACTACCTCGCGTTCCAGGTCTTCTTCGCCCTGCTGTTCTGGCTTCCCGTTTTTTACGAGGTCCAGAAGCGAATGGGACTCGGCGAGAGCGAGATCTTCGGCATCCAGAGCTTTTACTACCTTTTGTTCTGCCTGCTCGAGCTTCCTACCGGATGGCTTGCGGATCGGTTCGGGCTCATTCGAAGCCTTCGATGGGGTGCAGTGGCCCTGGTTGCCGCGCATCTCGTGGTCGTGTCTGGAGACTTCGGCGTGGCTATTCCGGCCTACTGGACGTTCTGGTCTCACTTCGCGCTGATTGCTCTGGCGCGCTCCCTGATCTCGGGGGCATCGAATGCCTACCTGTACGAAGCGTACACGCGTGCGGGTCGCGGCGCGGAATACGTGCATGTCGAGGGGCGCGCGCGAGCTTATGGCCTCTTCACAAAGATCATCTCGTGGGCCGGCATCGGCTACCTGACCGAGAAGATGCTGCTGGGTTCCTATTGGCTGAGCCTCGGCTCCGCCCTCATTGCAGTCTGGTTCGCCTGGCGACTTCAGGAAGGTCAGTGGGAGGCCGAACGAGAGGCAAGGAACCGCGGATCCTCTCTCTGGAACGCGCTGCTGCTGGTTTTTCGTGAGCGACGACTTCTTGGCCTGATGATCCAGGGAATGGGCGTGTTCGTGCTCGCGCGCCTGGTGCAGGTCAATCTTTTCCAGCCCATCCTGCTTTCCAGAGGATTCACGACCGCAAGCCTCGGCTGGATGATGGCGCTCATGACGGCAGCAGAGGCGATTGCGTCGCTTCGTCTGAGAGTCGTCCTCGCGCGAATGCGGCCGGTGGATTCGGTCACCATCCTGACTGCCGCCCTCGCGGTGGTCGTGGCACTCTTTTCCATCATCCAGGGCGGCATGGTCATCGTGGGCCTGGTGGTCTTTTCGATGCTCGTCGGCTTCGTTGGGCCGATCCAGCGCCAGGTCATCAATGGCGCGATCACGGATTCCAGCCATCGCGCCGTGCTTCTGTCGCTCGAATCGTT
This sequence comes from Bdellovibrionia bacterium, assembly GCA_044347055.1. GTDB lineage: Bacteria > Bdellovibrionota > UBA1018 > UBA1018 > UBA1018 > CAIOHW01. The sequence goes on along the minus strand of JBIIXZ010000312.1, from coordinate 177 downwards.
GCTGGATCGTGCCGCCACCTCGGGGGTGGCCTACCTGCTTGGAATCTTCATGGCTCAGGGCCGGATGAACCTGTTCCTCATCCTCTCCGGACTGGCGTTCCTGATGATTGCGGGCGTTCAAATGGCCCAGGCGATGCGTTCGCGTGCTCCTGCTAAAGCCGCAGCTGCATCGGCCGT
>JBIIXZ010000311.1:0-2536 GCA_044347055.1 Bdellovibrionia bacterium | reverse complement strand
ACTCACGGAAGATTCCCGAGACTCATCGACTGGTACCTCCTGGCTGAGGTCGCCCAACCCTTCCTCGGCGGATTGCTGTTCTTCACTTTCGTCTTCCTGATGTTCCAGCTGCTTCGCCTGGCCGAGTTTTTCATCGTCCACGGAATTCCCTTGCTGCAGCTGCTGCAGATTTCCGGACTTCTTTGCACGACCTTCCTGCCTTTCGCGCTTCCGATCTCCTACCTGATCGCGCTGCTCCTGGGCTTCGGGCGACTCTCCGGGGACAGCGAGCTGATCGCATTGAAGGCCTCGGGAATTTCGCTTGCTCGAATGGCGGTGATGCCGGCGGTCCTCGGGGTGGTCACCTCGGCCTCGTCCCTGCTGCTGAACATGGAGCTGGTCCCACAGGCGGAAAGGGCGCTCAAGGAAAAGCTCGTGGCCGTCGGCAACAGCAGACTGGTCAGCTCCATCCATGAGGGCACCTTCAACCAGGGATTTTTCGACCTGCTGATCTATGCCGATCGGGTGGACTCCAAAAGCAATCGAATGGAGGGAGTGTTCATCTACGACGAGCGTGAGCCCACGAACCCTCTCACAGTCGTGGCAAAGCATGGACAATGGACCACTCGCTCGGAGCGCAATGGCGGAACGGCCGCCACGCTGCTGCTTCGCGAAGGCAACATCCATCGGAGCGACTCTTCGGAAGGAAGCTACCAGAAGATCGATTTCGGAGAATACCGGCTCCACCTCAAGACCGATCCCGGATCCGGAGGAATGTGGAGCAAGCCGAAAATGCTGACGTTCGAGCAGCTCCGGAAGGCCATTCGAAATTCGCGATCCGATCCGCGAAACCAGACAATGCTCCAGGGAGAGTTCTGGCGCCGAATCGCCCTTGCTCTGGCGCCTCTTGCATTCGTGCTTCTGGGAGTCGGAACCGGCGTTCAACCCACGCGTTCCGCCAAGTCGGGTTTTGGCCTCATCGCGTTCATCGTCCTGGTGATCTATTATGGGCTCATTGGGGCGGGGACTCATTTCAACGAGACCCGTGCACTCCCTGCAGCGCTGGCAATGCAGATCGGAAACCTTGCCATGCTCGCCTGGGGAGCTGTCGTTTTTCGCCGGGCTCACCGCTAAGTCCGAGAGACAGTTTCTTGTCGCTCCGCTCCTGTAGCGGCTCTTCCTTGACAAAAAGATGACAGGATTCCCGAAAAGCCGCTCCCAGAGCGGCTTTGGGGATAACTTTAAAAGTTATCCCCAAATATCGTCTTTATAAGATAAAATAATTAATTATTACAGAATGTTATCCAATGTGGATAACTCGAACTTTTGTGTGGATAAAACCCCTACGGCTCAGAAGTTTCTGACGCGGGGCGTTCGGGTCGGGGCGGAGGAGGCCCCAAAACGGGCTCGCCCTCAAAGGGATTGCTCCACGGACTTCCCTTTTCTGCGAGCGTAAAGATCGTCCGACGATCAGACGCAACCCCTTGATTTTGCGAAATAATGTCGTTTAACAGGCGCTCGCCATGAACCAGCTGAAGCCGATTCGGGGCTCCGACGGCCCTCGAAACGAGCACCAGACCGGGGTCAGAGACCTGAAGTGCGGCGGAATCCTTGGCAAACAGAACCAGGATGATGCCCTTACGAAGAATGATCCGGTTCTTGTCCTTCTGGTCCACCTTGAACTTCACCCAGACATCGTCCAGTGCCTTGACCACGAACTTGATCCGGATCTCCTCTTTGAGGAGGTCCTTACCCGATAGCATGGGGTCAGGACGCCGAGTCGGCTGAGGTACCGGATCGGAGGACACGGACAATGTGGGTGTCGGGGACGAAGAAGACGCAGGAGTCGGAACCGGGGCTGAAACGACAATGGCCGAAGGCGAAGGCGAAGGCGTCGGGGTTGGGATGATCTCAGCCGGGGGAGCAACCACCACGGTCGGAGTAGGCGACGCCCCCGTCGACGACACCAGCTGGAGAGCGGGTGAGGCCAAACCCGAAGGCAAGGGACTGGCGTGGGCCTCCTGGAGCTTCTCGACGGACGACCTTCGATGATGCTTCAGCGATGGCTTGAATACGGCAATCACGACACCACCCACGGCAAGCATGGTCCCCATCAGGATCCATAGCCCCGTCCTGCCTCCGTCGCCTTCCTTCCGATCGAAGGCATAGCCGTTATGGCCCGAGTCGCGCTTTGGACGCTCGTCGGACTTCTCGTCGAGGTACCGCGAAAACCGCGTCAGCACCTCTTGGGGCGAAATCCCGAGAAAGCGACAATACGATACGACAAATCCTCGAATGAATGGCTTTGCCGGAAGCTCCGAATATTGATCGCTCTCCAGCGCATGAAGAAGGCGCACGCTGATCTTCGTGGCGGAAACCATCTGCTCGACGGTCACCCCGCGTTTTTCGCGTTCCATCCGAAGGAATTCACCCAGGGACCAGCTGGAGGCATTCTTGTCCATCAGGGAAGCCCTCTGAGTCGATCCATGGCCGCTTCTGCCCATTGAGTTCCAGGAAAGCGCTGGCGGATCTCCAGGAACTGCCTTCGGGCGCGATC
>JBIIXZ010000310.1:0-2537 GCA_044347055.1 Bdellovibrionia bacterium | reverse complement strand
ACGCTTTTTCAACTTCAGTAGCGTTTTTGAAAAATCAGGAGAGGGAGATCCTATGGCCGGGATGGCCACTGAAAGCCAAGGCTGGTTTGCCTACTCGGTCCTGCTCGTCATCGCATTGTCGGTGACGATGCTGCCGCTCGTCCTGCAGCTGATAATACGTTTGATCGGACCAAGGCGAATCCATCCGGTCTCTCCTCGTGCTTCAACGAAGGCGCTCTCCTCCATTTCTCGACTTCAATCACTCAATACCCGCTACTTCACGGCGTCTCAGATCGGAGCCCTGCTCGCGCTGCCGTTGCTGCTCCTGGTGCCATTGATCGGGACCGAGTCCGAGACCTCGTGGCATGCGGCGATTCTTCTGATCGTTGTCTGCCTGACGGGCGGATGTGCGCTCGTTTATTCGAACCGCAAGGGAGATCTCCGCTGGGTCGACGCTATGGACCGCAATCCTGAAGGAGAGGATGGGCGGAGGGGTGTCGACACGTGAATCGGTGGCTGAACCGCAAGACAGGTGAACTGCTGGATTGGGCGCGCGCTTCGGCTCTTCGCTACCACATCGTTCGGGGCGTGTGCTGCGCGGACGAGTTCGTTCAGACTGTCGCCGCGAGATACGACCTGGAGCGCTTCGGAGCGCAGCCTGAAAGCGACCATCGCGCCGCTGATGTTCTGGTGGTGCTCGGTGCCATCAGTACTCATGCAGCCGAAGAGCTCGAACGTCTCTACCAGGAGATGCCCGAACCCAAGTGGGTGATGGCCGTCGGAACCTGCGCCTGCTCGGGCGGAGTGTTTGCACCAGCCTGCGGGGGCGAGGCGATTGCCGGAATTTCAAGTGTGATCCCGGTCGATGTCTTTGTTCCGGGCTGTCCTCCGCGTCCTGAAGCGATCATCGATGGATGGATCCTGTTGCAACGAAAGGTCCGAGGACTCGCCGAGGCGGCATTGAATCGCCGGCGCCGAATGCCGCGCGAGAGCCTGCTCGAAGATGAGTGGAGCGCCAAATGAGCATCCGAGACGGGAAAGTTTCGGAACAGGTCTCGGCTCGTCTGATTGAATGGACGGTGGGCCCGTTCCATTCAATGCTCCCCGGGCCGATGAAGTTGTCACTGAGGCTCGATGGCGAGGTTGTCCACTCTGCTTCGACCGAAGGCGGATACGCTAGACGAGGCCTTGTATCGGTGATGAAGCGATGCACCTGGCATCAGGGAATCGCAGTCCTGGGGCGGCTTGACCCTGAGGCGGCGATTTTCGGCGAATGGGTATTTTGCCTTGCGGCCGAAAGGGCTCTTGGCATCGAGCTTCCAGGGCGAGCCAGTGCCATTCGGGTGCTGCTTGCGGAGCTGTCGAGAATTTCCTCGCATCTGCACCAGCTCGCCGTCGTGGCTCGCGCTGCCGGAGCCGAGCCGGTGTTTCATTTCATGCTTCGTGAGCGCGAGGCGGTTCTTGACCTGCTTGAGCTGGTGAGCGGCTCGCGGCACTCCCCTGCATTCCTCCGCTTTGGCGGCGTTCGCGAGGATGTCACTGAAGGATTCCTGGAGCGCCTTCAAGAGGTCGCTCAGCGATTGTTGGAGAGAATTTCAGAATACAACGACCTGCTGACCTACAACGAGGCTTTCGTGCGTCGGGTGTCCGGACGCGCCGTGATCTCTCGAGAACTGGTGGTGAGGCATGGAATCTCCGGAGTGCCATCGAGAGTCTTCGATCGCGAACAGGACCTGCGATGGAAGGCGAGGTCCGGCTACGAACTCGTGCAGCATCAGAATCTTCCCGCAAGCATTTCTTCCGGCGTGCCGGGAGACCTGCATCAGCGCTTTGTCCTCAAGCTCCAGGAGATCATCCAGAGCGGACATTTGCTTCAGGAACTCTCGCAGCACCTTCCCGACGGTCCTCATCGCAGCGAGGGCGACTTTTCTCGCCTTCCTGCCGGCAAGTATTTCGCCGAGGTTGAAGCCCCCCGTGGCCGGCTCGGTCTTGAGCTTCAATCCAATGGGGGCACCATGCCGGTTGACCTACGCTTCAGGACGCCGTCAGAGCCGCTTCTGGCGGCACTTCCCGAGTTCCTCGTGGGCGCTCCGGTGGAGGACCTCGAGCTGGCACTGGCGAGCCTGGATCTTCAGATCGGCGAGGTGGATCAATAATGGACCCGACGATGTGGCCGGAACGCCTGGAAAATGCGGGGGCTTCGCTTTTCGGAACACTTCTGGTTGCCGCCTATTTTTCTCTGTGGCTTGACTCGAAAATCGGCGCGGACCTGCAGGCGCGCGTAGGTCCCAATCGCACGGGCAGGGCCGGCCTGCTTCAGCCGCTCGCCGACGCCCTTCGCCTCGTCTCGAAATCACGAATCACGGGGTCCTCCCATCGGATGCGACATTTCTGGTGGCTCCAGAGCCTGCCGCTTTTCGCGATGATTGCAGTGGTTCCGGCCGGTGCCGACGGGCCTCTCCTTCAGGCCCCCTTTGCCATTTTCGCCCCCGTATTTCTGGGCCTGTGTTTTGCGTGGGTGGGGTTGCTGCTGGGCTGGCAGGCTGAAAAGATCGAGG
>JBIIXZ010000309.1:0-2546 GCA_044347055.1 Bdellovibrionia bacterium | reverse complement strand
TCTCGGCATGCGAAGCCGGAGCGAGCAGAACCGAAGAAAGGAGCAGGATCACGGGAATGGAGCGCTTCATGTCGTGGCCTCCGTTACCGCCGGACGCGATGCTCGAGTGCGGCGCGCGCGGGCGATGTAGAAATGAATGATTCCGACGACGAGGATCAGCGAGCCGAGGTACTTCACCCAGCGGCCCGGATCATGGTTGACGGAAAATAGCGAAACAGTCGGACGCGGAAAGGCGTCCTCGTAGCTCGACTGATAGAACGTGAAGCCCTTCCACTCGAGAGGCTCGTTCATCGAAATCAATCGATCAAAGTTCGTCTGCGGCCCCCCCTCGACGGTGACACGCGAGGAGAACGAGGCGGGCTGCATGCTTCCGGGATACCGTTCCAGCTCGAAGCGATTCAGCCGGATCTCAAAGGGCACCATGACCCGCTTCGGACCATAGCTGATCTGAATCTGGTCGCCGCCCAAGTCGAAAATCGCGCGGTCTCCCATTCCCAGCCAGAGAAGATCTCCCGGGGTGCCGTCCGGCCGACGCGGACCGCGAAGCCGGATTGCCGAAGGCGGCGCCTTCGCGCCATATTGCAGCTTGGCGGCAACGTACTCGGTTCGAGGCATCGCCTTCGGAATGAACTTTTTCACTTCGATCTGAACGGCCTTCCAGCCGGGATCAATCACCGTTCCGGACTGCGCGATCTTCACGCGTCCGCGGCTGGACTCCTGCCGCATCGACTGAGCCTCGAAATCGAGTTCTGAATTCGATCGAACCGAGATCCAAATCCAGGGGCCCGGCTGCTCCGGCCTCTTTCCTCCCAGAATCACTCGCGCAGGACCGATGTCACTCTGCCGCCAGTCATCCGCCCCGTCCCAGAGCCAGAGCTCCTGCGAGGCCGCCATGGCGGGCATTCCGCCCATGGAGCGTTTCGTGCTGAATTTGAGCTGCAGCGCGGGTTTCGCCTGCGGACCATCGCTCGGATCAAAGGAAAACACCGGCTCGGCACGCGAGAGGTACTCCTCCACGGCAAGGCCGTAGGGCAGCTTCACTCCCCCGAACTTCACGGAAGGCGGCGTCCACGGAAGTGGAAAAATCCGCGTCTCTTTCGGGCTCTGAAGAATGAGCTGGGGCTCATCGACCTCGACGATCGACTGCTTTTCGTTCTCGGCCACCCTCATCATCCCATCGAGGCCATGCTCGCGGGTGATCCAGGATCCGGCCAGAAGCAGGAGGATTCCGAGATGCGCCGAAAGAAACGGAATGTGGCGCGCCTTCCAGGGGAGCCGGCTCAAGGCGACGGCCAGGATGTTCAGTCCGAGGAGCGCGAGCAGAGCGGAAAACCATCCTGCCTTGTAAACGAAGTATTGCGCCGTGGGAGTATCGAAGCGGGATTCGAGGGTCGTGGCGACGATCAGTGCAAGAGTCAGTGACACCAGCAGCACGACGGCAAGCTGGAGAGAGATCAGGACCTTGTAGATGCGATTCAGCCAACGAGCCAGCATCCGAGGCCTCCCGCCCGACTCAGGCCTTCACCAGCGGGGGCAGGTCGAGTGCAATGTCCTTGCTGCGATCGGGCGAGGATTCGGAGTGAGGCATCGACGCCACGCCGGCGAGGGCCAGCACCATGCGCTGCACCTCACGCTCGCGCCCCATCGTGGTCATGCCCTGGAGTCGGGCATTGGCCGGAGCCTTTTCGTCGATCACGCGATCATAGATTCCTTTGCGGAAAAGACCGGCATTTCGGCCGACCGCGAAGCGGGCCATGCGGCGAAGCTTTCGGGCGAAGAACCAGCCCTGCTTCTGCCCTGGCCCCGTGAAGTCAATCAGCAGGTCGACATGCCCCTGGACCTGCGTTCCGAGAGTCTTGCCGGTCGTCGTCATGAAAAATACGGCGGCATCCGGATAGGCGCCGTGGACTCTCGATCGAAGACCGTCCACATCGTAGGCCATTCCTTTCGAGGACAGCACGACAAGGACAGTGCGGACTCCCGCGAAGCGGTTGGAGCGGAGACGCTCCTGCTCTGCGAGCTGCGACAGGTAGAATGCGGAATCATTTTGCATGGTAAGCCCGAGTTTTAGCCAAGAACTCCGGAAATATCCACCAGAGCTTGGACTCTGGCCGGGGAACCCTTTCCCTGCTAGAGGACCGGCATGGCCAGTTCTGCGCTGCTTTCTCTGTTTGCCACCGTCCCGTTGGGCATCGAATCGCTTCTAGGCGAGGAACTGACCCGTCTGGGCGCCTCCGGCATTGCCCTGGAGCGGGCGGGAGTGCGGTTTCAGGCCGACTTGAAGACCGCCTACCGCATCTGCCTCTGGTCGCGCCTGGCCGGCCGAGTCCTGCTGCCGATCGCCCGGTTTGCGGCTCCCGATGAAAAGAAGCTCTACGGAGGCGTTCGCTCCATCAACTGGAGCGAACACCTGAAGAATGACGGCAGCTTTGCCATCAGCGTGACCTCCAGCCAGAACGAAAAATCGAAGCTGCAGCACACCCACTTTGCCGCTCTCAAGGCCAAGGACGCCATCGTCGACCAGTTCCGAAGCGTCACCGGTGCTC